>JBMOGJ010000061.1:0-18297 GCA_049318425.1 Phycisphaerales bacterium | reverse complement strand
CGCCCTTCGGGCCGTACATCTTGTGGCCCGACCACGACATCAGGTCGATGTGGTCCTTCTCGACATCGGTCGGCATCTTGCCGACCCACTGGGTGGCGTCGGTGTGGAAGATCACGCCGCGCTCGTGGCAGAGCGCGCCGATCTCAGGCACCTCGTTGATGGTGCCGATCTCGTTGTTCGTCCACATGATCGACACCAGGATGGTGTCGTCGCGCATGGCCTCGGCGACCATCTGGCGCGTGATCACGCCGTCGGCCGGGGGCTGGAGGAAGGTGACGTCGAAGCCCTCGTTCTGGAGGCGCTTGCAGGGGTCGAGGACCGCCTTGTGCTCGTGGGCGGCGGTGATGATGTGACCGCGGCCCTTCTGGCCCTCGGGAGCCTTCGCGTACATGCGGGCGGCACCCTTGATCGCCAGGTTGTTCGACTCGGTCGAGCCGCTGGTCCAGACGATCTCCTTCGGGCTGGCTCCGATGAGCGCCGCCGCCTGCTCGCGCGCGTGGTCGACGGCATCCTCGCCCTCCCAGCCGAACTTGTGGTTGCGGCTGGCGGAGTTGCCGAACTTCTCGGTGAAGTACGGAAGCATGGCCTCGACGACGCGGGGGTCGGTGCGGGTCGTGGCGGCGTTGTCCATGTAGATGGGCAGTTTGACTGCCATCGGAATCTCTCCTCGAAGGAAGGTGATAGGCCGCAGGAGCCGCCCCCTCGGGCGACGCCTTGTTGCGACCAAGTCTCATCATAGGGCTTCGCCGCCCGCGCGAGAACGGAGGCGGCCTCCGTTAGAATCGGGATTTCGAGTTTCCTCCCGAGCGAGCACGAACCATGCGCATCATCGAAGACCCCTCCGAGCTCCAGGCGCCCGACTTGTGCGGGTGCGGCTTCGTTCCGACGATGGGCGCCCTTCATGCAGGGCATGGGTCGCTCGTCACCCGCGCCGCGCAGGACGGTCGACCGGTCGTGGTGAGCATCTTCGTGAACCCGACGCAGTTCGGGCCGAACGAAGACTACGCCCGATATCCTCGCACGCTCGACGCCGACTGCGCCCTGCTCGAGCCGCTGGGGGCGGCGGCCGTGTTCGTGCCGTCGGTGGACGCGATCTACCCGAACGGCCTCGCGGCGGCTCGCGGGGAGTCGGACGCGCTGAGCCTCCCGGAGGTCGCGACCCGGCCGGGACTCGAGGACGCGTGCCGGCCCGGGCACTTCGGCGGCGTGGCGCTCGTCGTCGGCCGGCTCTTCGACCTGGTCAAGCCCGGCGCGGCCTACTTCGGCGAGAAGGACTACCAGCAGCTCCGCCTCGTGCAGGACATGGTCTCCGCAGACCGCGCGCGCTTCGGCGGGCTGCGGATCGTCCCGTGCCCGACCATCCGCGAGCGCGACGGCCTGGCGATGTCGAGCCGCAACCGGTACCTGTCGAGCGACGAGCGCACCGCGGCGATCGCGCTGGCGCGCGCGCTGCAGGTCGCGCACTCGGCGCAGCGGGTCGAGACCGCGGAGCGCCTCATGCGGGAAACGCTGGATTCCTTCGGGCTTTCGACGGAGTACGCCGTCGTGCGCGACGCGCTCACGCTGATGCCGGTCGCGGGCTTCGAGCGGCCCACGCGGGCGCTGATCGCGGCCCGGCTCGGCTCCACGCGGCTCATCGACAACGCGGCGATGACGGTCTGGCGCTGAGCGCGTCGCCCGCGCATCGGGATTGCGCGGGAAAAGTGTGCCGGTTCGGGGAGGCGCCGACTTCCACAGGTACACTTCCGCCTCGGAGCACACCATGATCAAGAACCGCCTCTTCCTCCTCGGTCTCTCGCTCGCCGCCTGCATCGCCTTCGCCGGACCGCTGGTCGTGGGCACCGCCCCCGCCGCGGCGCAGCAGGATTCGGGCAAGGAGGGGAAGGACGGGAAGGACGGCAAGGACGGCACGAGCGACGACTCCCGCAAGCGCGGCGAGAAGCCCTCCAGCCGCGCCGCGAAGGAAGAGCGCGACGCCGCTCGCGCCAAGGCGAAGTGGTTCGAGAAGCTCGAGAAGGAGGACCGCGCCGCGGTCGACGCCGCCGTCGGCTTCGCCGCCCCGGCGATGCCCGAGAGCGTCGAGTTCCTGAATGCCAACTTCAAGGAACTCAAGGAGCTCCGCGGCAAGGTCGTGGTGATCCAGACCTTCACTTCGAAGAACGCGGGCGGGCTGGTCGCGGTCGAGAAGGCCAAGGGCGCCGCCGCCGAGGCCAAGCTCGCGGGCGATGACCTGGTCGTGCTCGCGGTCCACACGCCCGAGTCGGCCGACAAGGCCAAGGCCGCCATCGAGAAGCGCAAGCTCGACCTGCCGATCGTGATCGACGCCGACGGCGCGCTGTGCGATGCGCTCGGCGCGTTCCGCCGCCCGATCGCGTACATCGTCGACCGCCAGGGCAACGTGCGCTACGCCGGCCTGAGCAACGAGGGCATCACCGCCGCCGCCAAGGAGCTGGCCGCCGAGAAGTACGACGAGTCCGTCGAGGCCCGCAAGCGCGAGGAGAAGCCGCTCGACGCGACCGTCGCGTTCCCCGAGTTCGGTGGCTCGGTGGGCAGCGCCGCCGACCTGCGCGGCAAGCCGGGCCCGGCGCCCGCGATCCAGAAGTGGTGGAACCACGAGCCGAACATCCAGGGCAAGCTCATGGTGATCGACTTCTGGGCGACCTGGTGCGGCCCCTGCCGCGCCGCGATCCCGCACATGAACGAGATCGCCCGCGCGTACCCGCAGGACGTCGCCTGCATGGGCATCTCCGACGAGACCAACTCGAACTTCGACGAGGGCGTGCTCAAGCACCGGCTCAACAAGGGCGACTTCGCGTACGCGGTCGGCATCGACCCGCAGGCGCGCATGAAGAACGCCTTCCAGATCCGCGGCATCCCGCACGTGGCGATCATGTCGTCGGACGGCATCGTCCGCTGGCAGGGCCACCCGGCGTCGCTCAACGCCGAGGTGATGAACCAGCTCGTGGCCGCGAACCGCGCGCTGCTCGCGAAGAACGGCGTCGGCGGCGCGGCCAACCGCTGGTCGAAGACCAAGCGCTGACGCGCGGCCGCCGGCCTCGGACTCCACGATCGACGAACCCCTTGCCGCCCGATGCACCGCATCGGGCGGTATCTTTCTCGGCTTCCCGCTCCGAACCGACCGCCCGTGGTCGTAGGCCGCGGTCGAAGCCCCGCGATCGAGCACCCATGGCGAAGTCCAACCCCACCAAGAAGCCGACGAAGTCCCGCACGAGCAGCACCACGCGCACGCAGAAGGCGGGCGCGAAGCGCGGCAAGCGCGCCGGCTTCTGGCGCACGGCCGCCAACAGCGACCGCCACGAGCTCTACGAACTCGCCGTGCAGGAGGTCGTGAGCGAGTGCGACTTCATCGACAAGACCTGGCGCAAGCTCCGCGGCCGGCTGGCGTCGACGCTGCGCGAGGACTTCTGCGGCACCGCGAAGGCCTGCACCGAGTGGGCGCGGCGGCGCAAGGACAACCATTCGGTCGGCGTCGACCTCGACGAGTCGGTGATCCTGTGGGGCGAGCACCGCCACCGCGCGAACCTGCCCGAGTCGATCTCGTCGCGGATCACGATCCTGCAGGCGGACGTCATGGCGGTCGAGACCCCGAAGGTCGAGACGATCGTGGCGATGAACTTCAGCTACTTCATCTTCAAGCAGCGCGAGACGCTCGTGCGGTACTTCCGCCGCGTGCACGAGTCGCTCGCCGACGACGGGCTCTTCTTCTGCGACGCCTACGGCGGCAGCGAGGCGCACAGCGAGGTCGAGGAGGAGCGCCACCTCGACGGCTTCACCTACGTCTGGGACCAGAACAAGTACAACCCGATCACCGGCGACGTGGTGAACCACATCCACTTCCGCTTCCCCGACGGGAGCGAGATGAAGCGCGCGTTCACCTACGAGTGGCGGCTGTACAGCCTGCCCGAGATCCAGGACATGCTCCGCGAGGCGGGCTTCGAGCGCGTCACGGTCTACTGGGAGGGCACCAACCACCGCACCGGCGAGGGCAACGGCGTCTTCCGGCCGTCGGTCCGGGGCGAGGCCTGCGCGGGCTGGATCGCCTACCTGGTCGCGGAGAAGAAGGCCCGGAAGGCGAATCGCGCGCGTCGCTGAGCGCGAAGGAGGCGGGATGTCGAGAGCTTTCCCCGATACGGCGCTGGCGGCGGACATCGCGGCGGGACTCGCGCGCGTGGAGACGCTGTTCGAGTCGCAGCTGCTGAGCCGCTTTCCCGCGGTGAACGACCTGTGCAAGCACGTCGAGCGGTACCGCGGCAAGATGCTGCGGCCGACGCTGGTGATCGTCTCGGGGCTCTCGTTCACCCGCGACGGCGAGCCGCTGCGTCCGGAGCACGACATCATCGCGGCGACCGTCGAGATGATCCACATGTCGACGCTGGTGCACGACGACGTGCTCGACGACGCCGAGATCCGGCGGCGCGGGCAGACCGTCAACTTCCTGCGCGGCAACGAGACCGCCGTGATGCTCGGCGACTACCTGATCTCGAACGCGTTCCACCTGTGCTCGCGCGCGGGCGACCCGGAGCTCAACCTGCGGCTCGGCGAGGTCACCAACACGCTGTGCGAGGGCGAGCTGGTGCAGCTGTCGCGCCGCCACGACCCGGGGCTCGACGCGAACACCTACTTCGAGATCGTGCGGCGCAAGACGGCGGTGCTGGTCGGCGCGTCGTGCGAGCTCGGCACGAAGCTCGCGGGCGCGGGGCCGGCCGAGGTGGCCGCGATGCGCGCGTTCGGCGAGCACCTCGGCGTCGCGTTCCAGATCCAGGATGACCTGCTCGACCTCATGGGCGACGAGGCGACGGTCGGCAAGTCGGTCGGGCGCGACCTCGAGAAGGGCAAGCTCACGCTGCCGATGATCATGCACATCGCGTCGACGAGCGGTGCGGAGCGGATGGCCGCGATCCGCGCCATCGAGGCGAAGGACGGCGCCGCGCTGCGGGCCGCGCTGGTGCGCTCGGGCTCGCTCGACGCGGCGCGCGCCAAGGCGGTCGAGATCGTCGAGGAGGCGAAGCGCGGGCTCCCCGAGACGCAGCGCGCGCACTCGCGCGAGCTGCTGCTCGAGCTCGCTGACCGGGTCGTGGCGCGGGATTCGTGATCGGTTCGACCGAGGTCGAGGCGGGCATCGGTTCCGGCGCGAGAGCCCGCGCGTGAGGCCGCGCGTCCGGCCGTGCGTCAGACCGCGCGTCGACGCTCAACCCGTCCACGCCGAGAGCACCGCCGCGAGGTCGCCGGCTCCGACCGTGCCGTCGCCGTCGATGTCGGCGGCGCCGCCTGCGGAACCCCACGTGTCGAGCACGATCGCGAGGTCGACCGCAGCCACGCGTCCGTCGCGGTCGACGTCGGCGGGTGCGAAGCAGAGCGCGTTGGACTCCTTGACGCAGGTCGCGTCCCAGGCGGTCTCGCAACAGAAGGCGTCGAGCGTGCAGACCGTGACGCAGCAGTCGGCGTCGGCGCAGGCCGGCGTCGCGTGCTCGGTGGTGCAGGCGCCCGCGGTCGGCGAGCCGCAGACCGGCAGGCCGGGACACTGCGCGCCGCAGTAGATGGTGGCGTAGGCGATGCAGACCTCGTCCCACGCGGTCTGGCAGCAGTACGGGTCGACCGCGCAGGTGCAGGCGCTGACCTGCGCGTCCTCGCAGGTCGGCGTGCCGGGCTCGCAGCAGGCGTGCGGGCCCGCGGCCGCCTCGAAGAGCTCGATGTCGTCGAAGGTCGCGAGGTTCGAGACGCTCGACCCCGAGGAGAAACGGAACCGCACCGACGGCTCGCCCGCCAGCGCGGCGAGGTCGAGCTGCACCGAGGCGCATCCGCCGGCGAACACCACGGGGGCGCTCCACGCGCCGAGCCAGGTCGTTCCGTCGAGCGAGTAGTCGACGCGCGGGCCGAGCGTGCCCGACTGCTTCGAGTAGGTGAACGCAAGCACGGGCGCGCTGCGCGATGCGAAGCCGATGCAGCGCGTCACGGCGGCGGAGTACGGGATCCCGCTCGAGAACCGCATCGCGATGTCGGAGGTCGACGCGCAGCCCAGGCTCGAGGTGAGGAAGGGCGCGGTTCCCTCGCAGGCCTCGAAGACCGCGGGAAAGCGCGCGCAGATGCTGCCGCCCTGGTAGAGCGTGCCGAAGTCGAGCGCGAGCGCGTCGAGGCAGGGCGCGCCGCCGCCCGCGCAGCTGCCGCAGCCGAACTGCGCGACCTCGGCGACGCAGGTCGCGTCCCACTGCGTCTGGCAGCAGAACGGGTCCTGCGCGCACACACACGCGGCGATCGCGCTGTCGGCGCAGCCGGGGCCGCCGGCTTCGCAGCAGGAGTGTCCGCCGGTGGTGCAGCAGCCGACGCGCCGGATCTCGAGGTCGTCGATGGTGATGGCGTTGGTGTTGGCGCCGTGGTCGAGGCGGATGCACACGCCGGGCGCCCCGTTGAGCGGGATGGTCGCGCTGAACGCGGTGCAGGCGCCACCGGTGGCGGTGAGGGCGCCGAGCGTGTTCGGCGTCGCCGCGGTGCAGCTGACCGTGGTCGCGGTCGTGGCGCCGTACTTCACCATGGTCTGCGACGAGGCGAACTGCGCGTAGTTGAAGCGGATCTCGATGGCGGTGCAGCCGGCGGCGCCGGTCGCGACCAGGAACACCGGGTCGTCGCCCGATGCGTCGAGCTTGAGCGCGCCGCCGGAGTTGCAGAAGTTCGAGCTCGTGATGGTGGCGGCGCCGACGCACCACTGCACCCGCAGGTCGCCCTCGGCGAGGTCGGGCGGGCCGGCGAAGGAGGCGAAGTCGGTGAAGTAGAGCGGGCAGGATTGCGCCGCGACGACTCGGGAAAGCGCGGCCGCCAGCGCGCCGATGAGGGCGCCGCGGATGAGGCTCCTGCCGTTTCTTGGAGACGGTCCCGAGGTCACGGAGCGAACATGGCACCGTGTCGCGCGCGATGCCACTGAACCGGCGCGCGTCGGTTCGAATGGCGACTCCGAGCCGGCGCGATCGTCTCAGGCTGCGGAGATGCGAACGTTGGCGCAAACGATGCAATCGGCACAGGTGTCGCAGACGTCGCGGTCATCGCGGCCAGCCCGCGTGTCGCGCGCCCACCAGCGCCGAGCGTCGCGTCACTCAACCCCACGCATTCAACACCGCCGCCAGGTCCGTCGAGCCGACCGTGCCGTCGCCGTCGATGTCGCCCTCGCCGGGGTTGCCCCAGTTGTTGAGGACGATCGCGAGGTCCTGCGAGTCGACCGCGCCGTCGCCGTTGAGGTCGGCGGGTTCGCCGCCGGGCGGGCAGCTCGTCGCGTACACGCGCACGAAGTCGACGCCCGCCTCGACCACCGATCCCGCGGCGAGGTCGCGCGCCTGGAAGCGCAGCCGCACGTTGGCTGATGGCGTGACGAAATCCGCGACGCGGAAGGACTTCTCGACCCACGCGTTCGCGTTCTCGGTGACATCCTCGAGCAGCACCCAGGTCGCGCCGCCGTCGCCGGAGATCTGCACCGGCATCGAGTCGGCGTTGGGCGCGCTGCCGGTGTTGTTCGAGTACCAGCGGCGGTACGACACCACCGACTCGGGATCGCTCGCGTCGAGCACCGGCGACACGAGCGTGCTGGTGCCGCCGTCGAGATCGGCCGCGCCGACCGCGCCGCCGACGACGCCCTGGCCGGTCACCCAGCAGAGGGCGCCCGCGTCGGCAGAGTCGTTCTCGGGTTGGGCCGCGGTGCCCACCGGGTCGACGCGCACCCAGACGCCGCTGGTCGCGCTGTCGCCGGCCGCGCCGACGGTCCAGCCCACGTTGGAGTCGAAGGTGTCCTCGAAGGTGACGCTCGCCGAGGTCGCGAGCGTCGACGCGACCGCGTCGGGCGTGCGCGGCCAGCGGCCGGTGCCGAGGCTCGTCTGCGCGGTCACGAACCACTGCACGGCCGCGCCGCAGGGAATCGCGCCGAACGACGCACCGAACGAGCCGGCGGCGCCGGAGACCGCGGCCATCGTCGTCTGCGTGAACGCGCCCGTGCCGCCCACGCGCCAGTGGAGCGTGACGCCGTTCGCGGCCAGCGACCCGCGGATCGCGCGCACCTCGGCCACGATCGGAGCGGGCGCGTCGAACTGCACGCTCGCGGGAGCGCCGCCGGCGAAGCGGATCACCGCGCCGTCGATCGTCGCGTCGGCGAGCTCGAGCGCGGCCGCGAGGTTCTCCGTCGCGTTCGGCAGGATCTCGCTCGCCGGCATCACGAAGCCGTAGGCGCCCGTGTCGCGCACCTCGATGGTGTAGCTCGGCACGCCGTGCTGGCCGTACGCATGGTCGACCGAGCTGCCGCTGGCGATGTACAGCGTCGACGCGATCGGTCCGGCGGTATAGTTCACGCCGTTCGTCCGCCGGATCGCGTCCTTCATCTCGTTGCCGAGCGCGAGGAACGCGTCGTTGTTCGGCGCGGGCGCGGTGGTGTATCCCCACGGCGACAGCACGAGCTGGCTGTACGCGTGGAAGTCGATGTGCCCGGCGAGCGTGGTGTTCGCGATGAAGTAGTCGCGCAGCGCCGCGCTCTCGGGCTCGGAGAACGGCGACGGACCGCGGTAGGTGAGGTCGCTCGGGATCGTGCTCGCGCCGCCGCCGCCCCACTGGAAAGCCCAGTTCCGGTTGAGGTCGACGCCGAACGAGCCGTCGCCGTTCACGCGGCGGTTCTTGCGCCACAGGCGGTCGCCGGTCCAGGTGAACACGTAGCCGTCGGGATTGCACACGGGGATGACGTCGATCCACGCGCGGCCGAGGAGCGCGGTGATGCGCGGATCGGTGCCGTCGCCCGCGATCAGGCGGTCGGCGATGTACATCGCGGTGGTGGTGGCGCCCCACTCGCGCGCGTGCTGCGTGGCGTTGAACAGCACCACCGGACTGCCCGCGGGCGCGCGGCCGATGCGGATGCCGCGGATCGGCCGGCCCTCGAGCGAGTTGCCGATGGTGAAGGGCGTCACGAGGTCCGGGCGCGTGACCGCGTACAGGTCGAGGCGCGCGTGGATCTCGTCAAGCGTGCGGAACGCCGAGAAGAAGTCGCCACCGGCGACCCCGCCTTCGCCGCCGCCGCCCTGCTGCTCGCGTGCCTCATGGTCGGCGCGCAGCAGCGGGCCGATGTCCTGCACGAGGACCTCGAACGGGATGCCCGACTTGCGCAGCGCCTCGAGCGCATCGGGCTCGAAGAGGAAGTCCGCCGGGCCGTAGTCGAGCCGGTGCGTGAACGCGTCCTTCGACAGCGTGAGCAGCGTGCGCAGATCGCGCGCCGAGCGGATGGTCGCGCGCACCACCGACTTGCCGTTGTGGAACTCGGGCTTCCACTGCGCGGCCGCGGGCTCCGTCGCCACGAGGATCGCGGAGGCCGCGAGCGCCGCGACCGGAAGCACGGAGCGCACGAGTGCGCGCGAGAGCCGGGCGAGGGCGTGACTGCGGCGGACATGGTGGAGGCGCGGCTGCATGGTCCGACGAGTCTCGCGCTCGGGACCCTCCCGTGCAAGCGCGAAACCCCACATCGCGCGATTCCGCGGCCCGACGGTGCGCCCCGACCGAAGGCGCACGGCCGAGCGGTACACTCGCCCCATGACTTCCATGCGCCCCATGACCTCCATGCGCCGCACACCGACCATCGCGCTCGTCACCGCGGCCCTCGCCGCCCTCTGCTCGGTGCTCGCAACCGGTTGCGCCAGCGCGCGATCGGCGGGCGCGGATCCGTCGGCGCGGACCCTGCACATCTTCGACGGCGCGTCGGGCGAGTCCCTCGGGTGGTCCGATGTGGTCGCGCGCGCGTCGGCGGCCGACGCCACCTTCGTGGGCGAGCGCCACGACGACCCCACCGGGCACGCGGTGCAGCTCGCGATCTACCAGGACCTCCTCGCGCGCTTCCCCGGCACCGCGATGGCCGTCGAGCACCTCGAGCGGAACGAGCAGCAGACGCTCGACCGCTACCTGCGCGGCGAGATCACACCCGACCAGTTCATCGACGGCACCGGCAGCCGCGACTGGGCCGGCAAGGACACCTGGGTCGACTTCTGGCAGCCGCTCGTCGACACCGCGCGCGAGCACGACTCGCCCGTGATCGCCGGCAACGCGCCGCGGGACATCGTGCGGCGCGCGCGCACCGAGGGTCACGACGCGCTCGACCGCCTGCCGCAGCCGGAACGCGCCACCTTCGACATCCCGCTGCAGTCGGTCGCGGGCGACGACGACTGGAACACGCGCTGGGCCGCCTACCGCCGCCGCTTCCAGGAGTTCATGTCGGGCGGCGATCCGACGCCCGAGGACCTCGAGCGCACGGCGACCGTCTTCCTCTCGCAGTCGACCTGGGACGGCACCATGGGCGCCTCGGCCGCGCAGGCGCTCGCCGCGGGCGCGCCCAAGGTCGTGTTCTGCGCGGGCTGCTTCCACATCGAGCGCTCGGGCGGCACCGTGCTGCAGTTCCTCGCGCGGCGCCCGGGCGCGAAGGCGCTCACCGTGACCGTGGTCGACGATTCCAGCCCCGAGCTCCGCGACGAGGACCGCGGCCTCGCCGACATCGTGATCTACGGATTTCCCGTGAAGCGCGCCCCGCGCACGAACGGCTAGACTGCGCGCCCCGCAGGGTGACGGGCGGATCCGACCCGCGATGCGGGACGGCGCACCGGCGTCCCGCAGCGAAGCCCCGCGGCAAGCACCGCAGCAAAGTCAGGCCACCATGTCCGAACTGCCCACCAAGAAGACCACCACCCTCGTCGAGATCGAGGTCCGCTCGAAGCTCCTGTACGTCAAGTTCATGGGGCCGCAGGTCGGGCAGCGCGAGTCGCCGATCATCAGCCAGGAGGTCGAGCCGTACCTCAAGGCGGCGGGCAAGGAACTCAAGCACTTCATCGTCGACCTCAAGAGCGTGAACTTCATGAGCTCGATGGGCGTGGGCGTGTGCATCGCGCTGCGCAACAAGGCCGTGGCCGCGGGCGGCAAGCCGATCCTGTTCGGCACCTCTCCCGAGCTGGTGAAGCTGCTCTCGATGATGAAGATCGACCAGATGTACAAGCTCGCCAAGGACCAGGGCGAGCTCGACATGCTGCTGCGCAGCTGACGCCCCCGCGCGGAACTTCCGCCGCGCTACTTCGCCGCGCGCCGCATCCGCGCCGCCACGCGCGGCGTGATCATCCACAGCAGCTCGCAGCGGTCGTCGCGGCCGATGCGCAGCGCCATCGCGGCGCCCTTCTTGAAGTCGACCGCCATGCCGTCGGCCCGCCCGGTGAGCAGCCGCGCCGCGAGCCGCGAGAGCATCGGTTCGTGCCCGACCCACGCGACCGCGTCTATGCCGCGCATGCCGGCGAGGGCGCGCACGAGCGACTCGATGGCGTCGGGCGCGTCGGGTGCGTCGGGCGCGCCGCCTTCAGGCCCCCCCGCCGCCGACGCCGCGGTCATCTCGAGCCGCTCGAGGCGCGACGGCCGCGGCCAACCCGTCTGCTCGGAGAGAATCTGCGCCGTCTGCCACGCGCGGACGAAGCCGCTCGACTCGACCAACTCCACATTGGTGGCAACACGCCCGAGCCGCTTGGCGAGGCGGCGGAACTCCTCGCGCCCGGTCGCGGTGAGGGGGCGCTTCGCGTCGTTCGGCCAGGCCGCGGCGTCGCGGTCGAAGGCGCGGGCATGGCGGATGAGGATCAGGTCCATCGGAGGAGCTCCAACTGCGTGCGGGCGCTGACGGGCCGCGCCACTTCTGCAACACTCCGCACGATATGGCACGACTGATCCTCGCGAACGCACGGATTCTGACACTCGCCTCGAAGTCGCCGGGCGCGCGGCGCGGCGCGGCGATGCGCGACCTCGGCGTGATCGAGCGCGGCTTCGTGGTGGTGAACGGCGACCGGATCGAGACGGTGAGCGCGGGCGACCCGCCGGCCTACTACGGCGACGAGTACGACGTCGAGGGGCGCGTGGTCATGCCCGCCTTCACCGACTGCCACACCCACGCGTGCTTCGCGGGCGAGCGCTACGCCGAGGTCGCGATGCGCCTCGCGGGCACGCCGTACCTCGACATCCTCGCGGCGGGCGGCGGCATCATGTCGACCGTGCGCGCGACCCGCGCCGCGGCCACCGACGAGCTCGTCGAGCACATCCGCGCGCGCCTGCGCCAGATGCGCACCACCGGCACCGCCCATGTCGAGATCAAGTCGGGCTACGGGCTCGAACAGGCCGCGGAGTTCCGCATGCTCGACGCGATCGAGGAGGTCGCGCGCCACGACCTCGGGCTGGTGCGGCCGACCTTCCTCGGCGCGCATGCGATCGACGGCGACGAGACTGCGTACACCCGCCAGGTCATCGACGCGATGCTGCCCGCGATGGTCGCGCGCTACGGACCGATCACCTGCGACGCCTACTGCGAGAAGGGCGCCTGGTCGCGCGCCGACGCGCGCCGCCTCTTCGAGCGCGCGAAGGCGCTCGGCTGCCCGCTGCGCGTCCATGTCGACCAGTTCAACGAGCTCGGGTTCCTCGACGACGCGCTCGAGCTCGGCGCGCGCACGGTCGACCACCTTGAGGCGACCTCCGACGCCGCGCTCGCGCGGATCGCGCGGTCGGACGCGATCGGCGTGCTGCTTCCGGGCGCGGGGCTCACCCTCGACCTCCGCTTCGCGAACGGCCGGCGGCTGATCGACGAGGGCGGCGCGGTCGCGATCGCCACCAACCTCAACCCGGGCTCGAGCCCGCTCACGTCGATGCCGCTCGTGATCGCCCTCGCCGCCCGCTTCTGCCGCCTCACCCACGAGGAGGCGATCACCGCCGCGTGCTGGAACTCGGCGTGCGCGATGGGCATCGAGCGCCACGCGGGCTCGATCGAGCCGGGCAAGCGCGCGGACCTCGTGATCCTCCCCTCCGGCGACGAGCGTTCGCTCGCCTACGAATGGGGCGCCGCCACCCCGATCTCGACCTACATCGGCGGCGAGCTGCTCGACTGCTCCGACATCTGGTGCTGATCGGCTACATTTCCCCTCCCATGCTGGTGACCAAGCCCGAGGACATCGAAGGCGCCACGCGCGCGGCCGAGTGCGTCGTCAAGACGCACGAGCGGCTCGTCGGCTACCTGCGCGAGGGGCTCACGCTCGCCGAGATCGATGCGTTCGTCGGCCGCACGCTCGCGGAGCTCGACGCGCCCTCCTGCTTCGTCGGCTACCGGATCCGCGGGCACCCGCCGTTTCCGTCGCACGCGTGCCTTTCGGTCAACTCGTGCGTCGTCCACGGCACGCACGACATGCGCGCCTCGCCCCTGCGCCGCGGCGACCTGATCTCGGTCGACATCGGCGTGCGCCACAAGGGCTGGATCGGCGACGCCGCGTGGACCTACGCGATCAAGGAGCGCGACCCGCTGAGCGAGGCGCTCATGAAGTGCGGCGTCGAGAGCCTGCGCCGCGGCGTGGCCACGCTCAAGCCGGGCCGGCCGCTCATCGACTTCGCGAAGGCCGTCCAGGGCTATGTCGAGGGCGAGTGCAAG
The DNA here is from genome assembly GCA_049318425.1 of Phycisphaerales bacterium. Classification (GTDB taxonomy): domain Bacteria; phylum Planctomycetota; class Phycisphaerae; order Phycisphaerales; family SM1A02; genus QWPT01. The sequence continues at coordinate 4,835 of JBMOGJ010000061.1, read as the reverse complement.
TTCTGCCTCGTGCGCGGCCTCGGCGGCCACGGCTACGGCAAGGAGCTGCACGGACCGCCGTTCGTGTCGAACGTGGTGCCGTCGTACCAGGGCGAATGGCCGGAGGCCTGGAAGCAGGTCAAGCCCGGCCTGCTGGTCGCGGTCGAGCCGATGATCGCGGTCTCGAGCTCGGAGACGCGCTCGAACGGGCGCGAGTGGCCGGTCTTCACCGCCGACGGCTCGATGAGCGTGCACTACGAGGCCGACGTGCTGGTCACGGCCGAGGGCCCGGTGAACCTCACCGAGGGCCTGTTCAAGCTGCCGGAAATCGTCGGCTGACGCCCCGCCGCGCGCGAAGCGACCCACGCCGCGCGGGGAGTCGATCCACGCCGCGCGCGGAAACGACCACCGACGCCGCAACCCGGACGACGGCGCGCCCCTACCATGGCGCGCCTCACGGAGTCTCCATGCTCATCGCCACCACGATCACCACCGCGCTCTTGCTGTCCACCACCATCGCCACCGCCGCCACGGTCCCGCCGACCGTTCCTCCCACGAAGGCCGACCCCGTGAAGGAGACCCTCCACGGCGTCGAGTTCGTCGACGAGTACCGCTGGCTCGAGTCGCTCGAGAAGGACTCGTCCGAGGTCACCGAGTGGACGACCGCGCAGAACGGCTACACCCGCGCCACCCTCGAGAAGCTCCCCTGCCGCGACGCGCTCGCCAAGGCGATCGAGCCGTGGATGACGCTCGGCGCGATCGGCGCCCCCCGCATGACCGACGCGGGCTACTTCTACTCGGAGCGCACCGGCACCCAGAACCAGGGCGTCGTCAAGTTCCGCGCCACCGTCGACGGCCCGGCGAAGACGCTCCTCGACGTGAACGCGCTCGACGCGAAGGGCCTCACCAGCCTCGACTGGTGGGTGCCCAACGAGCAGGGCACGCTGATGGCCTTCGGCACCTCGCGCCAGGGCAGCGAGATGAGCGAGCTGCAGATCCTCGACGTCCAGACCGGCAAGTGGCTCGATGACCGGATCGTCGGCAAGGTCAGCCTCTCGGGCTGGATGCCCGACGGCCGCAGCTTCTTCTACTCGGGCCTGCGCGACGTCAAGGACGCGTACTCGCGCGAGACGCGCTACCACGTGCTCGGGCAGGATCCCGCCCAGGACCGCATCGTGGTCAAGCAGACCGTGCCGAGCGAGATCCCCGGCGCCGGCCCGTCGACCGACGGCAAGTGGCTCATCGGCAGCCTCTCGAAGGGCTGGCAGGCGAACGACCTCTGGATCGCCCCGCTGCAGCCGTGGTTCGAGAAGGGCGAGCTCGACAAGACCGTGCTCGCCGAGGGGCTCGACGGCCGCTTCGACCCGATCGACGTGATCGGCAACACGCTCTACATCACCACCAGCTTCGGTAGCCCGAAGGGCAGCGTGCAGGCGATCGACCTCGCCGACCCCGCGCGCGCGCGCTGGAAGACCATCCTGGCCGAGCGCAACGACATGGTCCTCGAGGGCGTGTCGCTCGCGAAGGACTGCTTCGTCACCAGCTGGTCGAAGGACGTCTGCTCGCGCTTCGAGGTCATGGACCTCACCGGCAAGGTGCTGCACGAGATCGCGCTCCCGGGCCTCGGCACCGCGAGCATCTCGACCGACCACCGCCGCCACGAGGCGTTCGTGACCTACACCAGCTACGACGCGCCGCGCACCATCTACCAGACGCATGTGATGCATCCCAAGCTCGCCCCGTGGGCGCGCACCGAGATCCCCGGCGACCTCTCCGGCTACACCGTCGAGCAGAAGCGCGCCAAGTCGAAGGACGGCACCGAGGTGCCGATGTTCATCGTCCGCCGCAAGGACATGAAGTTCGATGGCGACAACCCGACGCTGCTGTACGGCTACGGCGGCTTCAACGTCTCGCTCACGCCGACCTTCAACCCGACGATCGTGCCGTGGCTCGACGCGGGCGGCGTCTATGTCGTCGCCAACCTCCGCGGCGGCGGCGAGTACGGCGAGGACTGGCACCGCGCCGGCATGCAGGGCAGCAAGCAGAACGTGTTCGACGACTTCTACGCCTGCGCCGAGTGGCTCATCGCGAACAAGTACACCTCGTCGAAGCGGCTCGCGATCGAGGGCGGCTCCAACGGCGGCCTGCTCACCGGCGTGGCGAGCACGCAGCGCCCCGACCTCTTCGCGGCGGCGATCGTGGCGGTGCCGCTCCTCGACATGCTGCGCTTCCAGGACTTCCTCATCGCGCGCTACTGGGTGCCCGAGTACGGCTCGAGCGAGGATCCGGCGCAGTTCCGCACGCTGCGCGCCTACTCGCCCTACCACAACATCCGCAAGGGGCAGAAGTACCCCGCGATGCTCGTGACCGCCGGCGAGAACGACTCGCGCGTGCATCCGCTCCACGCGCGCAAGTTCGTGGCGCGCCTGCAGGCGATGGCGGGCAACGATGTCTCCGCCGATCCGATCATGCTGTGGGTCGACCGCGACGCCGGCCACGGACAGGGCAAGCCGCTCGCGCTGCGCATCCGCGACGAGGTCGACCAGTGGTCGTTCGTCATGAGCCAGACCGGCTGCTGCAAGTGACCTCCGCCGGCGCAACCGCCGGAATCACCCGACCGATCGCCGCGGACCGCGCCCACGCGCGGTCCGCGGTGTTTTTGCCCGTATCCAAGTCCGGTGGCCGTGTCCCGCGGCCTCGTCCCGTGTCCTCGCCCCACGGCCCTCCCCGCGGTATTCGCCCTATTGGCCCGTCCGAGGACCGAGAAAGCGCGGTCGCGCTGAAGTCGCCCCCAGTGCGTGCCGATGCCGTAGCCGTGCGGTCCTACGACCTCATCTCCATTGGATCGGGTCCCGCCGGCGAGAAGGCCGCGCTGGTCGCGGCGCAGTACGGCCGCCGGGCGGCGATCGTCGAGATGGCGCCCCGACCCGGTGGCGCGATGGTCAACACCGGCACCGTCGCCTCGAAGGTGCTGCGGGAGACCGCGCTGGTCGCGAGCGCACTGCGCCGCCGGCCGATCCCGGGCTTCGAATCCGCCGTGCCGAAGGGCATGTCGATGCAGCGCTTCATGGCGCGGCGCACGCTCGTCCAGATGGAGGAGCACGACCACATCGAGGAGCGCCTCGAGGGATCGGGCGTCGAGATCATCCACGGACGCGGCGAGATCGTCGACGGCAACACCGTGAAGGTGACCTGCGAGGACGGCTCGTCGCACCTGCTCACCACCGACTACATCCTGGTCGCCACCGGCTCGTCCCCCGCGCGCGGGCGCAACGTCGACTTCAGCCACCCGGCCGTCGTCGACGCCGACGGCATCCTCGAGCTCGAGACGATGCCGCACTCGCTCGTCGTGGTCGGCGCGGGCGTGATCGGCAGCGAGTACGCGAGCATCTTCGCGGAGCTCGGCGTCGACGTCACGCTCATCGAGCCGCGCAACGCGATCATGCGGTTCCTCGACGAGGAGGTCCGCCGCGTGCTCATGCACGGCATGGAGGATGTCGGCATCGCGCTGCGCTTCGGCCACGCGGTCACCGGCGTCGCCGGCCTGCCCGACGGGCGCGCCCGCACCACCCTCGACGACGGCACCGTGCTCGACAGCGACTGCGTGCTGTGGTCGCTCGGCCGCAACGGCAACACGCGCGGCCTCGGCCTCGATCGCATCGGCGTGACCCCCGACGAGCGCGGCAACCTCAAGGTCGACGCGCACTACCGAACCTCCTGCCAGAGCGTCTTCGCCGCCGGCGACGTGATCGGCTTCCCCGCCCTCGCGTCCACCAGCATGGAGCAGGGCCGCGTCGCCGCCTGCCACATGTTCGGCATCCCGTTCCTCACCAAGATCGCCGACACGGTGCCGATGGGGATCTACACGATCCCGGCGATCGGCGCGGTCGGACTCACCGAGGAAGAGGCCCGCAACGGCGGCCGCGACATCGTCGTGGGCCGCGCGTACTACCGCGACAACGCCCGCGGACGCATGCTCGGCGACGACCAGGGCCTGCTCAAGGCGGTGTTCGACCGCCGCACCCGCGCGCTGCTCGGCGTCTCGGTCGTCGGCGAGGACGCGACGGAACTCGTGCACTTCGGCCAGCTCGCGATCCACAGCGGTCACGGCATCCAGCACCTCGTCGAGATGTGCCTGAACTACCCGACGCTCACCGAGCTCTACAAGGCCGCCGCCTTCGACGCGATGGCCGCCCTTGCGGCGCCCGCCGCGCGCAACGCGGCGTGAGCCACAAGCGCACACGCGCCGCGGATCGCCACCACGCATGAGTGCCCGCAGATGGAGGCTCCGCCGCAATCTGCGGGACGGATGACGCGCGCACGCGCCCTGCCGTCACGCGCGGCTGAGCTTCGCGTGCTCCACGATGAGCGTCTTGAGCCCGACCGAGCGGAACGCGATGCGCGCCCGCGTGCCGCCGAAGCCGCGCGCGAGGAACTCCACCTTGCCGATGCCGAAGATCGGATGCCGCACCATCGAGCCGATGGGGAACATCTCGCCCACATCCATGTCGCTGAACGCCTCCGGGTCGTCGTACTCGACGCGCCCGCCGGCGTAGCGCTCGGTCAGGTCGGTGCGCTGCACATCCGCCGACGGGATCTCGCGCAGGAACTCGCTCTCGATCGACGCCTGGCGCACGCCGCGCACGGTGCGCACCGCGGCGGAGCTCACCATGAGCAGCCGCTCGGCGCGGGTCATGCCGACGAACAGCAGGCGGCGCTCCTCCTCGATGCCGTCCTCGCCCTCGCTCGAGGCGCGCATGTGCGGCAGCAGGCCGTTCTCGACGCCGACCACCGCGACGGTGTCGAACTCGAGGCCCTTGGCCGCGTGCAGCGTCATGAGCGTCACGCTCCCCTGC
>JBMOGJ010000060.1:0-18522 GCA_049318425.1 Phycisphaerales bacterium | reverse complement strand
GGATCAGGCCCGACAGCGTGGAGCCTTCCTTCGACATCTTGATGAAGATCTCGCCGGGGCGTCCGTCCTCGAACAGGCCGACGGTGAGGTAGCCCTCGTGGCCGTTGATGGCGAACTTGTGGGTGAGCGAGCGGCGGGTCTGGGGCAGGACTTCGCGGCGTGCGGCCGAGGACGCGTGCGTGGTTGCAGGCATGGGTTCCATCCTTGGAGAAAGCGGGATTTGGCCTTCGGTCGGAGAGGCGCTGGATCGGGTGAAGGCAGTGATTGCTGCGTGTCGGAGGACACTCGACGGGCGCCGCACTCCTTCGTGCTGCTCGACCCGACGGGGGGCGATCGTAACGCGAACTGAACGGCTTGTGTCCGCGAAGTTTTCCGACTCCGAGGGCAGACCCACCGAGGGCGGGGCCGGGCGCCGAGGACGAGATCCACCGCCGCAGTCCACCGCCCGGCTCCACCATTGAGCCGCCCCTCAGACCGCGAGCCGCTTGCGGAGCACCGCCGCCAGCGACTTCGGCTCGAAGAACGCCTTGGGCGGGCGCAGATAGACGTCGGTGAGCCCCTGCTCGTCCGGACTGCCGACCACGCGGACCACGCCCTGCACGCCGGCGAGCAGCCGTTCGAGCTCGCGCGGACGCGAGGTGCGCAGGATCACGTCGGGCTCGGCGCGGGCGATCGAGCGGATGCCGAGCGTCGCCGCGCGCAGCCGCAGGTCGGCGAGTTCGAACAGGCCCTTGGTCGCGTTCGGCGCGCCGCCGTACGCGCTCTCGAGATCGGCGACGACCTTCGCGAGCGCCTCGATCGTGTCGGCCTGGCCGATGCGGCGGTACGCCTCCATGCGGCGCGCGTCGCTCGGGATCCAGCCCTTCGGGATGCTGCCCGTGAGGCCGATGTCGACGATGGTGTCGAGCGGCGTGACCTTCACCTCGTTGCGCAGCTCGGCGACCGCCTGCTCGAGCAGCTGGCAGTACATCTCGTAGCCGACCGCGGCGATGTGGCCGCTCTGCTCCTCGCCGAGCAGGTTGCCGGCGCCGCGCAGCTCGAGGTCGCGCATCGCGATGCGGAAGCCCGCGCCGAGCATCGAGAACTCCTCGACCGCGTGCAGGCGCTTGAGCGCCTCGTCGCGCACCGGGCGGTCCTTGGGCAGCACGAGGTAGCAGTACGCGCGGTGCTTCCAGCGGCCCACGCGGCCGCGCAGCTGGTGCAGCTCGGCGAGGCCGAACATGTGCGCGTTGTTGATGATCATCGTGTTCGCGGTCGGGATGTCGATGCCCGACTCGATGATGGTGGTCGACACGAGGATGTCGGCCTCGCGGCGCATGAAGCGCAGCATGGCGTCCTCGAGCTCCTTCGGCGCCATCTGGCCGTGCCCGACGGTGATGCGCGCGCCCGGCGCGAGCTGCTGCAGGTCGTCCGCGACGCTGAACAGGTCGCTGATCCGGTTGTGGACGAAGAAGACCTGCCCCTCGCGCGCGAGCTCGCGCAGGATCGCCTGCTGGATGCGACGCGGGTTGTGCGGGATCACCTCGGTCACGATCGCGCGGCGGTCGGCGGGCGCGGTGGTGAGCGAGCTGATATCGCGCAGGCCGAGCATCGCCATGTGCAGCGTGCGCGGGATCGGCGTCGCCGACAGCGTGAGCACGTCGGCGGTGACGCGGAACTCGAGCAGCCGCTGCTTGTGCTCGACGCCGAAGCGCTGCTCCTCGTCGACGATCACGAGGCCGAGGTTCTTGAAGTGCACGTCCTTCGAGAGCACGCGGTGGGTGCCGATGATGACGTCGACCTTGCCCTCGGCGAGCGCCTCGAGCGTCTGCTTCTGCTCGGCGTCGCTCTTGAAGCGGCTCACGCTCTCGACGCGGAAGGGATAGCCGCGGAACCGGTCGCGGAAGCTGCGCTCGTGCTGCTCGCACAGCACGGTGGTCGGCACGAGCACCGCGACCTGCGAGCCTGCGTCGACCGCCTTGAACGCCGCGCGGATCGCGATCTCGGTCTTGCCGAAGCCGACGTCGCCGCAGACGAGCCGGTCCATCGGCCGCGCCCGCTCCATGTCGCGCTTGGTGGCGGCGATCGCGGTGAGCTGGTCCTCGGTCTCGTCGTAGGGGAACTGCGACTCGAACTCGCGCTGCCAGTCGCTGTCGGCCGGGAAGGCGATGCCCTTGGTGGCGCTGCGCGCGGCCTGCACGCGCAGCATCTCGCCGGCGAAGTCGTGGGCGGACTCCTCGGCCTCCTCCTTGGCGCGCTTCCAGCGGCGGCCGCCGAGCGTCGAGAGCTTGGGCCGCGCGCTGCCCGCGCCGACGTAGCGCTGCACCAGCTCGATGCGCGTCGCCGGCACATGGATCTTCGCGCCCTGGTCGAACTCGAGGGTGAGGAACTCCTGCGCCGTCTCGTCGGGCGGCGCGCCGTCGGGGCGGATCAGCTGCAGGCCGACGAAGCGCGCGATGCCGTGGTCGCGGTGGACGACGTAGTCGCCGGCCTCGAAACCGAGGAACGCGTCCTTCGCGCGCCCACCCGCGAGCGTGCGGCCGCGGCGGCGCACCGGCGCGCGGTGCAGGACCTCGCTCGCGGGCACGACCAGCGCCTCGCAGCCCGGCGCGTCGAGCAGGAATCCGCGGGCCAAGTGCCCGACCGTCAGCGAGACCGCGCGCACATCGCCGTGCCTCGCGAGGAGTTCGGTCATGCGGGCGCGCTCGCCGTCGCTCTCGCACACGACCACGACGGCGGCGCGGCCCGACGCGAACGCCGTGACCTCCCCCGCCGCGAGCGACGCATCCTCGTGGAAGGCCGGCACCGCGCGCGCGCCGAGACGCTGCGCGGCTCCGCCGGCCGAGCCGAACGCATGGAGTTCGATCACCGCGCGCGAGCGGCCGGCGAGCGACGACAGCGTCGCAGGCGGGCCGTAGACGCCGCGGCCGTCGCGCACGCGGTCCCAGTAGGCGCGCGCCTGCTCGATGATCTCCGACATCTCGGCGAGCACCGTGACCGTGGTCGCGGGCAGGCACTCGGCGAACGGCTGCGCTCCGACGCCGGTCTTGGCGTCGCCGAGCACGGCGTCGAGCGCGACCGCCACCAGCTCGACGCGGTCGACGCGGCGGTCGGAGGCCTGCGTCGCGATGTCGATCTCGAAGATGCGCTCGATCTCGTCGCCGAAGAAGTCGAGGCGCACCGGGGCGCCGCCGCCGGGCGGGCAGATGTCGACGATGCCGCCGCGCACCGCGACCTCGCCCGGCGACTCGATCGACTCGACGCGGCGGTAGCCGCCCTCGACGAGCCACGCCACCAGCTCGGTCGGCGACGCGCGGCCGCCCACGGCGAGGTCGCGCACGAGGCCCGCCATGCGCTTCGCGTCGGGAACGGCCTGCATCAGCGCCGCGATCGGCGCGACGATCACGCCCGGCAGGTTGCGCTCGGCGAGGCGCCGCACCACCGCGAGGCGCGCGACGGTCAGGTCCGCGCTCGGGCTGGTCTCGCCCGGGAGCACCTCGATCGCGGGAAACGGCACGGCGTCGACGCCGAGGCTGCGGAGTTCCTCGACCGCGTCGTCGGCCTCGTCGAGATGGGCGACGACGAGGAGCACGGTGCCGGCGGCTGGTAGCACGGTGCCGCCGCCCGCGGCCGCGATCCGCTCGCCCGCGGCGCACGCGACCAGCGACGCCATGCTGCCCGCGCTGCCCTCGACGGCGGTGGTGCCGCGCCGCTCGATCGCGTGGTCGACGAGCGGAAAGAGCGTGCCCTCGAGCACCGGCGCGAGCGCGGCGCGCAGCGCGGTGGCGGCGGCGCTTCCGCTGGAGGCAGCCTCGGCGCCGGCCGCAGCCTCGGCGCCGGCAACAGCCTTGCCACCCGACGACTCCGCGCCCCCCGCCTTCGGATCCGCCTCACCGCGCGGCGACTTCGCAGCGCTCATCGGCGCCCCCGCGGTGCGCCGGCGCGCGCGTGCTCGCGCAGCGAGGCCATCACGCCGTCGCCGACGCCGGGAACCCGCGCGACATCCTCGATGCTGGTGAACGCCCCGCGCACGGCGCGGTCACGCGCGATGCGCGCGGCAAGCCCGGCGCCGACCTCGGGAAGCAGCGCAAGCTCCGCGATCGGCGCGGTCGCGAGATCGACGCGATGCCGCGGCACCACGAGCCGTTCGCGCGTGCCCGAGGGCATCGCGGCCAGCGACGCGACCGCAATCGCCACCGACACGGCGGAGAGCACCCCCGCGCCCGTCCTCAGGAGTGCCGCGTTCATCCCGCGCCCCCGCCGCGCTTGGGATCCGCCGCGGCGGCTTCCGCATCGTGGATGTCGTCGTCGGGATCGGTCCCGCGGGCGTCGCCATGCTCCATGCGCTTCCGCAGTCCGAGCAGCGCCTCGAGCACGGGCTTCGGTCGGCCCTGGGTGTCGAGGAGTCCATCGGTCGCGGTCGCCGTGTCCTGGAGGCGCGACCACCACGCACCCTCGATCCACTTGCGCGCGAGCGAGATCTTCAGCATCTCGCCGCCCCAGCGCGCCTGCGACTCGGGCGACCACGGGCCGTGCCAGCAGCCGCCGTCGCCGCCATCGCCCGCGCTCGGCACGCCGAAGCCGGAGACGAACACCGGCAGCTCGCGCCCGAGGTATCCGTCGAGCAGGTCGGCCACGGTGAGGAACTCGCGCGCCGGATCCTGCCCGAGCGCCTCAACCACGCGCACGCCCGCGGCGAAGAAGCCGAGGTTCTCGCCGACCACGCGCTGCAGGAACGAGGTCGGCCACGCGGCGCCCTTCGCGCCGCACCAGTGCTCGGCGCCCGGCGACTGCACCTCGAAGATCGGCTTGGCGTCGCGCCGCGCGTCGCGGACCGCGGCGGTCGCGGTGCGGCAGAGCTCGAGCATGCGCTCGATGCCGTCCGCGCGCCAGCTCGGCAGGTTCGCGCCGCTCACGGTGATGAAGAACGGCGTGATCGCCTTGTAGCGGTCGGCCACCGCGCGCGCGTGATGCCAGATGAGCTCGCGGAACTTCTTCGCGTCGCCGTGCTTCGCCATCACATGGTCGGGGATGCCGCAGGCGCCGCCGTGCTCCGAAGGCCCGAAGTCGATGATCGGCCCGAGCACGAGCGGCTTCTTCTCGGCGTGCGCCCACTGCACCCACGCGTCGATCGCCGCGAAGTCGAGCTTGCCCGGCCGCGCCTCGATGCGCCGCCACGGCGTGCGCAGCGCGATCACGCCGAACTGCTTCGCGACCGTCACCGCCGCGCCGCGCGGCGCGACCGACGGATCGACGCAGAGCCCGCAGGTGCCCGAGCCGATGCCCTTGCGCGCGAACCGCCGCACCAGCAGGAAGTGCGAGTGCCGCTCCGCGAGCCGCTCGGCCGCCGCGACCCCGATCGAGATCGCGTTGCGGGCGAGCACCTCCGCCTGCGGCGGCTCCGGGCAGCGCAGCGCGGCGCGGAACGCCTCGCGCGCCGACTCCCACTGGTGGAGCGCCTCGCCGCTGAGCGCGGGGTTCCACATCTGCCACGACTCGCTCTGGAGTATGAACTGCTTGATCAGCCACCGCGCGATCTCGATGAAGAGGTCGTACGGCTCGTCCTGCGAGGGAAGGAAGCACGTCTGCAGAACGATGCGGCCCGCGCCGCCGGTATCGACGAGGAGCGCCAGCCCGACCGGCTGGTCGCGCTCGGGCTCGCACGCGATCGTGCCCCCGCCGCACGACACCTTGCCCGCGGTCGGACGCCCGTCCGGACCCACGAGGTATGCCGACCGCAGCGGCCAGGATCCACTGGATCCGGTTCCGTCGGGGCCCTTCGGGTCATGGACTCGGAAGCGAAGCATGGGGTGCGGCGAATTCACGACTCGGCCCCGCGAACGCGCGGGACCCGCCGCCAACGCAGCGCGGCGGAGTGTACCCTGCCGAACGATGGTTTCTCCGAATCCCGCACTTTCCGCGGCGCCTGTTTTCCGCACCTCGCTGCCGCTTCCCGGCCGTCGAGAGGGCAAGGTCCGCGACGTCTACCGCACCGCCGCCGACCCCGCCGCGCCGCTGCTCATCGTCGCCACCGATCGCCTCAGCGCGTTCGATGTCGTGATGCCCACGCCGATCGCGGGCAAGGGATGCCTGCTCACCTCGATGAGCCTCGGCTGGTTCGGGTTCCTCCGCTCGCGCGCGATCATCGGCGACCATGTGATCGGCACCGACCTCAGCGGCGTCGCCGGTCTCACGGACGCCGACCGCCGCATGCTCGCAGGCCGCTCGATGCTGTGCCGCGCGGCCAAGGTCGTGCCCATCGAGTGCGTCGCCCGCGGCTACCTCGCCGGCAGCGGCTGGAACGAGTACCGCGCGAGCGGCACCGTGTGCGGGATCCCCCTGCCGAGCGGCCTCCAGCAGTGCAGCCGCCTCCCGCAGCCGATCTTCACCCCGGCCACCAAGGCCGAGGAAGGCCACGACGAGAACATCTCCTTCGAGCGCGCCTGCGAGCTCGTCGGCGTCCCGGTCATGACGCGGCTCCGCGACCTCACGCTCGCGATCTACTCGGCCGCCGCCGAGTACGCCCTCGCGCGCGGCGTGATCCTCGCCGACACCAAGTTCGAGTTCGGCTTCGCGCTCGGCGCCGACGGCGCGCCCACCGACGAGCTCATCCTCGTCGACGAGGTCCTCACGCCCGACAGCTCGCGCTACTGGCCCGCCGACGACTACGCGCCCGGCCGCGACCAGCAGAGCTACGACAAGCAGTTCGTCCGCAACCACCTGCTCGCGCTCGTCGCCGAGAAGCGCTGGAACAAGGAGGCCCCCGGCCCCGTGCTCCCCGCCGATGTGGTCGACGCCACCCTCGCGCGCTACGAGGAGGCCCTCGCCAAGCTCGCGCTGCCGCCGTTTCGCGGCGCGCCGCCGCACGCCGCCGCCGGAGGCGCGCGATGAGCGCCCGGATCATCGACGGCAAGGTCCTGAGCGCCGCGGTGCGCGAGACGCTCGTCACCCGCATCAAGGCCGCGGGCCGGCCGGTGCGCCTCGACGCCGTGATCGTGGGCAGCGACCGCGCCGCCGCCATCTACGCCGAGAACCAGGCCAAGACCTGCGCCGCCGTCGGCATCGACTACCGCCTCCACCGCCTGCCCGACGGCGCGGGCTACGACGACATCGCGGGCCGCATCCTGCTCCTCAACACCGAGGACGACGTGCGCGCCATCATGCTCCACCTCCCGCTCCCGACGGGCGTCGACCACGAGCGCATCCAGGCGCTCATCGCGCCCGAGAAGGACGTCGAGGGCGTCAACCCCGCCAACATCGGCAACGTCGTCTACGGCCGCCGCAGCCTCGTGCCCTGCACCGCGCTCGGCTCGGTCGAGATGATCGAGTCCACCGGCGTCGAGCTCCGCGGCGCGCGCTGCGTGATCGTCGGCGCGTCGAACATCGTCGGCAAGCCGATCGCCGTGCTCCTCATGCGCGCCGAGGCGACCGTGATCTCGACCAACAAGTTCACCCGCGGCATCGCCGATCTCACCCGCTCGGCCGACGTGCTGGTCGCCGCCGCCGGCGTCCCCGGACTCATCAAGGGCGACATGGTCAAGCCGGGCGCGGTCGTGATCGACGTCGGCATCAACCGCGTGGCCGGGCCGGACGGCAAGTCGATCACGGTCGGCGACGTCGCCTTCGAAGAAGTCCGCGAGGTCGCGGGCTTTATCTCCCCTGTTCCGGGCGGCGTGGGCCCCATGACGGTCGCCATGCTTCTGCGAAACACCGTGGATGCGGCGCTGCGCTGAGCGGGTTGGGCGGTAGCATGATGGACCCCCGCATCCCGCGGGCCTCGAAAGGAACCACATGCTCGCACTGACCAGCCTCGTCGCCGCCGCGCTTCTCGCCATCCCGCAGGATGGCGGCAAGACCGTCCCCGCCACCACCATCAAGCCCGCGACCCCGCAGGTCGCCGCGCCGTCGGCGCCCGTCAAGAAGCTCGGCGTCGGCGACCCCGCCCCCGCCCTGCAGTACGACGCCTGGGTCAAGGGCGACAAGATCGACGGCATCACCAAGGGCAAGGTCCACGTGATCGAGTTCTGGGCGACCTGGTGCGGTCCGTGCATCGCCGTGATGCCGCACCTCAGCGAGCTCCAGAAGAAGCACCCCGAGGTCATCGTGGTCAGCGTCGCCGCCAGCGAGCGCGGCAAGGACGAGACCGCCAAGCTCGAGAAGGTCAAGGAGTTCGTCGCCGGCAAGGGCGACACCATGAGCTACCGCATCGTCTACGCGGGTGACCGCGAGAAGATGTCGAAGCCGTGGATGCAGGCCGCCGGCCAGAACGGCATCCCCTGCGCCTTCATCGTCGACAAGGACTCGAACGTCGCCTGGATCGGCCACCCCGCCTCGATGGACAAGCCGCTCGAGCAGATCATCGCCGGCACCTTCGACGCCGCCGCCGCCAAGAAGCTCTTCGAGGAGGAGCGCGCCGCGGAGGAGGCCCAGATGAAGCTCGCGATGGTCATGCGCGAGGCCAACCAGACCGGCGACTACACCAAGGCCGTCGCCGCCATCAAGGAGGTCCTCGCCAAGACCCCAAACGACGGCCTCAAGATGCAGCTCTTCGGCATGCTCGCCGGCCCCGCCGGCCAGCCCGCCGAGGCCTGGAAGATCGGCGAGGAGCTCCTCGACGCCAACAAGGGCAACGCGATGATGATGAACCAGCTCGCCTGGACCATCGTCGACCCCGAGGGCGGCGTGAAGGAGCCGAACCTCGCGCTCGCGCTCAAGGCCGCCGAGGCCGGCTACCAGGCCTCGAAGGGGGAGAATTCGGCCCTCATCGACACGCTCGCCCGCGTGGTCTTCCTCAAGGGCGACGTCGCCCGCGCCATCGAGCTGCAGAAGCAGGCCATCGAGAAGACCTCCGAGGGCGCGATGAAGACCGAGATGAAGAAGGCGCTCGCCGAGTACGAGGCCGCGCTGAAGAAGGCCTGACGGACGGCGGCTCCTGCCGCGACCGCACCCTCCGCCCCTGAATCACCCCGCGAGGCGGGCGCCCCACGCAAATGTGGAACGCCCGCCTCGTTATTCTCCGCGACCATGTCGTCCGCCGCGCCTTCGTTCCAGACGCCCCTCACCGCCGGGTTGAAGAAGCATGTCGTCGTCGTCGGCGCCGGCATCGTCGGCGCCTCCACCGCGTGGCACCTCGCGAAGAAGGGCTTCGCGGTGACGCTCGTCGACCGCGAGACGCCGCGCGCGATGTCGGACGGCGCGAGCGGCGGCAACGCGGGTCTCCTCTCGATCGGCCACTACCCGCTCACGCGGCCCGGCGTCTCGTGGCGCGGCATCAAGTGGATGTTCTCGCGCACCGCGCCGCTCTACATCAAGCCGCGCCTCGACCGCGAGCTGGTGTCGTGGCTCTGGAACTTCCACCTCCACTGCAACCAGCGCTACCTCGACCGCTGCATGGAGGTGCTGTGCGCGATGGGCTGGCAGACGCTCGAGGTGCTCGAGCAGATGCTCGCCGAGGAGCGCATCTCGTGCGACTACGCGCGCGACGGCTGGCTCGATGTGGTCATGAAGCCGGAGAACATGGCCCACGCCGAGGCCGAGGCGCGCAGCCTCGAGAAGTTCGGCTACGCGTGGGAGCGCATCGACGGCGACGAGCTGCGCCGCCGCGATCCGTGCTTCCGCCGCGAGGTGGCCGGCGCGATCCACATGAAGGACAGCGCCCACTGCGCGCCCAACGACCTGATCGCGGGCCTCGTGCGCGCGCTGCCGCGGCACGGCGTGAAGGTGCGCTTCGACTCGGGCGTCCGCGCGTTCCGCCAGACGAAGTCGGGCGCGGTCACCGCGGTCGAGCTCGAGAACGGCGAGACGCTGCCCGCCGACGCGGTCGTGCTCTGCGCCGGCGTGTGGAGCGACGCGCTCGGCCGCCTCGCCGGCGTGCGGATCCCGATGCAGGGCGCGCGCGGATACCACCTGCAGTACGACTATCCCGAGGCCGATTCGCCCGCGATGCCGTCGACCGGCATGGTGCTGCACGAGACCTTCGTGGCGGTCACGCCGATGGTGCGCGACGGCAAGCGGCAGCTGCGCCTCGCGGGCACGCTCGAGATCGGCCCGCTCGGCCAGCCGTGGATGCACGAGCGCCTCGCGATGCTCGTGAAGGGCTCGAACGCGTACCTCGAGGGACTCGACCGCCTCAAGCCCTCCGCCGAGTGGGCCGGCTACCGACCCTGCACCTCCGACGGCATGCCGGCGATCGGCGGCGTGCGCGGCAAGGCGGGCCTCTTCGTCGCCACCGGCCACGCGATGATGGGCATGACGCTCGGCCCCGTCACCGGCAAGGCGATGGCGGAGATCGTCGCCGGCGAGACGCCGTGCTTCGATGTCGCGATGCTGGATCCCGCGCGGTTCTGAGGCGCGCGCTTCACGCGTCGGGCCTCGTCACAGCCTCGTCACCGCCTCGTCCCGTTGTGATCACCGCGGCATCACGGGTCATCACGGGTGATCTCATCACGGGTCATCACGGGTCATCAACGCGTCACCACAGCCACGCCGCGCCGATCACACCCGCGCTGTCGCCGAGCTCGGCGCGCACGATCGGCGTGGTGAACGAGTCGCCGAAGGTGTAGTGCGCCACGCGCGCAGGGACCAGATCGGTCGCCGCCCGTAGGTTGCTCGCGCCGCCGCCGAGGACGATGCAGTCGGGATCGAGCAGGTTCACTACATCGCCGAGCGACACCGCGAGGCGCTCGGCCCAGCGCACGATGACCGCACTGGCGTGCGTGTCGCCTGCGAGCGCCGCCGCCTCGATCTCAGGCAGGCGGAGCTTTCGCCCGGTGCGCGCGTGGAACTCGCGCTCGACCGCCGGCCCCGCGATGTACTGCTCGCGGCAGTCGACCTGTCCGCAGTAGCACTGCCGCGGCGCGTGCGGGCGTCCCTCGATGAGTGCCTCGATCCCGAGCCCCTGCTGCTGTCCATGGCCGAACTCGCCGCCCACGGCGTTGCGCCCGGCGCGCGCGACCCGGTCGATCACGACGCCGCCGCCGACACCGGTGCCGAGGATCACGCCGAACACGACGCCCGTGCCGCCGCCCGAACCCGCGCCGCCCGATCCCACGCCGCGCGCCGCGCCGGCGATCGCCTCCGCCAGCGCGAAGCAGTTGGCGTCGTTCGCCATCCGCACCGGCCGCGCGAGCGCGCGCTCAAGGTCCTGCGCGAACGGCCGCCCGTTCAGGCAGGTCGAGTTCGAGTTGCGCTGCAGCCCGCTCACGGGCGAGATCGACCCCGGCGCGCCGATGCCCACCGGCACGCCGTCCGCAAGCCCGCAATCGCCGGCGAGCCGCGCGACGAGCGCCGCCACCGCGCGCACCGTGCCCTCGTAGTCGCCCTGCGGCGTGGGCACGCGCTCGCGCCAGAGCACCTCGCGCTCGCCGCGCACCGCGGCCGCCTCGATCTTGGTGCCACCGAGATCGACGCCGATGCGGACACCTTCGCCATGGCCGCGCGCGCTCACCGGTCGTCTCCGTCGGCCGAAGGACCTTCATCGCCCGCGCCGTCGCCACCATCCGTGCGCTCGCGGCCCGCGTCCTCGCCCTCGTCATCCTCGGGATTCGCCGCGTCGAGCAGCCCGAGCGCCGCCTCGAACACGATCGCCGCGCCAAGCCGCGCCGTGCGGTCGTCCTGGTCGAGCGGCGGGCAGAGCTCCGCGATCTCGACGCCGCGCACGAGGCCCGACGCCATGATGCCGCGGAACACCCGTCGGAACGCGGAGTCCGGCGCGATGCCCATCGCGGTCGGCGCGCTCACGCCGGGCGCGAACGCCGCGGCGAACACATCGAGGTCGACCGAGAGGCAGATCTCCCCGCCATCCACGCCGTCGTTGATCGCGTCCATCACGATGTCGATGGTGTCGAGCGCGAAGCCGTCGGCGTCGACCAAGGTCGCACCCGCGTGCTCGGCGCGCGCGAACAGCAGGCTGGTGTTGCCCGCGCGCTGCACCCCGAGCGCGAGGTAGCGGAACGGCGCCTGCCGCGCCTTGCACCACTCCCACGCCTGGGTGAACGGCGTGCCCGAGTTCGGCCCGCCCTCCGGCACCGGCCGCAGGTCGAGGTGCGCGTCGAAGTTGATGCAGGCCGGCGCCGCGCCCGTCGCGCGCGCCACGCCGAGGAAGTGCCCGAAGGCCTGGTCGTGCCCACCGCCGAGCACGACCGGCAGCGCACCCGCGCGCACGATCCGCTCGACCGCCGCCGCGAGCGCCTCCTGCGTCTCGAGCACCGACGCGCCCGCGACGATGTCGCCGCAGTCGATGATGGTCACGCCGTCGATCGCGGGAAACGACGCCATCCGCGCGCGCAACCGCGCGGGTCCGTCCGCAGCGCCCGGCCGCCCGAGGTTCGCGCGCACGCCGAGGTCGCTCGCGTAGCCGATCAGGCACACCGTGGGATCGAAGCAGTGCTCAGGCTCCTGCGCGAGATCGAGGAACTGCACCGACTGATGCCAGCGCTGCACCTCGGGCGCATCGCCGTCGACGCGGCCCGACCAGATCGCGCGGTGCGACTCGTCCGGCGCGCGGTAGCAGCGCATCGGACCCGCCGTCACTTCTTCCCTCCGAACACGCCCTCGAGCGCGTCGCCCACGCCCTTCACGCCGTCCTTGAGCGCGCCGCCGGCGCCTTCCATGAGCTTGCCCGCGCCCTTGCCGATGTCGCCGAGGCCCTTGCCGACCGCATCCAGCGCCGCACCGGCGCCCGCGACGCCGACATCGACCGCGCCGCGCAGCGAGCCGCCGATCACGCCGCCGATCCCCTCGACCGCGCCCTGCATGCCGCCGAGCACATCCGAGCCGATGCCCTCGATGTTGGCGGCGATCACCGACTTCATGACGGCGCCGATCACCACGCCCGACACCTCGCTCGCGAGCACGTCCACGCCGCCCTTCGACGACAGGTCCCGCAGCACGAGATCAGGCAGCTTCACCTCGACCACGCCGTCCTTGCCGCCCGCGATGTTGCGGAGGTTGACGGTGATCGCCTCGAGCCGCAGCTCGCGCACCAGCGCCTCCTTCGACTCGCCGGCGGGCGGCGCGGGCTGCGGCTGCGTCTGGTCGGCGGGCTTGTCGGCGCCCGTCGCCTTCTTCAGGTTCTCCACGATCCGCTCGACGTTGAGCTTGCCGTCCGCGCCCTTCTCGACGTCGATGGTCAGGTCGCGCAGCACGAGCCGCTCGATCACGATCTTCTCGCCGGTCAGCCCCGAGATCGGCGCATCGACCTCGACCGCGCCGAGCGCGAGGAACTTGACGGGCGCGTAGCCCTGCGGATTGTCGACCGCGAGTCCGCGGATCGCGGTCTCGCCCGACACCAGGCCGATCGAGACGTCCTCGACCGTCGTCTTGACGCCGAGCACGTGCGTGCCCGCGGTCGCGATGCCCGCCTTCACGATCGAGTCGAGGAACAGCACGCCGCCCACGACGAGCACGACGAGCAGCAGCGCGACGGCGATGAGCACCTTGCGGATCAGTCCGCCACGACGGGGTTGGGTATCGGTCATAGGCGCGCAGAATACGGCGTTTGCGCGACCGCGCGGGCGGTCCGTCGCGCGGGATGCGCCCCCCCGCCGCAGCCGCTACGATCCGCGCCCCATGCTCGAACCCGACATGAACTCCCCCGATGCCAAGCAGGCGATGGCGCATGTGAAGTCCCTCCTCGGCTTCATCGGTGAGGATCCCGAGCGGGAGGGCCTCGTCGACACGCCCGCCCGGGTCGTGAAGGCGATGCACGAGCACTTCTGGGGCTACCACGCCGACCCGTTCGAGCCGCTCCAGCGCACCTTCAGCGAGATCGAGGGCTACGACGAGCTCGTCCTGCTGCAGGACATCGAGGTGCACAGCCACTGCGAGCACCACATGGTGCCGTTCGTCGGCAAGGCGCACGTCGCCTACATCCCGAACGGCCGCGTGGTGGGCCTCTCGAAGCTCGCCCGCGTGGTCGACATCTACTCGAAGCGCCTCCAGGTCCAGGAGAAGCTCACCGCCCAGGTCGCCAACGCGATCAACACCACCCTCCGCCCGCACGGCGTGGCGGTGGTGATCCAGGCGCGGCACTTCTGCATGTGCTACCGCGGCGTCCGCCAGCCGGGCGCGGTGACCACGACCTCCAAGCTGCACGGCTCGTTCCTGACGAACCCCGCCGCGCGCATGGAGCTGTTCACGCTCCTGAGCCTGAAGCCCGAGTGACGTCCCCCGTGTTTTCCGCGTAAATCGCCGAGCCGGAGCAGCGCTCCGAGCCGATATCCTGCGTCCCCCCGCGGAAGATCCGCCAGGAAACCACCATGTCCGAAGTCACCTCCACGACGCCCTCCCCCGCCGCCCCGAAGAAGATGGACGACATCGTCGCCCTCTGCCGCCGCCGCGGCTTCATCTTCCAGTCCTCGGAGATCTACGGCGGCATCAACGGCTTCTGGGATTACGGTCCGCTCGGCGCGAGCCTCAAGCGGAACCTCAAGAACGCGTGGTGGAACGACGTCGTCGAGCGCGAGCTCATCGGTCCCGACGGGAACCCCGTCGACATCGTCGGCGTCGACTGCACGATCATCATGAACCCGAAGACCTGGGTCGCCTCCGGCCACGTCGGCGGATTCAACGACCCGATGGTCGACTGCCGCGAGAGCAAGCAGCGCTACCGCGCCGACCACCTCGCCGTGCTCGGCTCGACCGCCCCGGGCTCGCGCCTGTACGCGTTCGTCGAGAACGACGACGAGCAGCGCGCCGCCGCGGTCAAGGGACTCACCCGCTACGAGAAGCGCGACGCGCTCGACCCGGCGGTGCATGTGCTGCGTCCGTTCATGGCGATCTCCGCCGAGGAACGGGCCCGCACCATGGGCCCGCACGCGAAGGAGGCGGGCACGCTCACCGAGCCGCGCCAGTTCAACCTCATGTTCGAGACCAACTGCGGCGCGGTGAAGGACGACAGCTCGCTCGCGTACCTGCGCCCCGAGACCGCGCAGGGCATCTTCACGAACTTCTGGAACGTCTGCGACTCGACACGCGTGCGCGTCCCCTTCGGCATCGCGCAGATCGGCAAGGCCTTCCGCAACGAGGTCACGCCGCGCAACTTCACCTTCCGCAGCCGCGAGTTCGAGCAGATGGAGATCGAGTTCTTCATCCGCCCAGACTCGGCGAACGAGTGGTACAAGTGGTGGCGCGACTGGCGCTTCTCGTGGTGGCAGAAGATCGGCCTCGCCGGCGAGAACCTCATCCTCCGCGAGCATGACCGCGACGAACTCGCGCACTACGCGAAGGAAGGCGCGGGCACGAGCGACATCGAGTACCGCTTCCCCTTCACCGCTCCCGGCTTCGGCGAGCTCGAGGGCGTCGCCCACCGCGCCGACTTCGACCTCAAGGCCCACGCGACGCACTGCGGCAAGGGCGACAAGATGCGCTACTTCGACCAGGAGAAGAACGAGCGCTACTTCCCGCATGTGATCGAGCCGTCCGCCGGCGCCGACCGCGGCACGCTCGCGCTGCTGTGCGAGGCGTACACGCCGGATCCGTCGCGCGCCTCGGGCGTCTACATGAACTTCAGCCCGCGCATGGCGCCGGTGAAGGCCGGCATCTTCCCGCTGGTGAACAAGGACGGCCTGCCGGAGATCGCCGAGCGCCTCTACCGCGACCTGCGGAAGAAGCACAGCGTCGAGTTCGACGAGAAGCAGTCGATCGGCAAGCGCTACGCGCGCATGGACGAGGCGGGCACGCCCTACTGCATCACCATCGACCACGATGGCGCGTCGAGCGGCACGGCGACCATCCGCCACCGCAACACCCAGGCGCAGGACCGGGTCGCGCTCGACCAGATCCCTGCGTGGCTCGAAGAGCGCATCGGCTGACGCCGCGGGGAGCGCATCGGCTGACGCCTCGGGGAGCGCATCGGCTGACGCCTCGGGGAGCGCATCGGCTGACGCCTCGGGGAGCGCATCGGCTGACTCCTCGGGGAGCGCATCGGCTGACGCCTCGGGGAGCGCATCGGCTGACGCCGCGCGCGCTCAGTCGCCCCCCGAAACGGCACGGCCTAAAAGTGGCACGGCGCCGCGTGTCTTTCCGCAACACGCGACGCCGGCCGTTGGTCGATCGATGCAGGTGGCTACGCACCCGCGGGGCGATGGATCGCCTCCGATGGCGGGTATCGTCGAAATCGGTGCGGGGAACCTCAGATTTCGTCAAAAATGGCGCGGCCGGGGACGGAACGACCCGACAACGGCGCCCCGCGGCGTCGCCCTCGGCGTAACCCACGGTGTGACCCACGGCGTGGCCCCGCCCCGCGACCAAACGACCTGATCCGATGGCACACACCTACGAAAAGCCCCACGCCGCCTTGCGGCGGCGTGGGACTCGTCCCTAACAGGGAGCATGCTCCTTGCGGAGGGACCCGTCGTGAGGAGTCGTCGGGTCACCGCTCCCATTGGATGCCCTGGCGCTTGCGCACTGCGGGGCACCCCGGATAGGCCCCGCGCGGACTTCCAACGCAAGCAGTATCGGCAGCCACATCGCGCTCATCCATGAGGGAACTTCCCCAAACCGGAATGAAGGCCATCGCCGGCGGTTGCGCGGCGCAGCACGCAGGTCATGGCGCGTGCGTCACGCGAAGAGGCGCTCGTCGACGAGCATCCCCTGCGGGATCGCCAGGTCGGCGGTGTCCACCATCGTCGCCACCGGATACGCGCAGGCATCGACCGCGAACGCGCCGGCCGGACGGTGGTTCCCCGAGCGGCCGAGCCCGCCGAACGGCAGCTTGCTGCTCGCGCCCGCGGTTCCCGTGTTCCAGTTGACGCATCCCGCGCGGCACTCGGCGAAGAAGCGCCGCCACTCCGCCTCGTCGGTGCTGAACAGGCTCGCGGCGAGCCCGAACCGGGTCGCGTTCGCCTGCTCGATGGCGTCGCCGAGATCCCGCGCCCGCGCGAACTGCACGAACGGCCCGAAGATCTCGTCTTCGTCGGCGCTGCGCTCGAACCGCGCCACCTCGACGGCACCCGGCGACAGGAACCAGCCCGCGCGGTCGAGCGGCGACGCCTCGAGCAGCAGCCTCCCCCGCGCGGCGACGGCCGCCTGCGCGCGAAGCACACCGTCGCGTGCCTCCGCCGTCACCAGCGGACCCATGAACGCAGGCACGCCGTCGTCGGCCGCCGCGATCACCAGGTTCGACGCCAGCTTCAGGAACATCGGGATGAAGCGATCGGCCACCGACTCCTCGACCACGATGCGCCGCGTGCAGGTGCAGCGCTGCCCGGTGGTCGCGAACGACGCGCGCACGCACTCGATCGCCGCGCGGCGGAGGTCGGCCTTCGCGGTCACCACGGCGGGATTCGAGCCGCCCATCTCGAGCGCGATCAGGCGCCCCGGCGTGTCGAGGTTCGCCTCCAGGATCCGCCGCCCCACCGGGAACGATCCCGTGAACAGCACACCGTCGACCCCGGGATGCACCGCCAGCCGCGACGCGATCGCGCCGCCGCCCTGCACCACGTTGAAGACACCCGCGGGGAACCCCGCCTCCTTCGCCAGCTCGGCCATCAGCTGACCGACCGACGCCCCCTTCTCGCTCGGCTTGAACACCACGGTGTTGCCGAGGAGGAGCGCCGGCACGATGTGCCCGTTCGGCAGGTGCGCCGGGAAGTTGTAGGGCCCGAGCACCGCCATCACGCCGTGCGGACGGAAGGTGCAGATGCCCGTCTTCCCCGCGCCCGCGGCGACCTCGAAGCCGCCCACGCGCGCGAGCACGCGGTCCTCGAGGGTGATGGTCACTTTCTCCGCGACGATCCGCGCCTCGAGCTCCGCCTCCCACGCGACCTTGCCGACCTCGCGCGCGATCGCCGCGGCCAGGCGGCCGGCATGGCGCACGCAGGTCTCGCGCCAACGCTCGAGAAACGCACGCCGCTGCTCGAGCGACAGCGCGCTCCACGCGGGCAGCGCGCGCCGCGCCGCCGCCACCGCCTCCTCGGCGTGCGCGGCGACCGGAGTCCCCCGCCACACCACCGCATCGGGGCGCGCCGGATCGCGCGTCGTGATCTGGTCGCCGTCGAGCGCGCGGAACGCGCCGTCGACGAAATCGCTCGGACCGTGCTGGAGATACGCGGAGGACGCGAGCATGCGCTTCAACCTCTGTGGTTCGACCCGTCTCGTGCCTGGGTGCGGTTCAGTTCTTCTTCGCGCGGCGCGGCTTCGACCGCGACTCGGGCAGCGGCGTGAAGCCGACGGTCGCGTCGGGCGCGGCGCCGATCGCCTCGAGCGCCTCGACCGGCAGGACCAGCCGGCCGCCCTCGATCGCGTACGCGCTGCGGGTCGCGCGGAACCCGCCGCGACCCTTGTGCGAGATGAAGCCCTCGCCACCGCCCGCGGGGATGCCCGCGACGGCGCGCATCGAGGTCGTCGCCTTCACCAGCGGAACCTCGTCGATCCGGACATCGAGGTACGGCCCGCCGTCGAACGGATCGACGTGGCCCTGGTACTTGAAGCCCTGCTTCTCGAGCATGCGCTTCGCGGGCTCCGTCTCCTCGCCGACCTTGCCGATGAGCGCGCGCGCCTCGGGCGGCAGCAGCGACGCGTAGATCTCGCCCTTCGGCCACA
>JBMOGJ010000059.1:0-18885 GCA_049318425.1 Phycisphaerales bacterium | reverse complement strand
GTGAAGAAGCTCGACCCCGTCGACTCCAGCTGGTCGCGCACGCTCGGCCGCGCGCAGTACGACTGGCTCGCGGAGACGCTGGCGAAGTCGAAGGCGAAGCAGAAGTTCGTGTTCATCCACCATCTCGTCGGCGGGATCGGCGGCCAGGCCGCGCGCGGCGGCGTCGAGAGCGCGCCGTTCTTCGAGTGGGGCGGCAAGAACGCCGACGGCAGCGACGGCTTCGCCGAGCGCCGCCCGGGCTGGCCGATGCCGATCCACCGGCTGCTCGTGAAGCACGGCGTTTCCGCGGTGTTCCACGGGCACGACCACCTGTATGTCCACAGCCAGCTCGACGGCGTGCACTACCAGTGCGTGCCGCAGCCCGGCAACATCGCGGGCGGCACGCGCAGTGCCGACGAGTACGGCTACGCGTCGGGCACGATTCTCGGCAGCCCCGGCTATCTGCGCGTGAAGCTCGATGCGGCGGGCGACGCCAAGGTCGAGTTCGTGCGGACTGCGATTTCCGCCGAGGACGGGGCCCGCGGCGGCGGTCGCGGTGGCCAGCAGCCGGAGGCGAACGGAAGCGTCATCGACAGCTACGGGATCAAGGCCCGCGGAGGCACGCCATGAAGCACATGAGCACGCAGAACACCCAGAAGACCACGGTTCGGATCCTCGCCGTCTCGATGCTCGCCCTCGGCTGCCTCGCGCTCGCCATGCAGGACGCACCCAGGAAGGGCGGAGGCGGCGGCCGCGGAGGCAACCGCAAGCCCCCGCAGGACGGCCAGGGCGGCGTCGTGAAGCCCGCCATGAGCGACACCATCCACGGCAGCGTCTACGCCGACAACTGGTTCGCGATGTACATCAACGGCAAGCTGGTGGCGGTCGATTCGATCGACTTCCTCCCGCACAACGTCGTGTCGATCGACATCCTGCCCGAGTATCCGATGACGATCGCCGTGATCGCCAAGGACAACGCCGATCCGAAGACCGGCTGTGAGTACGGCCGCTCGATCGGCGACGGCGGCATCGTGCTCAAGTTCGCCGACGGGACCGTGACCGACGCGTCGTGGAAGGCGAAGTGCGTGTTCCACGGCCCGATCGGCCGCGATGCCGCGGACCCGAAGGTGCGCGCCGAGCCGCTTCCCGAGAACTGGTTCGCCGCCGACTTCGACGACTCGAAGTGGGAGCACGCGACCGAGTACACGCAGGAGCGCATCGATCCGAAGCAGCCGTTCTTCGAGCACGACTTCAAGGGCGCGAAGTGGATCTGGACGGGCGACCTCGACCTCGACAACACGGTGCTCTTCCGCAAGAAGGTCGAGAAGCCCGACGCGAAGCGCCGCTGGACGACGAAGCCCGACCTCGACACGGCCGGTCCGACGCCGGTGAAGTGAGCGGGGGCGGTTTCCCCACGGGGGAGATGGTGCGGTTGCGGTAGGCTGCCGCGTCATGCGCCACCTCCTCGCCGCGTTCGTCGCCGCCATCGTCGTGTTCTTCTGGGGTTTCATGTCGTGGGCGGCGATCGGGATCTGGGACTTCGCGTTCCACACCACGAAGTCGGAGCCGGCGCTGGTCGAGGCGCTCCGCGCGAACCTCCCGGAGGACGGCACCTACGTCGTGCCTTCGATGCCGGAGGGCTACGGCCAGGACACCGCGGACGAGGCGAAGAAGGCCGAGTTCGCCGACTTCGAGGCCCGTCACCGCGCCGGCCCGATCGCGATGGTCATGTACCGCGCGCAGGGGAGCGAGGTCATGCCGCCGGCGGAGCTCGTGCGCGGCTTCGGGATCGAGTTCGTCGGGGCGCTGCTGCTCGCGTGCATCCTGTCGGCGGTCGACGGCGGCTTCGCGCGGCGCGCGTACCTCGGCTTCACCATCGCGCTGTTCGCCTCCACGGTGTGCTACGGCGTGATGGGGAACTTCATGCGCATGCCGCTGCCGTTCGTGTTCGCCTTCTGGCTCGACGCGATCATCGCATGGTCGCTCGCGTCCCTGGTCATCGCGAAGCTGCTTCCCGCCAAGTCCCGCGCCTAACCCAGCGCCCGCGAACCAACTCCCGCGCACCACTCCCGCGTACCACTCCCGCGTACCCCACTCCCGCGTACCCGCCGACTACCGTGCACTGGCGGGTACTCCCCGGTAGCTGGCGGGAACACACCGCCACATCGCTTGAACTCTCGGCGGACACGAGCCAATCGGTCGATTCCGCGAGCGGCTCCGACGCGGGCGCGCGTCCACGCCAACGACCGTTCAGTACCCGCCAGTGCACGGTCGTCGGCGGGTACCGGTGTGCGGGGACGGGTGTGTGATCCCGCCGCGCGCCCGCTACCCTGCGCCACGATGGCCACCCACTCGTTCCAGGCTCCGAAGGGCACCCGCGACTTCTACCCCGGCGACCTCGCCGTCCGCCGCCACATCGAGCAGGCCTGGCGCAGCGCGTCGATCGACTGCGGCTTCGACGAGGTCGAGGGCCCGACCTTCGAGCACCTCGAGCTCTACACCGCGAAGTCCGGCGAGGGCATCGTCAACGAGCTCTTCAGCTTCCGCCGCGCCGGCGGCGAGAACGACTACGCGCTTCGCCCCGAGTTCACCCCGACCCTCGCGCGCATGGTCGCCGCCCGCGCCGGCGCGCTGCCCGTCCCGGTCAAGTGGTTCGCCATTCCCAACATGTTCCGCGCCGAGCGCCCGCAGCGCGGCCGCCTGCGCGAGTTCGTCCAGTGGAACATCGACACCTGCGGCGTCGAGGGCGCCGCGACCGACGTCGATGTCATCGCCGTCGCGATCCTCGCGCTCGAGCGCCTCGGCCTCACCCCGAACGACGTCCAGGTCCGCCTCTCGCACCGCGTCGCGATCGCCCGCATGCTCGGCGCACTCGGCGTGCCTGCCGACAAGACCGCCGACGCGATGACCCTCCTCGACCGCCGCGACAAGCTCAAGCCCGAGGAGTTCGCCCAGCGCGCCGAGGCGCTCGGACTCTCCGCCGACGGCGTCGCCCGCTTCGACGCCGCCGCGCGCGCGACGCAGCGCCTCTCCGAACCCGTGTCGTCGCTCGCCGCGCGGATCGGCGTGCCCGCCGACGAGTTCGCCGCCCTCGACGAGGTGCGCGCCGCGGCCGACCGCGCGGGCATCCTCGACTGGTGCTCGGTCGACGTCGGCATCGTGCGCGGTCTCGCCTACTACACCGGCACCGTGTTCGAGGTCCACGAGGTCTCTGGCGCGGAGCGCGCGGTGGCGGGGGGTGGGCGCTACGACGGCCTCGTCGAGCTCTTCGGCGGTCCGAAGATGCCGGCCTGCGGGTTCGGCATGGGTGACGTCGTCCTCGCGAACGTCCTGCGCGACCGCAAGCTGCTGCCCGACGACGGCGCCGCGCTGCTCCCGCGCCCCGACGCGTTCGTGATCTCCGCGGGCGGCGAGCTGGCCGAGGCCGAGCTCCCGCGCCTGCTCATGGGCCTGCGCCGCGCCGGCCTCCACGCCCGCAGCAGCGCCAAGGCGACCCGCAACGTTGGCAAGCTGCTCGGCGACGCCGGCAAGGCGCGCGCGCGCTTCGCGGTCATCCTCGGCGCGGAACTCGCCGAGGGCAACGTCGCGCTCAAGGACCTCGATGCAGGCACGCAACAGGTGATGCCGCTCGCCGGCATCGCCGACCTGCTCAAGGCCGCGCGGCACCGATAGCCGCAGGCCCTCGTCCAGGCGTCTCCCTCCTCCGCGCTCCCCCCGCGCGCCGCCAAGCGCCAACCTTTATCGGCACGCGCCGCCGCACCCCGCGCGCCGACGTCCATCTGCACCGCGGTGCGCGCCGCGTTCCGCGCACTTCTCGGGCAGGAGCCTCACTTCGCCCCATTTTCTTGCCGATCACCGACCGTCCGGAGTTTCCGTCCGGGCGTGGTTGTCCCGCGTAGGAGGTTCTCGCGATGCCCTTCGGCATGTTCCGTTCCCACTACTCCCCGATCCTCGCAGACTTCGGCAGCTCCGGCGTGAAGCTGGTGCAGACGACCGTCGGCGACCTGCCGACCATCGCCGCCGCCGCGTTCCTTCCGTTCAGCGACGACCTCCGCGGGCGTCCGGTCGAGGAGCGCTTCGAGTTCCTCGCCCGCGAGCTTCCCGAGGTGCTGCGCGAGAACCACTTCCGCGGCAACCGCCTCGTGCTCGCGCCGTTCTCGCAGCACATGCTCGTGCAGCACATCGGCGTGCCCGCGGGCGACGCCGAGCGCGCCGAGAGCGTGATCCGCCTGCAGATCGCCATCGGCCTCGGCTGCGACCCCGACGCGCTCGTCGTGCGCACCAGCGAGGTCTGCGAGACCACCCGCGACGGCACCGCGAAGGTCGAGCACATCTCCTTCGCGATGAGCCGCGACGACGTGATGCGCTACGTCGAGCTCGCGCGCCGCACCAAGCTCAAGGTCGTCGGCGTGCACGGCGAGATCTCCGCGCTCGTCCACGCGTTCGACCACGTGAACCGCCGCGCCGAGGACGAGAACATCGCCACCATGTACGTCGACCTCGGGTACGGCGGCACCAAGGTCGCGATCTGCCACGGCGCGAAGCTCGTGTTCGCCAAGTCGATCTCGATCGCCGGACGCACCATCGACACCCGCCTCGCCGAGATCCGCCGCTGCTCGCTGGCCGACGCCCGCGCCGCGCGCCTCGCCGAGGGCATCAAGCCGATCCGCATCGGCGCGCCCGGCGCGATGAACGCCGCGCCCGCCGCGTCCGCGATGGACGGCGGCATGGCCATCCTCCGCGCCGCCGCGGCCAAGATCGAGAACGAGAACGCCGTCACCATCGGCGGCGGCGCCAGCATGGTCGCCACCGACCGCCGCGGCCCCGGCTCCGCGCCCGCGCTCGGCGCGAGCGTGCCCGCCGACGCCGCCCGCAGCGTCACCAACGAGGCGCGCGAGACCGTCGAGAGCCTCGCCGACGAGCTCTCGATGTGCACCCGCTACCACGGCTCGCTCTTCCGCGACCGCCGCATCGACCGCGTCGTCTTCCTGGGCGGCGAGGCGCGCGACACCGGCCTCTGCCAGTCGCTCGCCTCCGGCCTGCGCCTGCCCGCGAAGGTCGGCGACCCGATGGCGCGCTTCCTCGTGAACGGCGCGGCGCCGAAGGGCCTGCCCGATCCCCAGTCTTCGCACCCCGGCTGGGCCGTCGCATGCGGCCTCGCCAGCTCGCCCACCGACCTCTAAGCCAGTCCGCCCGCTCACCCAACGAGCTCTCCAATTTCGAGGAACACCATGTCAAGCAAGAAGAGCTTTCTTCCCGAGGACTACGTGCGCGACGCGCGCGAACGACGCAGCGGCATCTTCGCCCTCGCGCTGTTCGTGATCGTCATGGGCGCGGTCTTCTCCGCCTTCCTCGTGACGAACCGCCAGTGGGCGGCCGTCCGCGCCGCCCAGGTCTCGATCAACGACGAGACCGAGAAGGCCGCGAAGGAGATCGCCGAGATGAAGCGCCTCGAGGCGATGCGCGCGCAGATGGTCGAGAAGGCCGAGCTCGCGCGCGGCCTCATCGAGCCGGTGCCGCGCTCGGTCCTGCTCGCCTGCCTCGTGAACACCATGCCCGCCGACCTCTCGCTCCTCGAGTTCGAGATGAAGAGCGAGGAGCTCAAGAGCGGCAAGCAGACCGGAGCGCAGGCGAAGGACGCCGCCAAGGCCCGCCGCATGACCAAGGCCAAGGAGCCCGAGGCTCCCGCCAAGCCCGAGGCCGTCCGCCGTCGCGTGAACATCATGGTCACCGGCGTCGCCCCCGACGACCTCGACGTGTCGCGCTGGATGGGCGCGCTCTCCCGCCTCCCGTTCCTCTCGGGCATCCGCCTCGAGGTCAGCGAGGAGAAGGAGATCCGCGGCATCGACATGCGCCAGTTCAAGATCTCGATGAAGCTCGAGCCCGAGGCCGACGTCCGCGGCTGGGAGGGCCTCAAGGACCTCCGCACGCCCGTCGATCCGATCGACCGCGGCGCCCTCGAGGGAGCCAAGATCATGACCGTCGCCCCCGAGGCGCCGGCCAAGCCCGCGGAGGCCGTTGCCGCCCCCGCGCTGACCAGTGAGAACGACGAAGCGGCCGCCGGCGCCCAGACCGCCGCGACCGAGGATCCCGCGATGAAGGAAGAGGTGAAGCCGTGACGAACCAGACCCGTGGCATGCGTGATCTCGCCTTCGTGGCCGTGCTCATCGCCGTCCCGATCGCCTCGTACTTCTTCGTGTTCGCGCCGCGCAACGACGAGATCGCCAAGGCGCGCGCCGAGATCAACGCCAAGAACGTGCGCCTGGAGAACCTCCGCCGCCTCACCTCCCGCATCGGCGACCTCGGTCGCGAGATCGTGGAGCGCGAGGAGGAGCTCGAGCGCCTCAACCAGAAGCTGCCCGACCGCGAGGGCGTCGACCGCATCCTCGAGCAGGTCACCCAGCTCGCGCAGAAGTCGAACCTCGCCGTGCGCTCGGTCAAGGGCGAGAAGGTCGTCCCCGCCGGCATGGCGATGGAGCTCCCGCTCAAGACCACCATCGAGGGCAACTTCGACGGCTTCTACCAGTTCCTGCTCGACGTCGAGGCCCTGCCGCGCATCACGCGCGTCCACTCGATGAAGATCTCGAAGCTCGGCATGGGCCCGCGCGACAACCCCGACGAGATGGTCGGCGGCTCGATGCGCGCGGAGTTCACCCTCAGCATCTACTTCAACGACACCACCGGCAGCGCGGCGGCCCCCGCCGCGGGGAGCAAGTGATGAACCTCAATCCCAACAGCGACCACCAGCACGGCCTTCCCGGCGATGACGAGCCGCGGACCATGCCGCTCTCCTTCGAGGACGGCAAGGAGTCGATCACCGTCGCCGCGGGCTCGTCGCGCCGCCGCTTCGGCTTCGGCGCCGTGCTCTTCACCGGCGTCGCCGCGATCGCGGTCGTCAGCCTGTTCTCGATGCGCGCCATCGGCCGCGCGGGCGCTGCGAACGTGGTCGAGAGCGAGGCCGCGACCCTCGTCGACAGCTTCCTCAAGGAGCGCGAGGGCAAGACCGACGCCAGCCTCAAGGCCGACCTCCTCGATGCGGACGGCTACATGAGGCTGCAGATCGCCCGCGACGACCTGCAGAAGAACCCGTTCATCATCCCCGGCGAGGACGCGCTCATCGTGAAGCCCGCGGGCCCCGGCCCGCAGAAGATCGAGTCGACCGGCGCCCAGCCGCTCGTCACCACCGAGGATCCCCGCCCCGCGCGCGGACTCGGCTGGGACTCGATGTGCGCCGCCGCCGCGTCGGCCGTGCATGTCCAGTCGGCCATGGTGAGCTCGAACCCCGCCAACTCGATGGCGCACGTGAACGGCCAGGTCCTGCGCGTCGGCGAGACGCTCGCGATCAACGGCAGCAGCGTGGTGTTCACCATCAAGGAAGTCACCAAGGACGGCATCGTGCTGCGCGCCTGGAGCGACGAGCTGCAGCGCGAGGCGCTGTTCCGCGTCACCGTCGGCGGCGCAGGCAACTGACGGAACCGAATGGAGGAGTGGGATGGGCAGGTTTAACATCGACGACATCCTGAATCAGCTCGCGAAGCCGCATCCCAATGCGCCCGTCGAGCGGAGCCCCGCGGCACCGAAGCCGGTCGGGGCGGGATCACCCGGCGGCGCCGCGGCGAAGTCCGCGTCGTCGCGTTCCACTCCGGGACAGCCGGCGGCCGAGTCGCCGGCGATCGACGCGGCCTTCGAGCAGGAGCTCGCCGCGCTCGAGGACGCGCCCGCGGCCGACACCGCCGTGGATCAGGACGCCGAGTACGGCGTCGAGACCGCGGCGCCCAACCAGAAGGAAGTCACGCCGACCACCACGGAAGCCACGTCCCCGGCTCCCGTGAGCGCGGCGTCGTCGTCGCCGTCATCGTCGTCGTCGTCGTCGTCGCCTACCGCACCCGTCGCCAGCACGCCCGCCACGCCGACCCCCGCGCCGCAGCGTCCCTCGCACCACGACGAGGACCTCAGCGAACTCTGGACCCCCGACGCCGAGCACGAGGGCGACACCCTCGATTCGCTGCTGGTGTCGCGCGGCATCGCGACCGCCGAGCAGATCGTCGGCGCCCAGCGCATCCAGAAGCAGGCGCCCGGCCGCCACTACGTCGAGATCCTCAAGGAGCAGGGCATCGACGAGCGCGCCGCGCAGTCCGTCATCGCCGAGCTCGCGCGCATGCCGTTCGTCGTGATCGACCCGAAGGCGCAGGATGCGTTCGACCGCACCCTGTTCCAGAAGCTCGGCGCCGAGTTCTGCCGCACCAACCAGGTCCTCCCGCTCCGCGCCGAGGGCTCCCGCCCGATCGTCGCGACCGCGAACGCCGACGACGTGTTCCTCGTCGACGAGATCAAGCGCCGCCTCGGCGTGATGGGCATCCGCAACGTGCTCGCCGCGCCCGGCGACATCCTCGGCGCCATCCAGTCGGTCCACGAGGCCGCCGCCCACGCGAAGAGCGACGAGGTCGACATCGACTCCATCCTCGCCGGCGTGCAGGACGAGGAGGAGATCGAGCTCGAGAAGGAGGACGTCAACGAGCGCGACATCGAGGCCGAGGCCGAGAGCTCGCCGGTCGTCAAGTACGTCAACCACATCATCCAGGTCGCCCTCAAGGAGGGCGCGTCCGACATCCACATCGAGCCCGACGAGAAGGTGCTCAAGGTGCGCTACCGCATCGACGGCATCCTGTTCGAGCTGCTCACGCCGCCGCGCAAGCTGCACGCCGCGCTGACCAGCCGCATCAAGATCATGGCGAACCTCGACATCGCCGAGCGCCGCCTCCCGCAGGACGGCCGCATCCGCGCGACGGTCCTCGGCCGCAAGCTCGACCTCCGCGTCTCGACGGTCCCCACGCCCAAGGGCGAGAAGACCGTCATGCGTATCCTCGACAGCCGCTCGATCTCGGTCGGCCTCGACGACCTCGGCTTCTCCGAGGACTCGCTCACGATCTGGAAGAAGCAGATCGAGCAGCCCCACGGCATCATCCTCGTCACCGGTCCGACCGGCAGCGGTAAGACGACCACCTTGTACTCCTCCATCCGCCAGATGGACACGCGCAAGATGAACATCTCGACCGTCGAGGATCCGATCGAGTACAACCTCAACGGCATCACCCAGATCCAGACGCACGAGAAGATCGGAATGACCTTCGCGAAGGCCCTCAAGGCCCTCCTGCGCCAGGACCCCGACGTCGTGATGCTCGGTGAGATCCGCGACCACGAGACCGCGAGCACGGCCATCCAGGCCGCGCTCACCGGCCACCTCGTGCTCTCGACCCTGCACACCAACGACGCACCGAGCTCGATCACGCGCATGATCAACATCGGCGTCGAGCCGTTCCTCGTCGGCGCCGCGCTCAACAGCGTGCTGGCGCAGCGCCTCGTCCGCAAGGTCTGCTCGAAGTGCGTCGCCGAGCGCCCCGTCGACGACGACATGCGCGACTTCCTGATCACCCACGGCATCGACTCGCCCACCGTGCGCGTCGGCGTCGGCTGCCCCGCCTGCCGCCAGACCGGCTACTCGGGCCGACTCGGCCTCTACGAGCTGCTGGTGCTCGACGACTTCCTGCGCGACAAGATCGCGTCGAACCCGAACGTCGTCGAGTTCCGCCGCCTCTGCGTCGAGCGCGGCATGGTCTCGCTGCGCGAGGACGGCTTCGCCAAGGTCAAGCTCGGCCGCACCACGGTCGAGGAGGTCCTCAGCGCCACCGAGGCGACGATCTGACGAATGCCGCGCGGCCCCGCCCGGGCCGACGCAACCACGAACGCGACGCGCGCCGCGGGTTCACCGCGGCGCGCGTCGTTTTCAGAAGCAGGGGATGCCGTCTCCCCGGGTTAGTTGCAGTTGCCCCAGCTGTCGAGCAGGATCGCGAGGTCGGCGCCGTTCACGAAGCCGTCGGCGTTGATGTCCGCGCGGGGCAGCGTCGTGACCGGTCCCCAGAACGCGAGCATCGCGCCGAGGTCGTTGCCGCTGACCTGGCCGTCGCCCGTCACATCGGCGACGCACTCGCACTCGTCGGGCACCCCGTTCTGGTTGATGTCGGCCGCGCCCGCCGCGATGTCGCAGGCGTCGAGCGTGCCGTTGGCGTTGCAGTCCGCGCCCGTGCCGGTCGCGACCTCGTAGCTGTCGGGGATCGAGTTCCCGTTGCAGTCGCCCTGGCAGGAGTCGGGGACGCCGTTCGCATCGACGTCGGTGCTCGCGCCCGACGCGATGTCGCACGAATCCGGGACGCCGTTGGCGTTGCAGTCCTGCGCCGTGCCCGACTTGATGTCGAACCGGTCGGGCACGCCGTTGCCGTTGCAGTCGACCTCGCACGAGTCGGGGATCGCGTTGCCGTTCACGTCGGTGCTGGTCCCGCTCGCGATGTCGCACGCGTCGGGCAGCCCGTTCGCGTTGCAGTCGGGCATGCCGCCCGCGGCGATGTCGCAGGAGTCCGGGATGCCGTTGGCATTGCAGTCGGTCGAGGAACCGCCCGCGATGTCGCAGGAATCCGGGACGCCGTTGGCGTTGCAGTCGACCGCCGCGCCCGACGCGAGGTCGCAGGTGTCGGGCACCAGGTTCGCGTCGCAGTCGGTCGAGAAGCCGGTCGCGATGTCATAGTCGTCCGGCTGCCCGTTGGCGTTGCAGTCGGCCTCGCACTCGTCGGGCACCGCGTTGCCGTTGGTGTTCTGGCTCGAGCCGCTGGCGATGTCGCAGCTGTCGGGCTGCGCGTTCGCGTTGCAGTCGGGCACGATCGCGTTCGCCACCGCGTACGCGTCGGGAATGCCGTCCGCGTCGCAGTCGGCCTCGCAGCCGTCGGGGATGCCGTTCGAGTTGATGTCGTTCACCGCGCCCGACGCGACCTCGCACTCGTCGGGAATCCCGTTCGAGTTGCAGTCCGCGCTCGTCCCGAGCCCGATGTCCGCCCCGTCGCACACGCCGTTGGCGTTGCAGTCGGTGCCGGCGCCGAAGACGTTGTTGCCGTTGTTCTGCCAGTAGCCGTCGATGCTCTGCGGCGCGTTGCCGCAGAAGGTGCTGTTCGAGACCGCCGTGTAGACGCAGGTATCGTTCGGGTTGTAGATGCCGCCGCCGACCGTCGCAGTGTTCGACGCGAAGAGGCAGTTGTCCATCGGCAGCTGCCAGCAGCCGCCGAAGTTGCTGAGGTAGAGGCCGCCACCGCTGTTTGCGATGTTTCCGTAGAAGGTGTTGCGGGCGAGCTG
This sequence comes from Phycisphaerales bacterium, assembly GCA_049318425.1. Classification (GTDB taxonomy): domain Bacteria; phylum Planctomycetota; class Phycisphaerae; order Phycisphaerales; family SM1A02; genus QWPT01. Next base: position 7,728 of record JBMOGJ010000059.1, on the reverse strand, counting down.
CGAGCTATACATGTAGTAGCCGGCGAGCCACACCGCGCCACCCGCTTCGAATGCGAGGTTGAGCGAAAAGGCGCAGTCGGTCATCTGCAGCCGACGAAGGCCGTTGATCCAAAGCCCGGCGCCCTGCGAGCCGCTGTTCTTCTCAAAGCGGCAGCGAATGAAGGAGTTCGCGTAGTCGTAGGAATAGCCGGGCGAATTGAACCAGACGGCGCCGCCCTGTTGTGCGCTATTGCCAGTGAAGATGCAGTCCGCGCAGTTCAGCGCATAGCCGTCGCGGTGGATCGCCCCGCCCGAGGTCGAACTGCCGTCGGTGTTGTTGTTCTGGAACGAGCAATTGGCGAAAGCTGCTTCGGTCGTGTAGCCCGTCAGGATCCGGACGGCGCCGCCCTGGGCGGTGCCCGCCGGGCAGTTCACGGAGTTTGAAGTGAAGCTGCAGTTCGTCCAGTTGGCTCCGAAGCACGAGATTGCGCCGCCGTACGCGCTGCCTCCGGTCGCCGCGTTCGATCTAAACTCGCAATTGGTAAACGGCCCAAACGTGTAGCCCCAAAGCGCGCCTCCGGCGACTGCTTCTTGGTTGGCGGACTCGAGACTGTTTCCGACAAACTGAACCTGCGTCATTGAGTCGGAGCTTGTATTGTTTTCGCAGTAGATGGCGCCACCTTGTTGCGTGCCGGATCCCACGCAACGGTTGTTCTCAAACGCGCACGATTCAAGGGTCGCGATGCGACCGCAGTGGATTGCGCCACCGCTGTAGCGCGCCTGGTTTCCACGGAAGATGGAGTTTGACGCGGTTACGGTGCTGCTGGTGCGAATTGCGCCGCCGCGGTTACCACTCGCCACATTTGCGATGAACTCGCAGTTGGTTAGCGTGGCGCTCGAGCCCAGGTTGATAGCGCCGCCAGTACCGCCGCTGTTGTTACCAACGAATGAACATCCAATTGCGGTCAGCGGCGCGTTCACGAAGCCCGCACCGCCATCGCCAAGGGTGGCGTTCGACGACGATGTGCACGACGTCAGCAGGGTAGGTCCTGCGAAGTAGAACGCCCCGGCACTGCTCGTAGAGCGATTGGCAGTAAATGTGCAGTTGGTGGAAACGGTTGATCCACCGACAAAGGCTGCGCCGGCGGTCTGCGTCACGGCGTTACCGCCACTCACGCCGTTCAGAACAAAGTCGACGTTCGTAATGGTTGCATCGGAGCCCGTGTCAAGTGCGCCCGCAACGGCACCAGCGCTGTTGATCGACTGAACCCAGTTAGATTCACAGCGCCCGTTTGTCAACGTGATCGAGCCGTCCGCGCTCACGGCGCCACCTCGGACCGCGTAGTAGGCGCGCGCCGAGTTCCGTTCAAAGGTGCAACCGGAGAAGGTGGCCCCGGAGTTGCACTTGACAGCGCCACCGTAGGCATAGTTCGGCGCGCCCGTGACGGCGTTGTCATTGAATGGGCAGCCTGTGAATCCGCCTGTGTTTCCGAGAAACACCGCACCGCCTTGCCCGAGGGATCCACTCGGCATGCTCAAGGTATTTGTGGCGAACGAAACTCCGTTGCATTGTGCCGCACCACCGTTGTAGAGGGCTCCCCCGTAGCCGAAGCCGGTCGCAGTCGTGCTGTTCGATGTGAACGAGCAGTTGAAGTACCAGCCAGTCGTCTGCGTATAAGCAGCCCCGCCCCGCGCCTCGTAGCTACTGGTAATCGAGGATCCAGTGAAATGGCAGTTCGTAAGCGTTCCGGTTCCGCCCGTGTACAGCGCGCCGCCGAATGCGGTAGTGCTGTTGCCGATTGAATTGGTCGCGAACGGTGTATTGGAGTACACCCCTTCGCCGCCGTTAAACACGGCCCCGCCCCGCGCGTCAGTGAAGTTGTTGATCGAGTTGCCGGTAAACAGGTTCGCGTCGAACAGACCCGCGGCTGTCATGTACACCGCACCGCCATGTCCGGTGTTCTGCGTCGATGCCAACTGGCGCAGCTTGTTCCCAGTGAACACGCATCCCGTGATGCTCGGCGCCGCAGTCAGCGCGTAGACCGCTCCGCCGTATCCGTCGCTGCTCCGCGGATCCGCCTCGTTGTTCGTGAACGTGCAGTTCGCGAACACCCCGATCGGCCCATTCAGCCACACCGCGCCGCCGCGCGCGCCGCCGTTGTAGCCCGTGTCGGGCTCGGCCTTGTTCGAGGTAAAGGTGCAGCCGGTGAAGGTCTGGTCGGACTCCGACTCTGCCGCCACCGCGCCGCCGTAGCTGTCGCCATTGCGGTTCTTGGCGCGGTTGCCGGTGAACGTGCAGGTGGTCCACGCGACATCGCTATTGACCATCAGGTACGCGGCGCCGCCGCGCTCGGTGGCGGTGTTGGCGTCGAAGGTGCAGCCGGTGAAGCTCGGGCGGCCGTTGACGACGGCGGCGCCGGCGCCGCGGTCGAGGGCGGTGTTCGCGGTGAACACGCAGGCGCGGATGGTCGGGCTGGCCGAGTTGATGTACATGCCGCCGCCCACGGCCGCGCGGCCGTTGCGGATGGTGAAGCCCTCGAGCACGGTGGCCGCGGTCTCGGCGTTGGCAAACTTGACCGTGGTGCCCAGGCCGCCGCCGTCGATGATCGTCGAGCTGGCGCCGTTCTCCGACCGCAGCGTGACCGCCTTGCCGAAGAAGCGGATCAGTTCGTTGTAGGTGCCGCTCGCCACGATGATCGTGTCGCCGTTGGCGGACGCATTGATGGCGGCCTGGATCGTGGGGTGCTGGCTGGGGACCAGGAGATCCGCCGCGTGCGCCGCGGTCGCCGAACACAGGACCGCCGCGGTCCATGACACAACCGCGCGCACCGAGACATCGTTCATCCTCGACATGTCAAACCTCTCTGCGCCCGACCATGGCGCCCCGGATGCGACGGGGGAGTCGCGTCCGCGTGATCTCTTCCCGTCGGCACGACGCCGTTGGGACGCGCCAATATGCCCCGTGGAGCGCTCCGAGTCAACGACTGCAAAGACAAGTGACGGTCATCACGCCGCGCAACGGTCGACGGATGATGGAGTTAGCCGCGCAAAAAATATGTGAGATTTTCGAGCGAGGCGCTCGGTCCGTCGCGTGCACGGTGAGACCGCGCCGCGGCGCGTCGCCGTTCACGCCACGAACGCCGCCACCAGCAGCAGGATGAACACCGCCGCTGCGCACGGCAGCTTCGTCATCGTGCCCAGGATGCGGCCGATCACCGCGCCCGCCGCTGGTGCAGCGGTCTCGCGCAGCGACTTCTTGCCGCCGTGGAGTTCGCCGATCACGGCGCCCGCCGCGGTGCCGAGCAGGGCGCCCACGAGCGTGCCGACCACGGGAATGAGGATCAGCACCGAGCCGCCGAGCGCGCCGACCATGCCGCCGATCACCGAGCCGATCATGCCCGCGCGCGTCGCGCCGAACCGCCGCGCGCCCGCCGCCGAGAGCGCGAACTCGAGCGCCTCGCCGATCGCGGCGACCGCGACGGCGGCCAGGATCGTGAGCGGATGGAAGGTGAGCGGGGCGCTCGCCGGCAGCCACCAGCCTTGGCAGGCGTCGATCACGATGGCGGTGGCGATCATGATCCACGCGCCGGGCAGGCCGACCAGCACGAGCGCGAGGCAGAGCAGGCCCCAGATGGCGAAGCCGCCGGCGACGAGGAGGTCGATCGGGATTCCGGTCATGGGCTCTCCTTGGAGGCTGGCGGCGGGTCGTCGGCGATGCACGCGCCGCGCGGCCCGGCAGGCGGGGCTGGCTCCAGCGCCGCAATCACGGCGAACCCGTCACGGATCTCGATGCGGCGACCAAGGGCAACCACTCGAAGCGGGGGCGCCTCCGGTCGGTCGCCCGCGGCGGCTCCCGCGGCGGCACCCTCGGTGGCGCTGCCGACCTCCACGGTCATCCCCTCGAGCGTCCCGTCGCCGCGCGCGAGCGGCACCACCCGGCCGCGTCCGTCCGCCAGCTCTCGCGCGGTCGCGAGCGACAGGTACGCCGCGCGGTGCGGCTCGAGCGGCGTCGCCGCAAACCGTCCGCAGGCGAGGCCTTCCGCGCCCCAGGCTGCGAGGGGAAGCCGCCAGGTGAGGGCGACGCGCGCGTCCGGATCACCCGCGACCGCGCCGATCGGCCCGACGAAGAGGTCGAGGTGGTCGCGGGCGTCGCCGCGCGGGAGGCCGCTCGCGCGGGTGTCCGCGCCGCTGCCCGCGCGATCATCCGCGCTCCCGCCCGCGCCGCCAAACTCATGCCGCGCCACCGCCACCCGGACGTCCGCGGGCTCCGCCGCCGCGACCTCGCCGGGCCGGCCCACGCCGCCACCCGCGCGCGCCGCGCCGGAGGGCTCGAACTCGTGACTGGACTTGCCGTTCGACATGGCTACGATCGCCCGCTCCCGTCGGCGACGCGTGCTGTTCGCGCCCCGCGAAAAACCCTATCATCCCGCGACGATCCCGATGCGCGTTGTTCCGCGAGCTGTGCCGCGACGCGCTCCGTGGATCCATTCAAGCCTGTCACACGAGCCGTTCCATGAGCCGTTCCATGCGCTTCCAGAGCATCATCTCCGCTCTCGCCCTTCCCGCCGTTCTCCTGACCGCGTGCGCCGGACCCCGTCCGATGGTCGCCGCGAAGAAGGAGGCCGACCACGCCTTCACCTACGGACAGTACTCGAAGGCCGCGGCAGGCTACGCCGAGATCCTCGAGCGCGCCCCCGGCGACTGGGAGGTCGAGTACCGCTACGGCGTGAGCCTGGCCGAGATCGGCAACCTCGCCGAGGCCCGCACCCATGTCGAGACGGCGTACGCCGCGAATCCCGCGAGCCAGGAGGTCGCCGCCGGCCTCGCGCACGTGTACTTCAAGCTCAACGACAAGCAGAAGCTCGTCCAGCTGCTCACCCAGCGCGGCAGCAACCTCAACTCGCTCGACAGCTACATGCTGCTCGCCGACTACGGCATCAAGATGAACGACCCCGACATCGCCACCGTGGCGGTCAACGGAGCGATCGTCCTGACCGACGGCACCGACCCGCGTCCGTACCTCAAGGCCGTCGAGGTCGCCGAGGATGTCGGTGACTCGAAGCTCGCCACCCGCCGCCTGCGCCAGGCGTACACCATCGCCCCGAACTCGCTCGCAGTCCGCAACAAGGTCGCCGAGTACGGCCTTGCCCTCGAGCCGACCACCGGCCTCCCGCCGGGCGTCTGAACCGCGCCCGCATCGGTCCCGCGTTGCCCTCCAGACCCACCGTCATCTCGATCTTCGCAGCGCTCGCCGACCCGCAGCGCGCGCGCATGCTGCGCCTGCTCGAGCGCGAGGAACTCGCCGTCGGTGAGCTCGCGTCGGCGCTGCAGCTGCCGCAGTCGACGATGAGCCGCCACCTCAAGGCGCTGCACGAGGCCGGCGGCGGCGCGGACCTCGTGTCCAAGCGCGCCGAGGGAACCGCGACCTACTACCGGCTCTCCCGCGAGTCGATGTCCGCCGACGCGCTCGCAGCATGGGACCTGCTGCGCGCCTCGCTCGGCGAGGGCGGCGAGTTCGCGCAGGACGACCGCCGCATGCGCGAGGTCCTCGCCGCGCGCAATCCCGACCCGAAGGGCTTCTTCGGGCGCGTGGGCGGCGAGTGGAGCGGCCTGCGCATGGGGCTCTTCGGCGAGCGCTTCGCCTCCGAGGCGCTGCTGGCGCTGCTTCCGTCGCACTGGACCGTCGCCGACCTCGGCTGCGGCACCGGCGAGATCGCCGCCGAGATCGCGCCCTTCGTGCGCCGCGTCGTCGCCATCGACCGCGAGCCCGCGATGATCGACGCCGCGCGCAAGCGCCTGCGCGACCACGCGAACGTCGAGGTCCGCAAGGGCAGCCTCGAGGAGCTTCCCGCAGAGGCGGGGGAGTTCGACGCCTGCGTCGTGTCGCTGGTCCTCCACCATGTGCGCTCGCCGGCCAAGGTGCTCGCGGCCGCCCGCCGCGCGCTCGGGAAGAGCGGCACCGTGATCATCCTCGACATGGTCGAGCACGGCCGCACCGAGTACCGGTCGACCATGGGCCACGAGCACCTCGGGTTCTCGAAGGCCGCGATGGAGGCGCTCGCGTCGGAGGCGAAGCTCTCGCTCTCGCTCTACCGCCCGCTGCGGCCCGCGATCGACGCGCGCGGGCCGGGGCTGTTCGTGGCGCGGCTCTCGAAGTGAGTGCGGGGCGTGCGCCGCGCGCGTGCGCCACTGCGCGCGACATCCGCGATCCCGCTGAACATCACGGCAGAAAGCACCACAAAAAGCACGACGGGCCCGGCATGCGCCAGGCCCGTCGATGTCGTGGATGCAGGTGCTCGCGGCGTGCGCCGCGGTGTCCCGCGATCAGTTCTTCTCGACGTTGCCCGCGGCCGCGAGCGCATCGACCTTGGCGATCGTGACCTTCGGGTCGGCCTTCGCCTTGGCCGCGCACTTCGCGCAGCAGGTGCGGACGAGCCGGCCGCCGATGACGACGTCGGTCGACTTCGCGTCGATCTTCTCGCCGCTGATCGGGCAGAACGCGGCCTTGTAGCCCGGCTTCTGCTTGGCGATCACGGCCGCCTCGTACGCGGCGACGTACTTCGACGGATCCTTCTCGAAGCGCGCGACGCACTTCTTGCAGCAGAGCTTGTAGACGCGGTTGTTGAGGACGACGGTCTTCGCGCTCGCGTCGACGCCCTCGTCGGACATCACGAGGCAGGTGCCGAGCGCGTACTCGCCGGAGGCCTTGACGACCGCCTCGTTGTACTTCTCGGTGAACTTGGCCGGATCGGCCTTGAACGAGTCGGCGCACTTCTGGCAGCAGAACTTCATCTGCGTGCCGTCGAGGTTCTTGTCCTTCATGCCGCTCAGGACGACGGTCACCGCGTCCTTGCCGAGCTTCTCGCCCGACACGGCGCAGGTCTCGAGCGGGTAGGCGTCGCCCTTGAACTCGTCGGCGGCGGGGGCCGCGGTGAAGGCGAGACCGGTCATGGCGGTGAACAGGGCGACGGTCGAGAGAATGGTGCGCGAGAGCTTCATGTCACACTCCAGGGTGGTGATCGGTCGGGGCGGGGGATCCGCGGGGCGAAGGATATCGGCTTGAATCCCACTGCGCCCGCACTTGCCGAAACAACTCACGGAACCTATTCTGCCGTTCATCCGGATGAATGGATGAAACGAAGGGGGCGTGTCCTTCGAATCGCCATTGAATCCCCGTCCGGCAGCCGTTCGAGCGTCCGCACAACCGGCCGCCCGTCGGTTCGATCGATCGACCGTTCGCCCGATCCGCCGCGAGTGCTCTCGCCGGACGAGGCTCCCGAGTTCCGCGCAGCGCGCACACCGTCACGAGAACCCCATGCCCACCGCAACCCCATCCGCGCCGAAGACCATGAAGACCAAGTCGACCCCCCTCGCCAAGAACGTCACCAAGAACACCGGCTCGTCCGCGACGAAGACCTTCCTCGACACCGGCCTCGAGCTGCTCTCGAACCCGGCGTACAAGGTCAAGTGCACCGCTCCGGAGACGATCCGCTTCGGCCGCAAGGAGATCGAGCTCGCCGAGCACGAGATGCCCGGCCTGATGGCGATCCGCGAGGAGTACAAGGGCCGCAAGCCGCTCAAGGGCGCGCGCATCTCGGGCTCGCTGCACATGACGATCCAGACGGCCGTCCTCATCGAGACGCTCGTCGAGCTCGGCGCCGAGGTGCGCTGGGCGTCGTGCAACATCTTCTCGACGCAGGACCACGCCGCCGCCGCGGTCGCGATCGGCAAGAACGGAACCCCTGAGAA
>JBMOGJ010000058.1:0-18916 GCA_049318425.1 Phycisphaerales bacterium | reverse complement strand
CGGACCGCGGTGTCCTTGCCCGCCGTCGTCGTGCCGAACTCGGCGCTGTAGCGGACGAGCCCCGGCTTGAGCGTCGCCGACAGCGCGTAGCGCCCGTCGGCCGCGGGCTTCGCGCGCGCCTCGGCGAAGGGCGTGCCGTCGGCGAGGACGCGCAGGAACACGCCGTCGGCGGGAGCGTCGAGCCGTCCATTCCAGACGAGCGTCGCCTGGTCCTTGTCGTCGCGCGCGTAGAACTGGCCCTCCTCGGGCTGCTCGTCGGCGCCGGGCGTGCGGTGCACCCACGCGTCGCGCGCGGGCTCGCGCACCGCGATGGTCGTGCGGCGCGTCACGGGCGAGCCGCCGTTGTCGATGGTCGCGGTCACGGTGAGCGCGCCGCTGTTCTGCGCGCGCGTGAGCCGCAGCGCGCCGGGCGAGGCGTCCGACGCGGGAAGCGCCGTGTGCGTCACCGCGATCTCGCCGACCGACCACTGCACGCGCATGGGCGCCCCGGCGGCGCGGCCCGCGAACTTCGGCGTCACCGTGATCGTGCTGCGGCCGTCCCAGGTCGCGGGCGCCTCGAGCGAGAACTCGGGATCGGGAATCGCCTCGCGGATCGCGATCGGCACCGTCTTCGTCTCGCGTCCGTCGGCGTGGACCACCGTGCACTCGAGCGCCGCCTGCGCGTCGCCCGAGACGCGCCCCGCGTCGACCGTGCAGGAGAGCCGGTCGGTCGCGACCACCTCGCGCGACTCGCCGCGCACGAGCGTCCACACGATCCGCTGCGCGCCGCCGATCCGCGCACGTACCGTCGCACGCGCACCCTCGTCGAGCGCGAGCGACGCTGCGTCGAGCGTGAACGCGTCGCCCGCCGCGACGATCGGGCCGACCGCGGTCTGCAGCGGCTTCTGGTTCTCGTACTCGAGCCGCACCCAGTCGGCCGAGCGCGCGACGCCCGCGATGCGCACCTCGTCGACGGCGCCGACGAAGTTGTAGTTCCCGTACCAGCCGCCGATCCACAGCGCCGAGGTCTCGGGCAGGGCGAGCTCCGGCGTCGACCGCCCCTCGAGCCGGCCGTTGATGTACACGCGCGAGTCCCTCGGCGAGTAGGTGTGCACCACGTGGTACCACGCGCCGGTCGCAAGCGGCAGTCGCGCCTCGACATCGGCGAAGTAGCACTGGATCGCCACGCGCGGCGGACTGAGGAAGTTCATCATCACCTTCGCGGGGCGCTTCTCGGTGCCCCACCCGACCACGGTGCCGTTGACGCGATCGGCGCGGAACCACGCGCTCGTCGACATCGGCCCCATGCCCTTCGGATAGGTCGTGATGTCGCTGCCCGCCGACACGCCCTGGCCGCCCGCGAGGTGGCGCGCCGCGCCCACGATGCCGCGCGTCGCGGTCGTGCCCTCGTCCTTCGACGGCACGCTGCCCGCGTCGTCGGCGACGGGCTCGTCCATGTGCCACACGCTGCAGAAGCCGTTGGCCTCGTTGAACACGGCCTTGCCGTCCGACGCGTCGGCCGCGCCGGCGTTGCCCCAGTGGACGCGCAGCGCCTGCCGCGCGTTGCCCTCGATGCGCGGGATGCGCACCCAGACCACGGCCTCGCGGGCCGCGGCGTCCCACTCCTCGATCCGGTGCGCGAGCGGCGTGCCGTCGGCCGACGAGAAGCGGATGTCGGCGCCCTTCGCGCTGCACTGCGCGAAGTCGAGGAAGTCGCCATGGAGCCGCACCAGCAGCGGGAAGCCCTCGATCACCGCGCCCGCGGGGAGGTCCGCGCCATCGGGCGTGGTGAGGATGTGCATGGTGCCGTGGTGGCGCCACGCGGCGAAGTCGTCGGCGCGCGCGGCGGCTGCGGCCGTAGCCGTAGCCGTGGCCGTGGCGAGGGTGATCAGCGAGAGGGCGCAGGCGGCGAGCAGGGGCGTCGGGTGGAGGCGCATCCGCGCAGCGTCCGCGATTTTGCCGCAGCGCGCCATGCGAGGTTCGAGGGCGGTGGGGTACAGTCCGCGGATGGCCGCACAGAACCGCTCGCCGTTCACCGTCCCGTCCGCGTCGATCCTCGTCGTCTCGCTTGGCGCATGCCTCGCCGCGTTCACCGGCCCCGGCGCCGCGCACGCGCAGGACGGCGCGACCACGGCGAAGCCGTCGGGTGACCCAGCGCCCTCGGGGACTGCTGCGACGGGCACCGCTGCTCCGGGCGCAGCCACCGCGAAGGCCCCGATCCCCACCGACGCCGAGGCGATCACCGCGGGCGTCGCCAGGATCGTCGCCATGCAGGAGAAGGGCCCCGGCGCCGACATCGCCGCCGAATGGCCCTACGAGGGCGTCTACCGCGTCGGCGGCAAGATCCCGTACGGCTACCGCGTGGGCGGCACCTCGATCGCGTCGATGGCGCTGCTCGCGGCGCCCGGCTTCGCCAACGACGGGTCGCGCAAGGACGCCGTCTCGCGCGCGGTCGACTTCGTCGCCGGGTCGAAGGACGAGCCGCTGCTCTCGCCCGAGTACGGCGGCAACTACGACGTCCGCGGCTGGGCGCACTGCTACGGCCTGCGCTTCCTGCTCGCCGCGAAGAAGGCGAACGCGGTGAGCGACGCGCAGAAGCCCGCGGTCGACGCGGCGATCGCGTTCTACCTCGACGCGCTGAAGAAGACCGAGATCCCCCAGGTCGGCGGCTGGCAGTACGCGCGCGGCCCCGGCATCGAGAACCCGTGCCCGACGAGCCCGTTCATGACCGCGCCGTGCCTGATGGCGCTTGTCGAGGCGAAGGAGGCGGGGCTCGCCGTCTCCGACGAGCTCATCGCGCGCACCGCGAAGGCGCTCGAGCTCACGCGCGGCGAGTCGGGCTACGTCGCCTACAACGCGCAGAAGCAGGCGCGCGACGACGCGAAGCAGATCCCGGGCGCCATCGGCCGCATGTGCGCCGTCGAGGTCGCGCTCGCGCGCGCCGGCAAGGGCGACGAGAAGCGCCTGCGCTTCGCCGTCGAGAAGTTCCTCGAGTTCTGGCCCGAGCTCGAGAAGCGCCGCAAGAAGTCGGGCACGCACGTCGCGCCCTACGGCGTCGCGCCGTACTACTTCTTCTACGCGTTCACGCACGCGGCCGCGGCGATCGAGCTCCTGCCCGAGGCCGAGCGCGCCGCCCTCCGCACGGGCTTCCGCGAGATCCTCTTCAAGGTGCGCGACGCCGACGGCACCTGGAACGACCGCGTCTTCCCGCGCAGCGCGAGCTTCGGCACGGCGATGAGCGTGCTGGCGTTGCTGGAGGCGGGCGGGGCGACGCAGCCGTAAAGGTCGGCGTTTCCAAGGAACCGCCGCGCTTCCGCGGTTTTCGTTGCATGCAGTGAGGTCGCGCCGCGGCGACAAGTCGCGGATCCGATTCCCTCCATCACCGCGTGTCCGGCGCCCGTCGTCCACCGCGCCCTCAGGCACATTCCCCTCTTTCCCCCCAACGCGCACCCTCGCGCGAAGTCGCGGCGCGCGAGCGCCGATGGCTCGGCGTCCGCTTTCGCGGACACGCGCCCCGCATGGGAATGGCCCCGTGCGCCGCGCGATGGAGGCTTATGGACGCATCACAGATCACCTCGTTCGTCGTGAGCACGCATCAGGTCTTCTCGACCATGCTCTCGCTGTCGGTCACCGCCGGAAAGCCGTACACCTGCTGCACGGTCCCCAAGTTCGAGAACGAGGTCAGCGGCATCATCGGGATGTCGGGCGACATGCAGGGCATGGTCGTGCTCTCGTTCCCGACCGCGACCGCGCGCAACGTGATCCGCGCCTTCACCGGCATGGACATGGACCCGAACTCGCCCGACTTCGCCGACGCCGTCGGCGAGCTCGTCAACATGATCTCGGGCGCGGCGAAGGCCAAGTTCGAGGGCAAGAACGTCTCGATCTCGTGCCCGTCGGTCGTGATCGGCAAGGGCCACAAGGTCCAGCAGCCGAGCGACGCCGTGTGCATCACCATCCCGTTCGACTGCCCGGGCGGGCCGTTCTCGGTCGAGGTCGCCATCAAGAACGCCAAGGCCGCCGCAGCACCCGCAACCAACCAGACGACCGTCAAGGCCGCCTGATCCGCAGGAGGAAGTCCAATGAAAGTCATGCTTGTCGACGACTCGAAGACCATGCGCACCATCCAGCGCAACATCCTCATGCAGCTCGGCTACAAGGAGATCGAGGAGGCCTGCGACGGCCAGGACGCGCTGTCCAAGGTCGGCGCGTTCGCGCCCGAGCTGCTCCTGGTCGACTGGAACATGCCGAACATGGACGGCATCACCTTCGTGAAGACCTACCGCGCGCAGGGCGGCAAGAGCCCGGTCGTGATGGTCACCACCGAGGCCGAGAAGACCCGCGTGGTCGAGGCCATCAAGGCCGGCGTCAACAACTACGTGGTGAAGCCCTTCACCCCCGACTCGCTTTCGCAGCGCATCAACGAGACGCTGTCGCGCGCCAAGGCCGCGTGAACGGCTGCGTGAACGGCGGCGGCGATCGGACGGATGTCGGGCGGGAGGTACGCCATGGCAGGCACCATCGAGTCAAGCACCAGTTCCACCAGCGCCGGCGCCGGCGGTCCCGGCACCGAGCGGCTTCCGTTCGTGCGGATCCATGAGAACGGCCGACGCGCCGTGCTCGAGATCCCCTCGGGCGCGGCCGGCGAACTCGTGACCGAGGACGCGCTGCTCGGCCTCGTCCGCGAGCGCGGCGTGTCGGTCGACGCCGAGGTCGACGCGCGCGTGCGCGCGCTCGCGGCGCGGCACCTCGCGCGCGCCGAGGGCGATGCCTCCGATGTCGAGGGCGTGATCGCCCACTGGACCCCGCCCACCCACGGCGCCGACGCGCGCATCGAGTGGCGCGAGGGATTCCGTCCGCCGTCCGCCGAGGGCGCGCCGGGCGGCGATGCCGTTTCGGCATCCGGCGGCGCCGACGCCACGGCCGCGGGGGCCGTCGATCCCACCGACCACTACAACCGGGTCAAGCGCATCAAGGTCGCGGCGGGGGACGTGCTCGGCACGCTCGTGCCGCCGGGCGAGGGCAGCGACGGACGCGATGTCCAGGGTCGCGCCGTGCCCGCGAACCGCGGGCGCAAGCTCGCGCTGCAGCCCGACGAGAGCGTGCAGGTCGAGGCCGACGGCTCGATCCGCGCGCTCAAGGACGGCGTGCTCTCGCTCGCGCGCCTGCGGATCGCCGTGGTCGATGCGATGGATGTCCCCGGATCGGTGGACTTCTCGACCGGCAACATCGACTTCGTCGGCAGCGTCAAGGTCAAGGAGGGCATCCGCGACAACTTCACGCTGCGCGCCACCGGCGACGTGTCGATCGGCGGGCTCGTCGAGGCCGCGGACCTGATCGTCGGCGGCGACTGCACCTGCGCGCGCGGCGTCGCGGCGCGCGGAAGCGGCCACCTCCTCGTCGACGGATCGCTCGCGAGCGCCTACCTGAACGGCGTCGTCGGGCGCGTGCGCGGCGCGCTCACCATCGACCGCGAGATCGTCGGCTGCGAGCTCCTCGTGGGCGGCGACGTGACCGTCGAGCGCGGCGCCATCGTGGGCGGCACGCTGGTGGTCGGCGGCTCGCTGCGCGCGTCGGTCGTCGGCACCGAGGCGGGGGCGAAGACCGTCGTGCGCATCGGCGGCATGCCGATCGAGCTCGCGAAGGCGGCGCGCATCAACGAACTCTCGCGCGAGCTCGCCAAGCGCGTCGCGCCGCTCGAGGAGCGCCAGTACGAGATCACCTCCAAGGGCGGCAAGGCGACCGCGGCCGAGAAGGAGAGCCTCACCGAGCTCGCCTTCGAGATCGCGGAGGTCCGCCGGCGCCTGCAGCTGCTCGAGCTCAAGCGGCGCGACCTGCTGGTCGCGGCCGGCTCGGCGCGCGTGGTCAAGGTCGACGTCGCGAAGGCGATCCACGCCGGGACCGTGCTCCTCGTCGGCAACCGCGAGGCGCGCATCACCTCGACGATCCGCGGGCCGGTCACGCTCGGCTGGGACGAGAACCGCAACCTCCAGTTCCGCATCGCGGGCGGCCGCGTGCAGGAGCTCAGGGACGTGGCGAGCGTGCGCGAACTCGCCGCCTGAGGCGCGCTATCATCGCGCCCCATGCGCATCGGCGTCATCATCGCGGCGGCAGGCAAGTCGACCCGCTTCGGCGCGGGCGACAAGCTCGTGCAGGATCTCGGCGGCCGGGCCGTGCTGCTCCGCACGGTCGAGGCCTTCACCAAGCGCGACGAGGTCGCGACCATCGTCGTCGCCGGTCCGCCGGACGACCTCGACGGCTTCCGCGTCCGCTTCGGCGCGTCGCTCGGCTTCAACGGCGCGCGCATCGTCGCGGGCGGCACCGTCGAGCGCTGGGAGACGATCCGCAACGCGCTCGCCGAGCTGCCGGACGACCTCACCCACATCGCGGTCCACGACGGCGCGCGGCCCTGCATCGGCAACGAGCTGCTCGACCGGATCTTCGCGGCGGCGCGCGTCGCCCCCGCGGTGGTGCCGGGCGTGCCCGTGCGCGACACGCTCAAGCGCGTGAGCGACGAGGCCTTCAGCGCCGCCGAGGACGACGCGATCGCGGACTTCATCCTCGGTGACGTCGGCAAGGCGTCGACCTCGGGCCGGCGCGTGACCGAGACCGTCCCGCGGACGAACCTCTACGCGATCCAGACGCCGCAGGTCTTCGACGCCGCGCTGCTCCGGCGCGCGTACGCGACCGTCGACCTCTCCGGCACCACCGACGACGCGAGCGTGATCGAGCGCCTCGGCGAGCCGGTGCTCGTGGTCGAGGGCGACCCGCGCAACCTCAAGATCACCTCGCCGGACGACCTCGTCCTCGCGCGCGCGATCATGAACCTCGCGCCGCCGCCGGACCGGGCGGCGCACCTGCGGTTCTAGCGCGGGGGAATGGCGTGGCGCGTGGCGCGGGGTTTCGGCACGGGGTTTCGCCGCAGGCCGCAGCTTCAGGGGTCGCAGCCTCACGGCCCGCAGCCTCAGGACCTCACGCGCTTGCCGCCGATCGTGAGGTCGACGTGCCGGCCGCGCGGCTTGCCGTCGGCGCCGTCTTCGCCCGAGCGGTCGCCGGCGCGATCCGACGACGGACACCCCGCGCACGCCGTCGGCTTCGCCGACTTGGCGCGCCTCGGCAGCAGCGGCCGCACCACGAGCCACACGCTGCCTGCGGCGAGCGCCGTCGCCACCCAGAACTGCCAGTCGTCGAGTGGAAGCGCCGCCAGGATCATCCGCCACCTCCGAGTGCGATCACCAGGATCCGCGTGAGCCACGCGAGGAGATACGCGACCGCGCTCATCCAGCCGAACTGCAGCGCGGCCCACTTCCACGAGCCGGTCTCGCGCCGCGTGACCGCGAGGGTCGGCAGGCACTGCATCGCGAGCACGTAGAAGACCAGCAGTCCCGCGCTCGTGGGCGCGTCGAAGAGCCGCGTGCCGTCGGCGCGGGTCGCCTGCGCGAGCTCGTCGGCGACCTTGGCGTCGTCCTCCGAATCGCCCTGGCCGACGAGCACCGTGACCGTGCTGCGGAACACCTCGCGCGCGAGGAAGCTCGTCATGACCGCGACCGTGAGCCGGTCGTCGAGCCCGAGCGGCGAGAACACGGGCTGCATCGCGCCGCCGATCCGGCCCGCGAACGACTGCTCCTGCTGCGCGCGCGCCGAGATGGTCTCCGCCTCGGCGCGGAGCGCGTCGGCCTCGTCGGGCGCGGTGGACGGCTCCGACGCGCGCGCCTCGAGGGCGACGGCGGCGGCCGGCGTCTCCGCACGGGGATACGCCGAGATCCACCACATCACCACGCAGATCGCGAGGATCACCGTGCCCGCGTTCTTCAGGAACACGAGCGCGCGGTCGTAGGTCGAGAGCAGCGCGGCGCGCAGGTCGGGCAGTCGGTAGGGGGGCAGCTCGAGCACCATCGGGCGGCTCTTCCCGCGCAGGATCGTGCGGCGGAAGATGGCGGCGGTCACCAGCGCTGCGAGCGCGCCGAGCGCGTAGCAGCCCGCGAACGCGAGGCCCGCGAGCAGCCCCGACTGCGGGAAGAGCAGCGTCACCAGCAGCACGTACACGCCCACGCGCGCCGAGCAGCTCATGAACGGCGCCACCAGGATGGTCGCGAGCCGGTCCTGCGGATCGGGGATCAGGCGCGCGCTCATGATGCCCGGCAGCGCGCACGCGTGGCTCGAGAGGAGCGGCACGAACGCCTGCCCCGGCAGCCCGAAGCG
The DNA here is from genome assembly GCA_049318425.1 of Phycisphaerales bacterium. Classification (GTDB taxonomy): domain Bacteria; phylum Planctomycetota; class Phycisphaerae; order Phycisphaerales; family SM1A02; genus QWPT01. Next base: position 10,735 of record JBMOGJ010000058.1, on the reverse strand, counting down.
GCACATGATGCGGTCCATCACGAACGCGGCGCGCGCGAGGTAGCCCGTGTCCTCGAGCAGCGCGAGCAGGAAGAAGAGCAGGCAGATCTGCGGCAGGAACACCACCGTCCCCGCCACGCCGCCGATCACGCCGTCGACGAGCAGGCTCGTGAGCGCGCCCTCGGGAAGCGCCGCGGCCAGCGTCGCGCCGAGCCAGGCGAATCCGTCCTCGATGAGCGTCATCGGGATCTCGGCGAGGCGGAAGATCGCGAAGAACATCAGCGCCATCGCCGCCAGGAACACCACGCCGCCGAGGATGGGATGGGTGAACGCCGCGTCGAGCCGGTCGGTGAGCCGGTCGTGGTCGGTGCCGAGGGTGTTGGGCCCGCCGATGCTGGTCGCGATCGTCTCGTCGCTCCACTGCGGCCGCAGGCTCGCGGCGACGACGGTCGGCGGCACCTCGCGCGCCGCGTGGATCGCGGCGACCAGCGGCTCGATGCCGGTGCCCTCGCGGCCGTTCGCGATCGCGCACGGCACGCCGAGCGCGACCGAGAGCCGCTGCGCGTCGACCGACAGTCCGCGGGCGCGCGCGAGGTCGGTCATGGTGAGCGCGACCGCCACCGGCCGGCCGCTCGTGGCGACCGAGCGGAAGAGCCGCAGGCCGCGCTGCATGTTCGTCGCGTCGATCACCACCAGCAGCGCGTCGGGCATGCAGCCGGCGAGCCGTCCCGCGAGGCAGTCGCGGCAGAGGCGCGACTCGGGCAGCTCGAGGTCGATCGCGTACACGCCCGGCAGGTCGACCACCTCGAGCTCGGCGCCGCCGCTCGCGCAGGTGCCGACGCGCGCCTCGACGGTCGAGCCCGCGAAGTTGGCGGTCTTCGCGCGCACACCGCACATCCGGTTGAAGAGCGAGGTCTTGCCGACGTTCGGATTGCCGACCATGGCCACCCGCGACGGTGGCGGCGCGGGAGTCCTCGCGCCGGGCGCAGCGGTGGTCATCGACGGTGGTGGTCCGTGGAGGACGGCGGGGGCGGGGTGGTGCCCGTGCCCGAAGTCGGGGCCGCGTCCTCAGCCGGCGCGCAGCAGGCCGACTCAGGGCAGTCGCACGGCCGGGTCAGGATGCGCTTCGCCAGTTCCGGCGAGAGCCCGAGCCGCGTGGCGTCGAGCTGGATGATGCACGGCCCGCCCGAACTCGCGCGGCAGACGGTGAAGGTGCAGCGGTCGTCGAGGCCCATCGCCCGGAGCACCGCGCGGTCCTCCTCCGAGAGGCTCGAGTCCGCCACCATCGCGCGATCGCCGCGCTTCAACTGCGTGAGCGGGAGGCGGATGGGTTCGGGTTCGGCCATGGCGGGGGACATTGGGAGCGGAGAGGATATTGCGACTCAGTCGCAACGGCAACCCGATTCCGTTCTTCCGCGGCTGCGTCGGTCCGAGATTCCGCGGGATCCGGGGGGTGCCCGGCTGAAGTCCGCCCCATCGACCGCCGATTCCCCTCCCCATGAGGCTGTGGTTCCGCAGCATCGCGGCGTTGCTTGGCTACGACGGCGGCGAAGAGGCATCGATCCGGTCGATCCTCCGCCTCGCCGCCGAGCGGTCGTCGTCCATCGGCATCGGCACGGTCGACGGCGTGGCGCTGCCGAGCCCGCTCTCCGGGCATGTGGTCGAGCTCGAGGCGGAGGCGCTGGTCATCAGCCGCCCCTTCGAAGGCGCGATCCGCAAGGAGCTGGTCGCCGGCGAGCGCATGCACCTCTCGATCGCCGCCGAGAAGGGCTTCCACCACGGCGAGGTGGTCGTGCTCGGCCGCTGGGTCGCGGGCGAGGGGGCGGAACGCCGCTACGGCTATCGCGTCAGCCTGCCCACGATGCTCATGCATGAGGAGCGGCGCGGGCTGCACCGCGTTCCCGTCGCGTTCGACCTCGCGCCCAAGGCGGTGCTGCTCCGGCCGGTCACGCTCGCCCCGATCGGCGACGGCGTGGTGGTCGACATCTCCGAGGGCGGCCTCTGCGTGCGCGTCGACCTGCAGACGATGCTGCGGCCCGACGAGTCGGTGGTCGTGCGCGCGGAGTTTCCCGCGATCCTGCCGCCGATCCACGCGCGCACCACGGTCGCGCATGTGATGGACGCGCGCCAGGCGGGCCACTCCGAGATCGGACTGCGGTTCAGCGAGGAGCAGCCCGAACTCGGGCAGGCGATCCGCGCCCTCGAGCTGCGGCGCATCAATCGTGCCGGCGCGGCGGCCTGAGCCGTCGTCGATCGGCCGGGACGAGGCGTGTGCGCGCGGTCACTCAGGCGTTGGCGATGACGACGACTCGTCGCGATCGCCGGTCTTCCGGTAGCGCGCGCGGCGCTTCGCGTACTCCTCGGGCGAGACGGGCAGGTCCATCGGCTGTCCCTCGAGATGCAGCTGGTGGAGCTTCCGCAGGAACGGCACGCACCACTGGCATCCCGTGCCCGCGCCGAGGCACTCGGAGATCTGGCTCGGCACCCGCGGCTCCTCGCGCGCGATGAAGTTCGCGATCTTCCGCAGGGAGACGTGGAAGCAGAGGCAGACGTGGTCGTCGGGGTCCATGGGCGCAGGGATCGGCGTCGGGATCGGCGTGGGGATCGGCGTGGGGATCCGCGTCGGATCGCGCGCGCAGCCTACGCGGAATCCGCATGGGAAATCTCTCGGCAAATCTCTCGGCAAATGTGTGTCAAAATCGGGGACGCGCGGGGTGCGGGGTATCATGCGCCGATTCCGGGAAGACGCGCGCCGGACGCCGGAGCGCGGGCGGGTGCGCATGTGGGCGCGCACGCACACGGCATCGGAGGATTCGACCGCCATGGACCGCATCCGCAGCATCATCTCCATCGCCCGCCGCCAGCTGCTGCTCGCGGGTGTGCTCGACGCGCTCGCCGCCGGCATGGTGGCCGCCGCGATCGTCGCGGTCCTCGCGGTCATCGCGATCAAGCTCCTTCCGGGCGCGCAGTGGTCGACCGGCGTCTTCGCGGCGCTCGCAGGCGCGGCGCTCCTGCTCGCGACTGGCATCGTCTACGCGCTCCGTCACCGCGGCACGCCCTCCGAGGCGACGCTCGCGCTGCGGATCGACGAGCGACTCCGCCTCGATGAACGGCTCACCTCCGCGCTCGCCCTCGAGCGCTCGACCGACGCCTACGCGCGCGCCGCCGTCGCCGACGCGGTCGAGAAGGCGTCCGATCCCGCGTTGCCCGCACGGGTGCGCGCGGCGTTCCCGATCAAGCTCGGCGCGCATGCGTTCTGGGCGCCGGCGCTGCTCGCGCTCGCCGCCGCCGCGCAGGTCTACTTGCCCGCCTACGAGTGGCCCGCCGAGGAGCTGCCGTCGACGCCGGTGGCGCTCACCGAGAAGCAGCTCGTCGAGGACTCGCTCGAGCGCGTCCAGAAGGAGATCGAGGGCTCGAAGGCGCTCCCCCAGGATGTGAAGGACGCGATGAAGGGCCTCGCCAAGAACGCCGACCCGAAGGTGGGCGGCGAGCCGGGCGAGTCGAGCGACGAGCGCCGCGAGGCGATCCGCCGCATGTCGGAGGTGCAGAAGAAGCTCGACGAGGTGCGCAAGGGCGAGAGCGCGCGCACCAACGAGGCGCTCAAGCGCGACCTCTCCGAACTCAAGTCGACCGAGGGCGAGACGGCGAAGCTCACCGAGGCGCTCTCCAAGGGCGAGTTCGGCAACGCGCGCCAGGAACTCGCCGATCTCGCGAAGAAGATGGAGTCGGGCGACATGAGCCAGGCCGAGAAGGACGCGGTCAAGGCGTCGCTCGAGAACATGGCCAAGTCGCTCGAGAACCTCGCTGAGAAGCAGCAGTCGATGAAGGACGCCCTCGAGAAGGCCGGCCTCGACTCGCAGCTCGCGAACAATCCCGAGGCGCTGCAGCGCGCGATCGAGCAGGCGCAGGGACTCTCCGACCAGCAGCGCGAGGAGCTCCGCAAGGCCGCCGCCGCCGCGAAGAACAGCCAGCAGGCGCTCAAGAAGTTCGCCAACGCGACGAAGAAGGCCGCCGGGCAGCGCAAGCCGCCCGCGAACCCGTCGCAGAAGCAGCAGCAACAGCAGCAGAAGCAGCAAGGTGGCCAACAGCAGCAGCAGGGTGGCCAGCAGTCCCAGCAGCAACAGCAGCAGGGCGGGCAGCAGCAGCAACAGGGTGGTGAGCAGTCGCAGCAGCAGCAGCAACAGCAGGGCGGGCAACAGCAGCAAGGCGGCGAGCAGCAGGGCGGACAGCAGCAGGGTGGCCAGCAGCAGCAACAGGGCGGCCAGCAGTCGCAGCAGCAGCAGCAGCAAGGTGGCGAGCCACAGTCTGGCGAGGGCCAGGAGGGTGGCGAGGGCGGCGAGCCGTCGCTCGCCGAGCTCGGCGAGATGCTGAGCGAGCTCGAGGTCACCGAGCAGATGCTGCAGGAGGCCGAGGCGCTGTCCAACATGACCGACCAGGAGTCGCAGTCGCTCGGCGAGGGTATGTCCAAGGGCGGCGGCGAGAACCCGAGCGGTCAGTCGGGGGCGCCGAATGCGAGCCCCGGTCAGCAGCGCGGGCAGAACGGCGGCCGCGCCCAGGGCGGCAACACCGGCAAGTCCAAGACGCCGACCGGCACCAAGGTCGAGAAGGCCAAGTCGCGCAACGCCGGCGGCGACATCATCGCGCGCCAGCTCATCGAGAATCCGAATCCGGAGGTGGGCGAGAGCGTGCTTCCGAGCGGCACGGTCGGCGAGGCGGTGGAGGGCGGGTCCGGCGCGGCCGTGAGCGACGATCCGACCTCGGCGCACCTCGAGGAGACCTACAAGCACTACTTCGGCACCATGCGTCGCGAACTGGCGAAGAAGGGCGCGGCGGGGGCGGGTGCTCCTGCGTCGGGCGCGGGTGCTCCGAAGTCTGGCGCGCCCACGTCCGGCGCGCCCACGTCTGACGCTCCGAAGTCCGGCGCGCCGAGCGCGCCTCCCGCCGAGTGAAGACGCGCCCGCCGCGCGGCGCTCCCACGCGCGGCATGTATGTCGTGACGCACCGCGCGCAGGCACGCGGGCGTCATCCGCAGGACGCACGATGAGAAGGATGGCACCCCTGACCGCTGGATCCCCGCGACGCGATACGAACACGCGACGCGACACGACGACGCGACGCGATGCGATCACGCGCGTGGGCGCTGCGTTGGTCGGTGGCGCGGCGGCGCCGGGTGTCTGCGCATGGCTGTCTGCGTGCGGACCGCGGCGCGCGGCGTCGGGTGACGGGGCACGGATCGTCGCGTACATCTCCGCCGACGACGCGCTCGCGCGCGAGGTCCTCGTGGCCTGCACGCGCGAGACCGGCGTCGAGATCGACGCGGTCTTCGACACCGAGGCGACCAAGACCACGGGGCTCGAATCGCGGATCCGCGCTGAGCGGGATCGCCCGCGCTGCGATCTCTTCTGGAGCTCGGAAAGCTTCGCGGTGACGCGCCTCGCGTCCGAGGGCCTGCTGGCCGAGGTGTCGGAGCCGGTCTGGTCGGCGTGGCCCGCGGTGCATCGCGATCCCGCGCGTCGATGGCTCGCGTTCGCGGCACGCGCGCGCGTGGTCGTCACCCATGAACGCGCCGATCCCGTCGAACGCTGGGGTGACCTCGCGGCGCCGGGTCTCGCGCGTGGTTCTGCGTCGGCGATCGCCGTGGCGGATCCGCGCTTCGGCACCACCAACGGACACTTCGCGGCGCTCAAGCTGGCGTGGGACCGCGCGCGCGCCGCGGGCGTCGACGCCCCCGACTTCCACGCCTGGCTCGACGGCATGAGATCGAACGGCGTGCGCGTGCTCACCGGCGGCAACGCCGCCACCGTCGAGGCGGTCGCGACCGGCGAGTCGGCGTTCGGACTCACCGACTCCGACGACGCCCTCGCCGCGATCGCGCGCGGACTGCCGCTGCGCATGCATGTGCCGCGCTCGCTCGCGGCGGGAGTGCGCGGCGGTGGCACGATGCTGGTGCCGAACACCGTCGCGCTGGTCGCGGGAGGTCCCGCGTCGAAGCGCGCGGCCGACTCGGGCGATGGACGCACCTCCGAGGCGGCCCAGCGTGTGGCGGCGTACCTCGTGTCGCCCGCGTGCGAGGCGCTGATCGCGCGCTCGCCGTCGCGCAACCTGCCCCTCGGCCCCGCGGTCGCCGAGTCGGTGCCCTTCGGCGAGCCCGACGCGCTGGAGTTCGACGCGGCGGAAGCGGCGCGCATCGCGCCAGCGCTCGCGGTCGAGGCGAAGGCGCGGCTCGAGTCAAACCCGGTGGCGTGCGCGCCGCGATCCACGGACGGCGTTCGCGCATGACGCGATCCGCCCCGAGTGTCCGACACCCGCGCAGCGGACCGGTCGCCCGTGCGCTCGGCGGCCCGCTCGGCCTCGCGGCGTGGGTCGTGACGATCGTCATCGCGCTTGCGGCGCTGGCGCTGCCGGCCGCGGCGCTGCTCACGGCGGGACTCGCGCGCGGGGAGACCGACGCCACCGCCACCGGCCTCCGCGACGCGCGGGAGATCACCGGCCACGCGCCGCTTGCGACCCTCGCGCTGAGTGTCGCGCTCGCCTTCGCGGCCGCGACCGTCGGTGCGGCGCTCGCCTGGCCCGCGTCGCGCGCCTTCCGACGGAACCCGTGGGCGCTCGGGAACCAGCTCGTGGTGTGCGCGGTGCTGCTGCCGATCGTGCTGCCGCCGTGGCTCCTCTACGCGGCGCTCTGGATGTCGACGGGGCCCGGCACCTGGGTCGGCGACCTCTGCGCGCGCGGCGACCTCGTCGGCGTGCAGCGCGCGGTGCTGCTCGGGCTCTCGCTCGTCGTGTGGAGCTCGAGCGCCGCGTTCGCAGCGCTCGCGAGCGCTGGACCGGCGGAGATCGTGACCGACGGACGCCTGCTCGCGCTCGACGGCGCGGGGCTTGCGCGTCGTGGGCGCGCGGCGCTCGCGCGCGATGGCCGCAGCCTCCTGATCGCGATCCTCGCGACGGCCGCGTTCCTCCTGTGCGAGACCACCGTGTTCGACCTCGCGCTGGTGCCGACCTACGGCTTCGAGATCAAGACGCTCGACGCGCTCGGCGCCACGCCGGGCGAGGTCCTGCGCGCGGCCTGGCCGGCGCTCGCGACCGTGATCGCGCTGGTGGCGGCGGTACCGCTCCTTGCGCGCGTGCTCGGCGACCGCGGGCTGCGCGCGCGTGCCGAGCATGCGCGGGGCGGCGGTCGATTCCACGAGCCGCGCGGCGTCACCCGCGCGCGTCCCGCGGTGGCGCTCGTTGGTGCGGCGGTGCTGCCCCTCGCCGTGCTCACGGCGCTCGCGGCCGAGGTGGTCGCGGTGCCGCGCGCCTCCGACTTCATGCGGCTGCACGGCGCGGCGCTCGTCGCGACGGTCACGATGGGGCTGTGCGCCGCGACGCTCGTCGCCGCGCTCGCGGCGGGCATGCGTTGCCTGATCGCGGTCGAGTCGCCGGCGGCGCGGATGCTCGCGCGCACCACCGCCTTCGGCGCGCTCGCCTGCGGACTCGCGCCCGCGACGCTCGCCGCCCTCGCCATCGAGGCGGCCTACAACAACGCGGCGCTCGGCTCGATCTACGACTCGCCGGCGGCGGTCGTCCTAGCGCTCGCGCTGCGCGCGGCGCCGGCGGCGGCGATCGTGGTGCTCGCCCTCGAGGCGCGCGAGGCGCGTTCGGCGCGGCGGCTGCGCGCGCTCGACGGCACGACGCTGACGGCATCATGGCGCGGGATGCGCGCCGAGCTCGGGCTGTCCGCGCTTGCGGCTGGCGCGGTCGCGTTCGCCTGGAGCCTCGGCGAGCTCACGGCGAGCGGGCGCGTCGTCACCCCGGGGCTGCCGTGGCTCGCGACCGATGTGCTCAACGCGGTGCACTTCCAGCGGCCGGACACGGTATTCCTCGCGGCGGGCGCGCTGGTGGTCGCGGCGATTCCCGCGCTCCTGGCGCTGCTCGTGCTGCTCAGGCACCTGCAGGGGTCGGGCTTCGCGCGCGCGATCCTGAGTCGGGGCGCCGGAAGCGCCGGGCTGTTGCCCGTGTTGTCGGCGGGGCTCTCCGCCGGCCTGCTCACCGGCGTGCTCGCGCTCCTTCCCGGCTGCGGTCGCGCGGAGTCGACGACCGCGGGAGCCGAGGCCGACGACCCCGTCATGTCGGCACTCCGCCAGGCGTCGCCCACCGTCTCCCAGCTGCTTCCCGTCGACCGCGAGCTCGCGGGCGTCGGACGCGCGCCCGGGCAGTTCAACGGTCCGCGCGTGGTCGCGTGCGATGCTTCCGCGGGCGCCGACGCCTGCGTGACCTTCGTGATCGACAAGGACGCGCGCGTGCAGCGCTTCCTCCCGAGCGGCGAGGTCGCCTCCGAATGGCGGCTGCCGAAGACCGACCGCGGCAAGCCGGTCGGCGCGACGGTCGCGCCCGATGGCAACCTCGTGGTCGCCGACACCCACGAGCACCGGATCGTCTGCTTCTCGCCGACGGGGGAGCTTCGCTGGACCCTCGGCGGCTACGGGACGGGCGCGGGAGAGTTCATCTACCCGACCGACGTCGTGTTCACGCCCGACGGACGCATGCTGGTCGCCGAGTACGGCGGCAACGACCGCATCCAGGCCTTCGGCACCGACCGGGCGTTCATGTACCAGTTCGGCCGCTGCGGCACCGGCGAGGGTGAGTTCCTCCGGCCGCAGTGCCTTGCCTACGACGCCGCGCGCGACGAGCTCTATGTCTGCGACTCGAGCAACCACCGCATCCAGGTGTTCACCTCCGACGGCGAGTTCCGGCGCTCGGTCGGGCGCCCGGGGCTCGGGGCGGGGGAGCTGTCGTACCCCTTCGGCCTCGTGCTCGAGATCGGCGGACGCGCGGTCGACCGCCTCGGCCGGGCGATGGTCGGACCCGACGCCGCGAGCGCCGCACCGACCGGCACCGACGCCGGCGCGCACACCGACCCCGACACCGACGCCCCGCGCACCCTCGTCGTCGTCGAGCACAGCAACCACCGCCTCCAGCGCCTCGACGCGACCGACGGTCGTTCGCTCTGGATTGCGGGCGGCATCGGACGCGAGCGCGGTCGGCTGAAGTATCCTTGGGCGATCGAGCCGGCGGGCGTTTCGGCGGATGGTCGGCAGCGCTACGCGGTGTGCGACCACGGTAATTCGCGGATCGTGTTCTTCGCGCTTCCGCGCGGGCAGGACGACTGAGCGGCTGTGAACGGTTGACCGATCGATCGGCGGGTCCATGCACTTCGAGCGCCCCATCTTCCTCCTCCTTCTCCTGCTGCTGGTGCCGGTGTTCGCGCTGGCGTGGCGCAGCCGCCGCAGCGAGGAGCCGTGGAAGTGGTGGTCGAGCCTCGCGCTGCGCACGCTCGTCGTGCTGCTGCTGGTCGCATCGATCGCGCAGCCGGCGTTCGTCCTGCGCGGCGAGGCGCTCACGACGGCGTTCGTCCTCGATCGCAGCCGCTCGATCCCGACGACCGAGCTCGAGCGCGCCCGCGACTTCGCGCAGGCCCTCGTGGCCGGCAAGAAGGAGCCCGACGACCGCGTCGCCGCCGTGACCATCGGGCGCGAGGCAGAGATCCTCGCGCAGCCCGACAGCCGGTCGATCATCGTCGACGAGGAGCACGCGGGCGACCGCGACGCCTCGAACATCGCCGCGGGCATCCGCCAGGCGCTCTCGATCCTGCCGCCCGACACCGCCAAGCGCATCGTGCTCATCTCCGACGGCAACGAGAACATCGGCAACGCGCTCGCCGAGGCCGAGGTCGCGAAGGCGAACGGCATCCCGATCGACGTGGTGCCGATCGAGTACGAGTCCGCCAACGAGGTCGTCTTCGAGAGCCTCAAGGCGCCGACGCGCGCGCGGCCCGGTCAGACCGCCGACCTGCGGCTCCTGCTGCGCAGCCAGCGCGCCGCGCGCGGCACCGTGTTCCTGCGCGAGGGCGGGCGCGCGGTCGACCTCGATCCCGACGCGCCCGGCGACGGGCTCGCCGTCGACCTCGAGGCGGGGCCGCGCACCATCGCGGTGCCCTATCCGCTCGAGGGCGCGGGCACGCGCCGCTTCGAGGCGGTCTTCGAGCCCGCCGACCAGAGCCAGGACGCGATGCTCGAGAACAACCGCGCCGCCGCGGTGACCTTCGTCGACGGCACCGGCCAGATCCTCGTGGTCGACCCGAGCAACGGCACCGACACCGCCGCGTTCCTCGACGCGCTGCGGCAGACCACCATCGAGGCGGTGCTCGTCACCCCCGAGGCGCTGTCGCAGGGCGGCGACTTCCTGTCGGGCTTCGACGCGATCGTGCTGTCGAACGTCCCGCGCTGGTCGATCGACGGTGAGACCGACCGCCTGCTGCGCGCGTATGTCCACGACCTCGGCGGCGGACTGCTCATGCTCGGTGGCGACCAGGCCTTCGGCGCCGGCGGCTGGATCGACTCCGACACCGCGACCGTGCTGCCGGTCAAGATGGATCCGCCCGCCACGCGCCAGATGGTGCGCGGCGGACTCGTGCTCATCGTGCACTCGTGCGAGATGGCGCAGGGCAACTACTGGGCGCAGCAGGTCTGCATCGCCGCCATCGAGGCGCTCACGCGGCTCGACCTGATCGGCATCATCACGCTGGTCAACGGGCCGACCTGGTCGCTGCCGCTGCAGGAGGCGGGCGACAAGTCGAAGCCGATCGCCGCGTCGCGCTCGCTCGTGGTCGGCGACATGTTCGACTTCGAGTCGTCGGTCTCGATGGCCGCCAAGGGCCTCGAGGAGTCGAAGGCCGGCCAGCGCCACATCATCATCATCTCCGACGGCGACCCCGCGC
>JBMOGJ010000057.1:0-19367 GCA_049318425.1 Phycisphaerales bacterium | reverse complement strand
GGCGCGTTCGACCCGAAGACGATGGGCTCCGTGCCGAACGTCGGGCTCATGGCGCAGAAGGCCGAGGAGTACGGCTCGCACGACAAGACGTTCGAGATGAAGGCCGCCGGCACCGTGCGCGTCGTCGACGCCGCGGGCACCGTGCTCATGCAGCACGCGGTCGAGGCGGGCGACATCTGGCGCGCCTGCCAGACCAAGGACCCCGCGATCAAGGACTGGGTCAAGCTCGCGGTCACGCGCGCGCGCCTCTCCAAGACGCCCGCGTGCTTCTGGCTCGACGCGAACCGTCCGCACGACCGCGAGCTCCTCGTCAAGGTGCATGCGTACCTCAAGGACGCGGCGCTCGTCGGCGACACCGCCGGCCTCGAGTTCCACATCATGGAGCCGGCCGCCGCGTGCACCTTCTCGTGCGAGCGGATGAAGCGGGGCCTCGACACCATCTCGGTCACGGGCAACGTGCTGCGCGACTACCTGACCGACCTCTTCCCGATCCTCGAGCTCGGCACCAGCGCGAAGATGCTGTCGATCGTGCCGCTCATGAACGGCGGCGGACTCTTCGAGACCGGCGCGGGCGGCAGCGCTCCGAAGCACGTGCAGCAGTTCATCGCGGAGAACTCGCTCCGCTGGGATTCGCTCGGCGAGTTCCAGGCGCTCGGCGCCAGCTTCGAGCACGTCGCGTCGACCATGCACCACGCCAAGGCGCAGGTGCTCGCCGAGACCATCGACGAGGCGATCGGCCAGTACCTCGCGAACAACAAGGGGCCCGCGCGCAAGGTCGGCGACCTCGACAACCGCGGCAGCCACTTCTACCTCTCGCTCTACTGGGTGCAGGCGCTCGCGCGGCAGACGAAGGACAAGGCGCTCGCCGCGTTCTTCGCGCCGGTCGCCGCCGAGATGACCGCGAACGAGGCGAAGATCGTGGGCGAGCTCAACGGCGCGCAGGGCGGCCAGGTCGACATCGGCGGCTACTACCACCCGTGCGCGCAGAAGCTCTCGAGCCTCATGCGGCCGAGCGCGACGCTCAACGCGATCGTCGCGAACGCGGGGCGCGCGGTGGCGATGGCGTGACGGGCGGTGGTGGCCGGGGCCGCGCGCAGGCGAGTCACGGGGTTCGCCGCCTGGACTCGGGCATCACGGCATGGCGAGCACGGCCTCGACATACGCCTCGAGCGCGCGCAGTTCGGCCTCGCCGAGACTCGATTCCTTGACCATGCGCGGCATGATCTCCGCCCACTCCGCCCGGGTGTGGTCGCGGACGGGCACGACCGCGTGGCATCGCGCGCAGTCGGTCACGTAGAGCGCTCGTCCGCGTGCGAGCAGGCTGGGATCGGGCGGCGCGGCGTTCGCGGCGTCGGCTCCCGAGGCGCGCCCCATGACGAGCTGCTCCGGCGGCGGAGCGATCTCCTCGAGCGTCGCGCATCCGGCGATCGCCGCCGCCGCGCAGAGTGCCGGGATGAGTGGTGCGCGCATCAGAAGTCGAATCCAACGATGGTGCGCAGCTGGAAGTCGGGCTCGTTCGCGAGATCCGTCACCTGGAACAGCGCGGTGGCGGTGATCCAGAACTGCTCGCGCCGATGCGAGATGTTGGGCCCGGCGGCCACGAAGTGATCGCCCCAGTCGGACCAGTCGGCGTACTCGACCTCGTGGAGGAGCTCCGCGCCGACCAGCCAGCGCGGGCTGATCTCGTAGCTCGCGCCCAGGGTCTGCCCGAAGACGCCCTGGTCGTCGTCGTAGCCGTCGCCCTCCCACTCCGCCTCGACGATGCCGTTCCAGGCGAACACCGTCCGGTCGATGTTGAGCTGGAGGAGCAGCTTTCCCTCGAGGACGAACAGTTCGTCGCCGACCTTGACCTCGCCGTAGAGCGCCGATCCGAGGGCACTTTCGCTCGGGTTGGTGAGCGCCAGGATGCCGTCGACCGCCACGTCGCGGAAACGGACCGAACTCGACGCGTCATCCCACTCGATCCGCCAGTCGGGGAGGTAGAGCCCGATCTGGAAGTCCTCCACCACGCCGAACTCGAACTCGTGCCGCAGGTCGATGCGGTTGAAGCCGGGCCGATCGGCGCGGTCGGTCTTCCACGTGACGAACTGCTCGTAGGCGATCTCGCCCGGCGCGTGGACGGTGCTTTCGTGCACGTAGGTGAACCGGCGCTCGTCGGCGTGCGCGGCGCTCGGGCACAGTCCGACCGCGGCGAGGAGCGGCGCGAGTCCGCAGCCAAGCCAGGTGGTGCGGCGCGCGGCGTGCGAGTTCGACCGAAGCAGGGAGGGGACGGCGGGATGGGAGGGGAGCATCGTGGGCATGGGTGCCTCTTTGCGACTGAGTCTCAACAACGGGCGGGAAGATATTGCGACTCAGTCGCAACTCAAGCCGTCGGCCGGTTGATTTGCGCGAATCTCACTGCCGCTTCATCGAGCCCAATCGGTCGTCCTGCGCTCGCGATGGCGGAGTCAGGCTCGCCGGCTGGACGCCGTTCGCGCAGTGGGGGCTCGGCGCGCTCTCGCTCGGCCGCGAGATGCTCGACCTCGATGGCGACGCTGACCTCGCCGCCGCCGATGTCGCGGCTGTCTGGCGGCGTGCCGCGCTGCGTCGCGGCAACCTCGATGGCGCGGATGTTGAGTGCGGCTTTGGAGACGCCGTCGGCCCGCGGGTCTGCACGGCGACTTCGTCCGCGGCACCGGGCGGTGTAGACTCGGGGCTCGTCCACCCCGCCCACGTTTCGTCGCGTGGAGCAGTTTTCCCGTGATGAAACGTCGCCGTTGCTCCGATCGTCCGAGCCTGCCGCGTCCGCGCCCGTTGCGCGTGGCGGTGCTGTGGTCGACGCTCGTCGCGTTCCTGATCGCGGGGCAGGGCGTCCTGCCGTCGGCGGAGTGGCTCGCGCGGGTCGGCCTGATCGCCCGCTCCGACGAGCGTTTCCCCTGCGAAGGCTGCGCCTGCGGCTGCATCTCCGCCGAACACTGCTGGACGAACTGCTGCTGCCATTCGCTTGAGGACCGCCTGGACTGGGCGCGCGCGAACGGCGTGCTCGTCCCGCGATCGATCGCTCGCCGCGCCTTTGTGTCGCTGCAGGCGGCGTCGGCGCGCGAGAACCTGCCGGAGTGCTGCCGCGCGCGCGAGACCTGTGCGTCGTCGTCGGGTTCGCACCCGGCGACCTGCTCCGCGTCGTGCGCGGCGTCGGGCTCGGCGTCGGGCTCGGGCTCGCCGTCCGCCTCGCCGTCCGCCTCCTCCTGCTGCAACGCCGATGGCCACGGCGCAGCCTCGCACGCCCCGCGCGCAGCGCGCCTGCGCATCGCGTCGATCTCGGCGCTCGGCTGCAAGGGAGCTCCGGGCTGGCTCGTGCATGCGCCGCTGCCGCCGCTCTGCGCGGCGCTGTCCGCCGCGTTTCCGGACACCGCGCGCGCCATGCGCTTCCGCGCTCCGCGCGGGGCCGCGGCGCCCGAGTCCCGCGCGCTCGACGCACCGGCTCCTCCGCCCCGTGCGTAGAGCCTGAGCATCCGTGGTCGCGCCCCGCCGCCAAGCGGTGCCGCGCCCGACGGCTCCAACGCAGTTCCAACCGCACCGCGCGATCCGCGCGCGGTGTCCGTGTGGCATGGGCTCCATCCCGTGCCCGCCATGCCCCGTCGATCGACGCGGACGATCCGCCCGATCCATCCATCAACACCTCCGCCGGCGACTCGCCGGCGACCGAAACCGATTGCACTCATGAACACGATCCACAACCGTCAGAACCTCATCCTCCGCAGCACCGTGCTCGCGGGCTTCATCGCCACGCTCACCGCCGCCACCGCCAGCGCCAACCACGGCCCCGGCACCTCGGGCGGCGGCCTGAGCACCATCTCGGGCGAGACGCTCAAGGCGTCGAAGTGGGACATGTCGTTCCGCCTCGACTTCACCGACTTCGACGGCGTGAGCGCCGCCGTCGCGGAGGAGCGCGCGGAGACCAGCGGCGAGTTCGACTCGATCGACCGCAGCACCCTCGCGAACCTCGCGCTCAACTACGGCGTGACCGACGACCTCCAGATCGGCGCCGCGATCGGCTGGTACTGGGGCGACAACTTCATCGATGCGCACTTCGATCCGGCCGACGGTCACGCGCATTCGGCGACGGCCGATCCGTCGGGCCTCACCGACCTGTGGATCACCGCCAAGTACCGCGTGATGAAGGGCGAGGACGGCCACCTCTCGCTCCTCGGCGGCATCAAGCTGCCGACCGGCGAGGACGGCGAGCTGCTCTCCGACGGCGAGCTGCTTGAACCCTCGAGCCAGCCTGGCTCAGGCTCGTGGGACTTCCTCGCCGGGGTCGCGTACTCGCGCTTCCTCACCTCGCACCTCACGCTCGACGCGAGCGCGTCGTACACCTTCCGCACCGAGGCGAACGACTTCAAGGTCGGCGACCGCCTCGACGCCGGCCTCGCGCTCAACTGGCGCCTGACCGACGCGATCGACACCTTCCCGAACATCAGCCTGTTCGGCGAGATCGCCTTCACCACGCTCATGAAGGACGAGTCGGCCGGCGTCGCCAACGAGAACAGCGGCGGAAGCACGCTCTATCTCGCGCCCGGCGTCCGCGCGCGGATCAACTCCACCATGGCGCTCAGCGTGGCGCCGCAGTTCCCGGTGTGGCAGGACCTCAACGGCGAGCAGGTCGAGACCGACTACAAGGTCACGGCACTGCTCAGCCTGACGTTCTGACGACCGCATCCGCCAGCCGAAGGGGCGCGCATGACCACCAGTGACCGTGTCGTACGATCCGAGAGACCCGCGGGGCGATCCCGCGGGCGTGGCATGTCGCTCCGTCTCGCGTTCCGCCTGCTGCTGGCCGTCGGCGCGCCGTGCATCCCGCTTTCAGCACTGGGGTGCGCGGCCGCCGACGGCGGGGCGATCGGACGCGAGGACCATCGCCCGGAACGCCTCGCCGAGTGCCCCGTCTGCCGCCGCAACGGCGACCTCGCCTGCATCGAGGTGCGTGTGCGGCCATCCACGCCCCGGCTCGAGCTCGGTGGCACCACCTACTACTTCTGCAGCATCGAGTGCCGCGAGGCATTCGCGCGGGACGCCGAATCCCAGCGATCTCAGGGGCGCTGATCGCCGCGCAGCGCGATCGCCGCACCGACGACCGCGGCCTCCGCACGCACCAGCGAGTAGGATCCCTCCATGGCGCGCTATTCGCCCACCACCACCCGCGAGTCGGCGCCGGAGCTCGCGCCCTGGCCGCGCGCGATCGTGGCGCTCGCGGCGGTGCTCTTCGGCGCGCTCGGCGGCTTCATCGGGTGGAACGCGGTGCGCGCCCACCTCGCGTGGCGCGCGTTCGGCGTCGTCGCGCCGATTGAGGTCACGCTCACGGGCACCGAGGGCGAGATCGAACGCGCGATCGGCGTCGCGCAGGGCGACCGCCTGCCGCTCGAGCTCGCCTACCGCGAGGCCGCCGACGGCCCCGAACTCCGCGGACGCTTCCACCGCTTCGGCGAAACGGCGTGGACGCAGGGGTCTCCGCTCTCGTCGACCTCTGCGAAGCGCCGTCGTCCCCTGAGCCCCGGTCCCGACGAGCAGGCGTGGCTCGCGGAGATGCGCGGGCGCGGTCCGCTGCGGGTCTCTCGAATTGGCTCCGACCTGGTGTCGCGCGTCGACCGCCCCGACGCGCGCGGCGAGGTGACGGGCATAGGCCTCTTCGCGGTGCCGCTCGGCGCTGCGGCGGCGCTCCTCGCGGCCGTCGCGATCACGGGCAACCCGATCCGCCGCCGGCGCTCGCCGGTGCTGTTCATGTACGCGTTCCACGCGCTCTGCCTGCTGCCCGTCGTCTTCCTCGCCGTCGGGTTGCTCGGGCTCGCCGCGCCGCTTGCGAAGGTCGTGGACGTGCCGCTCGCGGGGCTCACCGCCGAGTGGATCGCGCTTGCGGTCTACGGCGTGGTCCTGGTGCTGCTCGTGCCCTGGGTCGGCATCGTGGTGCGCCTGAGCCGCCGTCCCGGGACCGATCCGCGCGACTGACGCGCGTGCCACCGCACGTTTCCCGCGCCACCCGTCGCGACGCGCGACCTACCGATGGTGGATGCGCGACGCGAACCGACCGACCAGTCCGATCGACCGAGTCGTCCTGCTGGCACGGCTTCGACGGGTGCACACGCTCTGCACGCTCGCCGCGGCGGGGGCGCTGGCCCTCGTGGCGGTGCTGGCGCCGCGTTGGAGCTGGATCGCGGCGGTGGTGTTCTGCACGCTGCTGGTCGCGCGCGTGGTGCTGCACCTGAGGCATCGCCGCGCCCCCGGGTCCGCGCCGCGGCAGGGGATGGCGGTCGGCGCGCGGACCATGGTGCATGTGATGCTGGCGCTGGTGCTGTGCGCGCTCACGGTGGGGCTGCTGGTCGCGGAGTCGACGGACGCGCTGGTGGCGGTCCCGGTCGCCTTCATGGCGCTGGCGATCTTCGGTGGGCCGGTCTGGCTCGCCAGCGTCGGCGATGAGGAGGCGGAGGCGGAGGTGGAGCGTGGGACCGGGCGTGGGATCCGGCGCGGGACCCCGCGCGGTACCCCGCGCTGAACGCCCGCGCTGACCCCGGTGGCCGACGCCGACCTCTCCGCCCGCGCGATTTCTGCTGAGAGATCGGAGTCACTCGCGCGGAATCCCCCCGGACGCCCGTCTCGCGTCCAGAGGAGATCGAACCGTGTCCATCCGTACCGCCCCCGAGGCCGCGCATCCGCGCGGGCTCGCCGCGACCCTGTCGCTCGCCGCACCTGCGCCCGCGCCGTGCAGCCCGGACCTCGCCGTCCCGGCCGCGACGCCGGCCGTCTTCGTCCCCGCGCCCGCCGACGCCTGCACCGACCGCCAGCTGCTCGACGCCTACCTCGACCGCGGCATCACCGACATCGTGTCGGTCCCGTGCTCCATCACCGACACGTGGCACGCGCTCGCCGCCGACGACACCCGCCGCGGCCGCGCGAACCTGATCATGTCGAACCACGAGGGCAACCTCGCCGGCATCGCGGGCGGCATCTACCTCGGCACCGGCCGCCCCGCGCTCGTCCACATGCAGAACTCCGGCCTGCCCAACGCCGGCGACGGCTTCATCTCCTTCGCCGACCCCGAGGTCTTCGGCATCCCGATGGCGGTGATGGTCACCTTCCGCGGTGCCACGCCCGCCGACGACAGCGAGCCGCACCAGGCGATCGGCCGGCGCACCGACGCGCTCTGCGACGCCATCTTCGGCGGCGGCGCGTGCATCTACGGCGACCGCCACGGCCGCGCGCTGCTCCAGGCCGCGACCTGCTCGATCACCGCGGCGCGCGCCGGCACCATCGGCGTGCTCAAGGTCGCCGACACGGGCTTCCGCAAGACGCACCGCGCCACGCTTCCGCCCGTCGCGGACCTCGCGCCGCGCCACGATCGCCGCGCGCTCCGCGCCGCCAAGGGGATCGATTCCCTCGACCCCGCGCTCCGCTCCGCCGCCGCGCTCACCCGCGACGACGCGATCCGCGCCATCGCCGCGCACCACCCCGGTGCCGCGATGCTCTTCTGCAACGGGTACACCTCCCGCGCCGCGCGTGCGATCTGCGACGCTCCGCGCAACCTCTACAACATCGGCTACATGGGCGGCACGCTCGCGATCGCGTGGGGACTCGCCAAGTCGCGGCCCGAACTCGATGTCGTCGTCGTCGACGGCGACCAGAACGCGCTCATGTCCGCGATGAAGGACCACCTCGCCGGCGACTACCCTGCGAACCTCCACTGGTACATCCTGAACAACGGCATCGGCGCCTCGGTCGGCACCAGCGAGAGCCTTCCGCTCGCCGCGTCCTACGACGACCTCGCGCGCGTGATCGAGACGCGCGCCGACGAACCCGGGAGCTTCCGCCATCCGCGGGTGCGCGCCACCACGCCCGGCGCGCCGCTCTCGGCGCTCGCGACCCGTTTCCGCCACTGGCTCGCCGACACCCAGCCGCAGCACAGCACCCAGCCGCAGCACCGCGCCCAGTCGCAGCACCGCGCCTAAGGAGACCGCCATCATGAAGACCCTCGCACCCACCCGTCGCATCGAAGCCTCGCGCGATCGCGAGTCCATCCTGCCGCCGCGCGCGCCGAGCGCGCCCGCGATCCACCCCAACGAGCCGCAGGCGCGCATCGCGCCCATCCCGGTCGCCGCCATGCGCCCCGACTGGATCGCGACCCTCGCCCGCATCCCCGGCGATGGACTCAAGGGCGACGGCTTCCCGCGCCACGTGCTCGGCACCATCGCGCACAATCCCGAGACCTTCGGCCCGTTCCTCGAGTTCTGGGTCACCTGCAAGTCGAAGATGGCGCTCAGCATCCGCGAGCAGGAGCTCGTCATCCTCCGCATGGCCTGCCTGTACGGGTCGAACTATGTGTGGAAGCACCATGTGCCCGTCGGGCACGAGTTCGGCATCACCGACGCCGAGCTCGACGCGGTCGAGGCGGGGGAGTTCGCGCGCTTCGCGAGCGCCCGCGAGCGCGCGCTGCTCGCGCTCACCGACGAGCTGGTCAACGCCCGCACCATCCGGGCCGCGGCGTGGACGGCGCACGCGGCCGCGCTCCCGCGCACGGAACTCGTCGACCTGGTGTCGCTGGTCTCGCAGTACGTCTTCTTCGCGCTCATGAACAACGCGTTCCAGGTCGAGGTCGAGCCGGCGCTGCGGGGGGTTCGCGGGCTCTGAGGTGTGCGTGACCGCGTGCGTGGGCGCCCTCGGCGGCGCGTTCGCATGCACCGTTGCGCATGCACGCGAGGAATCCGCTCAGCGCGTGGGAATCGTGATCAGCGGAAGCGGCTCGCGTTCCCCCGTCTCCGACAGCGTGAACAGCATCATCATGAAGGCGAACACGCGCTTCGACTGGAGATCGCGGTCGTCGATCCAGAACCAGTGCTGCCGGTACTGCACCGCCGCGAACGCGTCGGCGGGGCGCTCGACCGTGCAGTGGATCGTGATCATCCGCGCGCCGACGGCGAGCGCGTCTGCCGCGGGGTCGGCGGTGTCCGCGGTGTCCCGAGTGCCCGCCGCGCCCGCCGCGGCCGACGCCTCGGCGAGTCCCGTCGGCACGCGGTGCTCGGCGAGATGCTCCGCAGGCACCTCGATCTGCGCGGCCATCGTCGACATCAGCTGGAGGATCGACCGCGTCGTCATCGCGACGACGTCGCCGCCTTCCGACGCGCGGCCGAACCGGATTCGAACCTCGTTCGCGTCGGGCGCGAGGCCGAGCAGGCGGCGGAGTTCCGCCGCGGCTGCCGCCGTGTCCGCGGCTGCGTCTCGGTCTGCGTCCTCCGCGCCCGCGCGCGCCGGCAGGATCCGCAGGAACGCGGTCTGCTTCCGCTGCTCGTCCTCCTCGACGCGGAGCGAGAGGCCGCCCGCGAGCTGGATCCGCCGCATCAGGTGGATCGCCCGCAGGAACCCGGCGTCCGGTGCGGTGGTGCCCCCGATGGTGGAGCGCTGGTTCTGCAGTCCGTTGATCGACGAGACGCTCAGGAGCATCACCGCGTCCGCCGGCCAGCCCGACTCGATCACGAACAGCACCGACGCGGGCGGCAGGGGCGTCATCAGCGACTTCACGAAGCGGCTGCCCGTCAGCGGCGTGTAGGTGACCGTCGGCCGATCGCTGTAGCTCGCGTGCCCACTGAGCAGCGTGAGGTCGTCGTTCGACTCCGACGGGTCGATCTCCGCGCCCGCGCCGATGCCCGACTCGAGCGTGTAGGACGCGACGATCTGCCCCACATCCACGAAGATCGGCGTCTCGACGTAGCGCATCTTCACGATGTTGAGCAGGGCCTGGCGGTGCAAGGAGTCGCCGATCGCGGCGCTGTACTCGAAGCGGTCGCGCGACACGGTGCCGGGGCCGATCGAGCTACAGCCGGCGAGTTCGACTGCCGCGGCGGCGATGAGCAGGAGGGCCATCGCGCGACCTGTTCCGCGTCGGCGCTTCGCGGGCGTGAAGATCGCGGGTCCGGTCTCGTGCATGCCGACTCCTGATGCAGCGGATCCACCTTGCGCCGTCGGTCGACGCGATGCGGGTCGAGCGTGCGGCGACGATAGTCCTGCGCCGAGCGCGCGCGGCGGGGGATGTGTGCGCGGGGTGCACGCACGCCCCGCCGTGCCGCGCGACGCGCGCCGTGCAGTGCCACGAGTGCAGCGGAGCGACTCGCGCGCCGAACCCACCGCGGCCTGCCACCACCGTGGCCTCCACATTGGCCTCCTTCCGCGGCCTCCCTCCGCGGCCTCCTTTCGCGGCATCCTTCCTCATGGCATTCCCCGCGCCACCGCGCTTCCATCAGCGCCCACGACGGAAGGCGGCAACGACCATGACGATGAAGTTGACGACGGCGACCGAGCCCGCGGTGGCCCACGACGCAGCGACCGAGCGGCGGCGGATCGCGTGCGCCGACGCCCTTCTCCGCGCCTTCGCGCTCCGCACCGGCGTCGACCACGGCGACGGCGGCAGCGGCGACGGTGACCCGACACGCCGCTACCTCTGGACCGACGCGTTCGCCGTCCTCGCATCGCTCGGGCTGCATCGCCGCACCGGGCAGGCGGCGCACCTCGAGCGCGCCGTCCGCATCGTCACGCTGGTGCATGAGACGCTCGGCCGCCATCGCGACGACGACCCCGAGCGCCGCACCGGCTGGATCAGCGGCCTCGGCGAGACGGCCGGCAGCCTCCGTCCGACCGTCGGAGGACTCCGCATCGGCAAGCCCCGCCCCGAGCGCCGCGCCGGCGAGGTCCTCGACGAACGGCTCGAGTGGGACCGCGACGGCCAGTACTTCCACTACCTGACCAAGTGGATGCTCGCGCTCAACGCGCTCTCGCGCGCGACCGGCGACCCCGAGCCCAACATGCAGGCGATCGAGCTCGCGCACGCCGCGGCGGCCGCGTTCATCCACCGGCCGCGCGGCGACGCGGTGAAGCGCATCCACTGGAAGATGAGCATCGACCTCTCGCGCCCGCTGGTCGCCGCGATGGGCCAGCACGATCCGCTCGACGCGCTTGTCGTCTTCGCGCGGCTGCAGGCCGACCAGCGTCGCAGCGGGCCGATGCGCGCCGGCCTCGGCCCCGTGATCGCGGACCTCCGGGAGATGTGCGGCGAGGGCGAATCGTGGGCCACCCGCGACCCGCTCGGCATCGGAGGCCTGCTGTCCGATGCGTCGCAGCTGGTCGCGCTGCGTGCGAGTGGGGATATGCCGTCGGGCGCGGATTCCTCGGCCCCATCGCTTCCGGCCCCATCGCTTGCGGCCACGCCCACACCGCCCCACGCCGACCTCCCTCCCGACGGCCTGCTCGCCACGCTGCTCGCTGACGCGCACCGCAGCGTCGTCGCGTTCGCAGCGGCCAACGAGTTCTCGCGACCGCTCGAGCTGCGACTCGCCTTCCGCGAGATCGGCCTCGCGATCGGGCTCCGCGCCGTGCCCGCGATGCACGCGGCGGTGCTGCGCTCCCCGCAGCGCTTCGGCAGCGCGGCGGAGGTCTCGTCGATCCTCACCCGCCTCGAGGCGCTGCGCACGCTGTCTGCGATCGCGGACCACATCGAGGCGACGTGGAGCGAGCGCTCCGCGCAGGCCACCTCGAGCTGGACCGACCACCTCGACATCAACAGCGTGATGCTCGCGGCGAGCCTCGTGCCCGACGCGCTCCTCCCATTCGTCCCGCCGCGCGAGGACTTGCCGTCGTCCCGCGCCACGGGTGCCACGGGTGCCACGGGTGCCACGGGTGCTACGGGTACTACGGGTGCTCACGGGTGGTCTCGGCACCAAGGCGCACGACTTCGCCCGTCCTGACGTGCCCAACGAGCGGCGTCCTGAAGACCCCCAGCCTCACGAACCATCCGGCACCGACGCCCGCTCGCCCAGCGACGCATCCCGGTGATACGCGCGCTGAAGATCCGTCAGCGCGGTGTCGTCGATCCGGATCAGCCCGCCGCGCGACCGCTCGAGATCTATGATCGCCCACAGCGACGCTGCGACGATCAACGCCAGCGGCAGCGTCATCGGCATGCTCCGAGTCTTGGAGAGTCCGCACCCGTATCCGATCACGCCCAGCGCCAGCGCCGAACACGCCACGAGCAGCCACAGCACCAGTGCGGGCAGGTGCTTCGCACTCGCGCCGATCCGCGTGGTCTGCATGTCGATCACCTCGTTCACCGACGGAAGCACCGCCAGCGTCGCGGCCGGCTTCGCCGCCACGCCCTCGGCGGCGGCGCTCCAGAGCCGCGCATGGCACTCGTCGAGCACCGCGATCCCCGCCGCGCGGTCCGCGGCGTCGGTCGCATCCGTGATCTCGAGGCGCGCGTCGAGGGCGCGCCCAAGCTGCTCGCACACGCGCGTGCGGTGCGGCTCGTCGAGCAGCTCCGCGCGCAGGAACGCCGTGCTGATCGCGTTGCTGTCCTGCACCACCAGGTCCTGCCGCTCCATGAACCGACCCGACGCGCCGCTGAAGCTGAACCCGAGCAGCAGGCCGAGCAACCCCAGGATCGCGCCCTGCACCGCGCCCAGCTGCGGCGTCGGATCGCCGCCCGTGCGCTGCACGGCGCGTCGACCAAGGCGAAACCCCGCCTCGAGCGACGCGGCGAGCCCGACGACCAGCGAGAGCGCGATGACGATGTCGTTGAGCGGCGTCGGGTGCACCATGGTCGCCTCCGGGCGCGGCGGCGGACCACCCTCGGGACGCACGCCATCGCGCGTCCGCCATCCGACCGGCGCCGGCCGGCAGGGGAGCAACGAGGGGAGTCGCACCAACCGCTTCGCGACCGTAGCCGCCGCGCGCCTCGCGCGGATGCGTGAGGTTTCCGCGGTCTCGCGGCGCAGGTGTCCGCGCACGACCGCGATCGGCGGAGCGCCCGCCCTCGCGCCCCGCGCACCCTCCATGACTTCGCGGATCGTTCCCCGCTGCGCCGCACGCGCGGACAGGCACACTTGGCATCCCGCCATGCACGCCATCAACGCCCTCACGCCCCCCGACGCTGCGATCCCCGACGTACCAAGCCCCGACGTCCCAAGCCCCACCGTCACGAGCTCGTCGGCGCACCGGAACATCCTGCTCGTCTCGCCGCGCACGCCCGACACGTTCTGGAGCTTCAGCCACGTGATGCGCCTGGTCGGCCGCAAGACGGCCTTTCCGCCGCTCGGGCTGCTCACCGTCGCCGCGATGCTGCCGCGGACCTGGAGCCTGCGCGTCGTCGACCTCAACGTCACCGCGCTCACCGACGACGACCTCGCCTGGGCCGACGCCGTCTTCCTCTCGGCGATGATCGTGCAGGAGCCGTCCGCGCGCGAGGTGATCGCCCGCAGCAACGCGCTCGGCAAACCCGTCGTCGCCGGCGGACCGCTGTTCACCACCGGCGCCGAGCGCTTCCCCGAGGTCGCGACCTGCGTCGTGGGCGAGGCCGAGGAGATCATGCCCGCGCTCGTCGCCGACCTCGTCGCCGGCACGCTCCGGCCGCGCTACCAGGCGCCCGAGCGCCCCGACATCCGCCGCACGCCCATCCCGCGCTGGGACCTCATCGACGTCGACCACTACCTCACCATGTCGGTGCAGTTCTCGCGCGGCTGTCCCTTCGACTGCGAGTTCTGCGACATCACCGCGGTCTACGGCCGCATCCCGCGCGTGAAGACCCCCGCGCGCGTCATCGAGGAGCTCGACGCCGTGCTCGCCACCGGCTGGAAGGGCGCGATCTTCGTCGTCGACGACAACTTCATCGGGAACCGCGCACGCACCAAGGAGCTCCTCGCCGCCATGGTCGAGTGGCGCGCGGCGCGCGGCGCGACCTGCAACTTCACCACCGAGGCCTCGATCAACCTCGTCGACGACGCCGAGCTGCTCGGGCTCATGGTCCGCGCCGGCTTCAAGAACGTCTTCATCGGCATCGAGAGCCCGCAGGAGGAGAGCCTGAAGGAATGCCGCAAGGTGCAGAACACGCGCCGCGACCTGGTCGCGTCGGTCCGCTCCATCCACGCCGCCGGCATGCAGGTGATGGCGGGCTTCATCGTCGGCTTCGACAGCGACAAGCCCGGCATCTTCGAGCTGCAGAAGCGCTTCATCCAGGAAGCGGGGGTGTCGACCGCGATGGTGGGCATGCTCACGGCGCTCCCCGGCACGCGCCTCTTCACCCGCCTCACCGTCGAGGGCCGCATGCTCGGCCGCAGCTCCGGCAACAACCTCGACGCGGTGATGAACTTCGTCCCGCGGCTCGACCCCGCGATGCTCACCGACGGCTACCGCCGGCTGGTCGGCGACCTCTACTCGCCGCGCGCGTACTACGAGCGCGTGCTCGTCTTCCTGCGCGACTACCGCCCGAACGGCCCGCGCACGCATGTGCGCGCCGACGACGTGCTCGCGTTCGTCCGCTCGCTGTGGGTGCTCGGCGTGCTCGAGCCCGGCCGCTGGGAGTTCTGGAAGTTCATCACGCGCGCGGCGGTCTTCCACCGCGCCGCCTTCGCCGAGGCGGTCGAGGCCGCCATCCGCGGATACCACTTCCGCAAGGTCGCCGCGACGCTGTAGTGCCCGGTTCGCCGAGCCGATCGGTCGCGCGGATCACGCCGTCCGGAGGACCTAGCAGCCCGTGCCCGTGGCCGGCACGTACGAGAGCTCCGTGTCCGCAGCCTGCTTGATCCCGAGCTGCACCTGCCAGACGTCCCACTCGTGGTTGAGCGCGGCGCGCTCCCGCCGCAGCCCATCGTCGCGCGCCTGCAGGTCCTGGAGCGTGGTGCCCGCCGCGCGCGATCCATCGGCGACGAATCCCGCGACGCGCTCCGCCTGCACCTGCGCGTGCTGCTGCAGGATCTCGGCTCGCGCGAGCAGCGCCGACTTGTCCGGCCCGGCGCCGCCGGCGGTGACGGGCTGGTGGTTCCTCACGAACTCGCCGACGAATCGCGCGAAGATGCGGGTGTCCTCGGCGCGCCACGCCAGATCCGCGCGCTGCGGCTGCGGCGTGGCCTGCATCGAGGCGCACCCGCCGAGATTGGCGAGCATGGCGAAGGCGAGCAGAGACGATGCGGCAATGGAGAGGCGCGACTGGAGCATGGGCGGATCGAATCGAGGTCGGCGGGATCTTGCGGCGCTCCGTCACGCGCGCACTTCGGAGCACACCGTACCCCGCCGCATGCTCGGCGTTGCCGAATCCACGGGGATCCCGCGGATCTCGAGTGCCGCACGGCACGGCCCGGCCCATCGCCACCAGTATCATCGCAACCCTCGCCGCGACCCGCGGCGTCAGCTCCGAGCGTCCGTCCCGCATCGACCCACCCCAGCAGCGACTCACCAATGGCCGCGAAGAAGACCGGTTCCACCAAGAAGCGCCCCACGACGCGCCAACCGGCCCGCGCGACGGCCAGCCCCGCCGAGCCCACCTCGGCGAAACCCAAGCTCCTCTCCGGCGGCAACCCCCAGATCGCCAAGGCCGACGGCGACGCGCCCGTGCAGGCCTACATCGCCGCCATGCCCGGCTGGAAGTCCGACGCCGGCCGCCGGCTCGATGCGATCATCACGCGCGCCGTCCCCGGCGTGCGCAAGGCCGTCCGCTGGAACTCGCCGTTCTACGGCTCCGCCGACGGCGGCTGGTTCCTCGGCCTCCACTGCTTCAACGCGTACATCAAGATCGCGTTCTTCGACGGCGCTGCGCTCGACCCGCTCCCGCCCGTCGCGAGCAAGGACGCGAAGACCCGCTACCTCCACATCCGCGAGGACGAGCCCATCGACGAGGCGCAGCTCCGGAGCTGGGTCAGGCAGGCGAGCGCGCTGCCCGGCTGGTCGGGCAAGTGATGCGCCGTCGCGCGGCGTTCACTTCGCCGGCGCGTCGGCCCCGCGGATGCACTGCAGGTTGAGGCTGATCGGACGCCCCGCGAAGCGCAGCTTCGAGGTGTCCTCGAACACGCGGAAATCATCCATCCGGCGGAAGTCCTTGAACCCGTGCCGCATCAGCAGCGCCGTCAGGATGTTCTGCGAGAAGCCGACCTTGTGGAAGTCGAACGGCTCGACCTGCCCGCCCATCATCATCCGCATGATCTTGAACTGCTCGTTCGCGTTGGAGCGCGCCATCGGGTGCAGGAAGAGCTCGCTGAGCACCTCCATGTCCGGCACCGAGATGCGGAGGCGCCCGCCGGGCATCAGCACGCGCCGCGCCTCCTCGAACGCCTTGGGCAGCTCCTCCTGGTACCCGAGGTGCTCGTAGACGTGCGACGCGTAGATCTCGACCGCGCTGCCATCGGGGAACATCGAGAGATCCGTCACCGTGCTGCGCACGTCGACGCCCTCGCGGTCCTCGACGTTGACGATGATCCAGCCCTCCTTCACCTCCCAGCCGCCGAGGTGCAGCTGCAGGCGCTTGGCGTTCGCGTACTTCGCGGCGTAGGAGGCTTTCAGGTCATCCATGGCGGCAATCTAGCAGGGGAGCTACGCTCCGCCCATGCTCGGGAAACTCACCCCGTCGATGCGCCTCGCGCGCCGCCGATCATCTCGGCGAGTCCGTATGGCGGATCGCCCGATCGGGAGGGCGCCCCGATGAATCGGCCCATGATCGCGCCCGACGCAGGCCCGACGCCGGTGTGCGTCCTCCGGTGGCTCGCCCGCGCGGCGAGCCTCGCGAGCCTCGGACTGCTCGCGCTGTTCGCCACCAGCGGCGGAGCGGCGCCATCGGGCTTCGAGTGGCTCCTGCTCGCATTCTTCCCGCTCGGCGTCGCCCTCGGCACGGTCGTCGCGTGGCACCGCGAGATCCTCGGCGGACTCATCGCGCTGGCGAGCCTCGCCGCGTTCCACGCGCTGCTCCTGCTCGATGGTTCGCGGCCCGCGGCGGGATGGTGGTTCCTCGTGTTCGCGTCGCCCGCGCTCGTGCTTCTCGTGTGCGGGGTCACGACGCGGCGTGCGCGGCCGCGACCCGTTGCTTGATCTCGCTCACGGCGCTCCGCTGCGCCGCCGACGAGCCGCACAGCATGATCGTCGGCATGCCGCCCGCACGCGTCGATTCGCCGCGGGTCTCGAGCTGAACCCTCGTGCGCCCGGACGTCACGAAGTTGGGCACCGGCCAGATCTGCTTGATGTCGCGATAGGGCACGATGCGCTCCGCGTCGAACTCGCGCACGCGGACACCATCCGCCTCGAAGTCCCACACCACGCGTTCGAGTGTGCCGCCGGCGGCGACTTCTCTCCGCCGTCGGACTCGCCCCGAGATCCAGATCGCGAGCGCGACGCCGAACAGCACCATGCTGCCGATCGAGATCGCTTTGCTTGCCGGGCTGTTGCGCTGCGCGAGAAACCCGAAGGTCGTCGCGAGCGTCAGCAGGCCAGCGGCGTACCGCGCGACATCCGCGACACGCCCCGCGCGGCGCGACTCCTTGTGCACCTCCGGCTCTCCGCTCACGACGAGATCGCCGTGAAACCCGCGCGCGCCGCACTCGGGGCACGCCTTCGCGTGATCGAGTCCGCGGCGCAGGTAGCCGCACGCAGGGCAGGGGAGGTCGCCGTGCGTCTGCATGCACGTCACCGCGCGAACAGCAGGATCGCGCCCGCGCAGAGGATGAAGTACGACACGAGCGTCGCCGCGCCCGCGTAGTCCTTCGCCATGCGCTGGCCGAAGAAGAGCATCACGATGTTGAGCGCGGCGAGCTCCGCGCCGTAGAGCGCCGTCTTCGTCTCGCCCGAAAGCGCGATCTGCACGAGGCCGACCGCGCACAGGACGCCCACGGCGCACTCGAGCAGCGTGATGACCGCGAGCATCGGCGCGACCTGGCCGCGCATCGGCGTCTTGGCGAAGTGGCCGTTGAGCCACGCGAGGTTCCCCTTGAAGTCGAGCACCTTGTCGACGCCCGACTGCAGGAAGCAGATGGCGAGCATCGCGGCGGTCAGGATCTGCGCGGCGGTCCAGGGGTCGAGCAGTCGTTCGATCATGAGGGTCCTCGTCGGCACCTTACCATCCCGCCCGACCGCGGCGCGCGGCTCGCCGACGACCCTCTCGCCTCGGTGGCTGCGGCCGGACGCGAACGCGACCGAACTCGCTGGCAGGCACGCCCGCGTCAGTACATCCGCTCGAACGATGTCCCGTTGAACCGGAACACGCCCTTGCCGCCGACCCAGAGGTCGCCCGCGCGGTCCCGGTAGATGGCCATCACGTCCTTCGTGGTCAGGCCGTCGCGTTCGCCGAACTGGCGCATCGTGCGCCCGTCGTAGCGCCACGCGCCTCCGCCGACGGTGCCGATCCAGATGCATCCCTCGCGGTCCTCGCCGATCGAGAACACGCGCAGCAGCGACTGGTCGGCATCCGCCGCGTCGGCGCACAGATCCGCCAGCAGCGCCGTCCGCTCGCCATCGACCATGACCACGCCGACGCCGTTGTTCCCGATCCACAGCCGCCCCGCGCTGTCCTCGAACACGCAGCGAACATGCGGCACCTTGCCGGCTTTGCGCAGTCCCATGCGATCGCCGTCGATCGTCGTGAGCGTCCGCCCGTCGAACCCGAACACCGCCGCATAGGTCGCGAGCCACACGCGCCCGCCCTTTCCCCTGCAGATTCCGGTGAGGGAGTAGCCGTCGTCGACCGCGCGCTCGAGCGGCAGCGGCAACGTCAGGTAGGTGAAGCCCTCGCCGTCGAAG
Organism: Phycisphaerales bacterium; assembly: GCA_049318425.1. Classification (GTDB taxonomy): domain Bacteria; phylum Planctomycetota; class Phycisphaerae; order Phycisphaerales; family SM1A02; genus QWPT01. Next base: position 806 of record JBMOGJ010000057.1, on the reverse strand, counting down.
CGGTAGACGCCCGGCGCGAGCTCGAACAGGTTGAAGCCAACGACCCCGTCGCTCTTGAACCAGAGGTCGCCGGGATCGAGCCTCCATGCATCCGTCGCGTCGTAGCGGCGGGCCGTGCTCGCGGCCACCGCGCCCCCGGAGTAGCTGCTGATGCCGACGCCGTTGTCGAACCAGATCGTTCCACGCGCATCCTCCTGGATCGAGCGCACCTGGTTGTCGCTCAGGCCGTCCGCGGTGGTGAAGCACTCGAATCGCTCGCCGTCGAACCGGCACACACCCTCGAAATGGCTGCCAAACCAGTAGTTCCCGTCGCGGTCCTGCAGGATCGCCCGCACGCCGCCGTTGTACATCCCGTTCTGCCCGGCTCCATAGGTGAAGGGCAGTCGCTGCGGCCGCGCGGGCGCCGGGGCCGTGTCAGGAGCCGCGGTGCAGCGGCACAGGGGGGCCGACAGGAGCGCGAGCAGGAGGGCAATGGACCCGTGCGATGCGAGCTTCATGTGGGGATTCCGTGCGATCGAGATCGCGGTCGGCACTTGAGTGGTGCGTGCGTCAGCGGCACGAGCCGCAGCCGTTCGTGCCGCATCCGCCGCGGGCGCTCGCGCCGAGCAGCTTCAGTTCGATGGCCTTCGAAGTCGGCGTGATCGAGAGCCCGCCGAGCGCGGTGCAACGCAGCTCGCGCGCCATGTTCCCGCTGATCTCGCGGTGCGCGTCGAGCACCTCGTCGAGCGGAATCAGGTGGTCGTAGCCCGCCAGCGCGATGTTCGCGCAGGCGAGCGCGTTCGCGGCGCCCGCGATGTTGCGGCCGA
>JBMOGJ010000056.1:0-19426 GCA_049318425.1 Phycisphaerales bacterium | reverse complement strand
ACTGCGGCCGTGCGCGCGCGCATGCATGCGCGCATGGTCCGCGTCGCGTGGTGCCGTGGCGTGAATGCCCGCAGGTGCAGGCGCAGCCGGAATCTGCGGAGCGGGTGACGTGCGCCGGTGACGGCCGACGTCATCCGCTCCGCAGACTTCGTCTGCGGGCACTCACGTCGGACGGACATCGCGTACGTGGGCGCGTCGCGTGGTGCGTGGACATGAATGCCCGCAGATGCAGGCGCAGCCGGAATCTGCGGAGCGGGTGACGTGCGCTGGCGACGGCCGGCGTCATCCGCTCCGCAGACTTCGTCTGCGGGCACTCACGTCAAGCGGGCACTCACGTCGCACGAAGACCGCGGCCGTGGGCATGCGCGGTGCACGCCGCGCGCTCACTTCCACGCGGTCGCGAGGCTGGCGCTGGGCGCGGGCAGCGAGGGCTGCGGGATCGTCTCGATTTCGATGCCGAGTTCGCCGCGGGTGTCGGGCATGCTTTCCGCAGGGGCCTCGGCCGCGCGCTCGGGCGCGCGATCGTCCGCCTGCGGCTCGAGCGCGGCGCGTTCCGACGCGGCCTTGTTGAGGCGTCCGTCGGCGCCGACCTCGTCGAACTTGACCGCCACGCGCCGGCTGACGCCGCGTTCCGGCATGGTCACGCCGTAGAGCTGGTGGCAGGCCTGCATCGTGCGCTTGTGGTGCGTGATCACGATGAAGTGCGACACATCGAGGAACGGCTCCAGCGCGTGGCAGAAGCGCTCGACGTTCGCCTCGTCGAGCGCGGCGTCGACCTCGTCGAGGATGCAGAAGGGCGACGGCTTCGACTGGAAGATCGCCATGAGCAGCGCGACCGCGGTCATGGTCTTCTCGCCGCCCGAGAGCTGGCTGATGACGCGCGGCTCCTTGCCCGGCGGCTTGGCGCGGATCTCGACGCCCGACTCGAGCCAGTCGGTCTCGCCGTTCTCGAGGGGGAGCAGGTAGATGTCGGCGCTGCCGCCACCGAACAGGCGGCGGAACATGCCGGTCTGTCCGGCGAAGGTCTCGCGGACGCGCTCGAAGGTCTCCTGGAAGCGGGTGCGGCTCGCGTCGTCGAGCTCCTTGACCAGCGCCTCGAGGCTGGTCTTGGCGCTGTCGATGTCGCCGAGCTGCTTGACCAGCTCGTCGTTGCGGACCTCGAGCTGGGTGAGCTCCTCGATCGCGTCGAGGTTCACGTTGCCGAGCTTGCGGATGAACTCCTTGAGCTCGTCGACCTCGCGCTGGGCGCTGTCGCGCTCGATGGGCACGAAGCCCTCGGCGGCGCGCTCCTCGAGGTAGGCGGCGTAGGCGGCGCCGAGATCGAGCTCGGCCTCGTTGATGGTCTGCTCGGTGAGGGCCTCGCGGCGCACCTCGAGCTCGCGGCGCGAGAGCTCGACGGCGTGCGCGTTGCGCTCGACGCGCGTCGCGTCGCTGCGGGCGACCTCGACCTGCTTGGAGACCTGCTCGAGGGCGGCGAGCGCGTCGCGCAGCCGCTCGGCGACGCCGGCGAACTCCCCGGCGAGGGCGGCGAGCCCCGCGGAGGCCTCGGCGAGCAGGCCGTTGCTCTCCTCGAGCATCGCCTCGGCGCGCTCGATGGCGGCGACGCGGCGGAGACCGCTCTCGCGGAGCGCGGCGTCCTGACGGGCGACCTCGGCCGACCGGCTCTCGATGTGGCGCAGCTCGCGCTTGGCGGCGTCGAGGGCGGCCTGCGCCTCGGCGGCGCGCACGCGGGCGGCCGAGAGGGCGTCACCTGCCTCGGCGGCGATCGCCTTGGCGGCGTCGAGCGCGGCGCGGGCCTCGTCGCGCTTGGCGGCGGCTTCGGCGGCGTCGCGCGCGAGCGACTCGAGACGGGTCTGCACGCCGCGGGCCTCCTCGTCGCTGGCCTTGTGGCGCTCGACGAGGTGTCCGCGCTCGGCGGAGGCGGAGTCGCGCTGGCGCTCGATCTGGCGCATGAGCTGCTCGGTGCGCTCGGTCTGGTGGGTGGCGTCGAGCGCGCTGCGGCGGGCGTCGGCGAGCGCCTGGTTCGCGGCGCGGGCGGCGGCCTGCGCGGCCTTCGACTCGACCTCGAGCTGGATCGACTCCTCCTCGAGCGCCGCGACCTGGGTCGCGAGGGCGTTCGAGCGCGCGTTGAGCTCGGCGAGCTCTGCGCGGCGGGCGAGGAATCCGCCGGCGGCGGCGTCGGCGCGGGCCGAGGCGTTGGCGATCACGCGGCCGCGCTCGTCGACGAGTCCGCCGGAGCGGGTCGCGATGCGGCAGCCGGCGAGCTGGGTGCGCGCGAGCTCGACCGCGCGGTCAAGCGTGTCGACCACGAAGGTGCCCGAGAGCAGGCGCTCGGCGAGCGGACGGATGCGGGCATCGACGCGCACGAGCTCGAGCAGGGGCGTCGCGCCCGACACCGCGGGCAGCGCGCGCGGCGCCGTCGCGGGGGCGAGCGACGCGTTGGTCGCGAAGGCGACGCGCACCCGCAGCGACAGTGCGGTCTCGGCGTGCGCGGCGAGCTGCGCGGGATCATCGATCACCACCAGCTCGAGCAGGTCGCCGAGCGCGGCCTCGACCGCATCGGCGTCGGCGCGGTCGGTGTCGACGAGGTCGGCGACGACGCCGATCACCGATCCGAAGCGCGCGCGGTCGTTGAGCACCGTGCGCACGCCCGAGCCGAGGCCCTCGTGCGCGCGGCCCATCTCGTCGAGCACGCGGCGGCGGCTCTCGACGGCGGTCTTCTCATCGCGCACCTTGGCGAGCGTGCGTGCGAGCTGCGACTGCGACTCGCTGAGCGAGCTCGCGGCGGTGGTGCGCTCGTCGAGCTGGCGCTGGATGCGGACGATCTCGTCCTGCGCCACCAGTCCGCGGACGACATGCTGGAGCCGCGTCGCGCGCAGCGAGTCGAGCTCGCGGGCGAACGGCTCGATGCGCGCCTCGAGGCGACGGAGCTCGTCGCCGAGCGAACGCGAACGCTGCTCGATGGCCGCGAGGCGCTGCGCCTGCGCGCCGCGCTCGCGGTCGAGCCGCGTCGCCTGCTCGCCCACGACGTCGGCGGCGCGCTGCGCGTCGAACGCGGCCTGCTGCGCCTTCTGGCGACGCTCGCTCTCGCGGATGGCGGTCTGCTCGACCTCTGCGGCCGCGGCCTGCGCCTGCTCGAGCGCGGTCCGGGCGCCACCGAGCTCCTCGGCGAGCGCCGCGCCCTCCTGGCCGAGCACGGTGAGCTGCGCGCGCTCGCCCTCAAGCGCGGACTGCGCCTCGGCGAGCGTGCGCTGCGCGAAATCGGCGCGCTGGCGCGCCTGCGCCTCGCTCGACGAGAGCTCGAGGCGGCGCTGCTCCAGCCGGTGCTGCTCCTCGGCCACCTGGTGGCGGGTGCTCTCGGCGTCCTGCTTGGCGTCCTCGGCCTGCGAGAGCGCTGCGGCCAGCTCGGCCTTCTCGCCCTCGAGCACGGCGAGCTCGCTGGTCAGGCCCTTGAGGCGCTCCTCGAGCTCGTGGAAGACGTCGAGCGACAGCGCGCGGCGCAGCTCGCGCCGGCGGGCGTCGAGTTCCTGGAAGCGACGGGCCTTGTCGGCCTGGCCGCGCACGATGCGCAGGCGGCGCTCGGTGTTGGCGAGCTGCTCGCGGGTGGTGACGAGGTTCTTCTCGGCGCTCTCCAGCTTGCGCGCGGCCTCGACCTTGCGCACGCGGAAGCGCGCGACGCCCGCGGCCTCCTCGAGGATCGAGCGGCGCTCGACGGGGTTCGCGAGCAGCATCGCGTCGACCTTGCCCTGCTCGATGATCGAGTAGGCGTCGTTGCCGATGCCGGTGTCGAGGAAGAGGTCGCGGATGTCCTTGAGGCGGACCTTCTTGCCGTTGATCAGGTAATCGCTCTTCGCGTCGCTGGTGAGGCGGCGGGTGACCTCGACGGTGTCGGCGTCGATCGGCAGCCGGCGGTTGCGCACGGCGCGGCGGTCGACCACGCGCTCGATCGGCTCGCCGGTCTCGGGGTCGGTCTCGTTGTCGAGGAGCGGCGTGTCGTCCTCGCCGCGGTCGATGACCTGGGCGAGCAGGGGGTTCTCGAAGCAGAGCGTCACGCTCGCCATGCCGGCCGGCTTGCGGGCGGCCGAGCCGGCGAAGATCACGTCGAGCATCGCGCCGCCGCGGAGGCTCTTCGCGCTGCGCTCGCCCAGCACCCACTTGATCGCGTCGACGACGTTCGACTTGCCGCAGCCGTTGGGGCCGACGATGCCCGTGATCGGCGCATCGAAGCGGAACTCCGTGGGATCCGCGAAGCTCTTGAACCCACTCAAAACAAGCTTGGCAAGACGCATCGTTCTACGACCTCCGTGTCACGCGCGCCGGGCCAGGGGGCTGCCGTCGCGGAACTGGCATACACACGCTTCGCGGCCGAAGCCGAACCGACGGAGCCGAACAGACGGCGCCGACACCGACCGGCGGGCCGGGATCCGGCTCGGTCCCCTCCTGGGAATCCCGCCAACATCAGGCCGCCGAATCAGCGGGGCACAGTATCGCGTCCCCGCCGCGGAACTTCAACCGACGATCCGCCCACCGAGGGGGGTGGCTTGATCCCGGTCAGGTCGCTCGCGGGGAGCTCGCCGTCGACGGGATCGACCGTGCCCTCCTCGGGCTCGAACTCGGGTCGCACGATGTTCTCGTCGTCGGCCTGCTGGCGCAGGATCGCGGCCATGATGCGGTCCTGCTCGGCCTTGAAGTCGGCGTTGATGTGGCCCGCGCGCCAGAGCGCGTGGATGGCGCCGATGGTCTCGCCGTAGGAGAGCCCGATGCCCGGGGCCGGCTTCTCGATCGTGGTCTTGTGGCCGAGGAAGGCGACCAGCTCCGACAGGCGCGGGTCCACGAGCTGCACCTCGGGCCGAGCGTCGGCGTTCTCGCGGTAGAAGACCTGGAGCTCGGTGTCGCTCGCGTCGCCCTTGACGATCAGGCGGTTGTTCCACGCCTCGAAGGTGATCGGGCGGGCGACCTCGGTCTCGTCGGCGAACAGGGCGATGGTCGGACGACCGCTCTGCGCGACGTAGATCATCGGCTGGTTGCTCGGGATCAGCGCGACATCGAACTTGCCGTCGATGTCCATCATGCGGATGGAGCGGTCCTTGCGCTTCGAGAGCGTCTCGTAGGCGGCGAGGCGGACGTCCGGATCGGGATCGTTGAGCAGCGGGCGGATGCCGATGTCGATGTCGGGGTTGAAGCCGAGCTTCCCGAGGAGCCCGAGGGCGCGCACCCGGTTGCCGACCGTGCCCGCCTTGGCCATCTCGACCAGCGGCGCTGCGGCGAGGGCGTCGTCCAGCGCGGCGCCGGCCTCGAGGGCCGCCATGCGCGGATCCTCCTCGGTGTAGCTGTAGAGGTCCTGCAGCACGGGCAGCGCGCGCTTGCCGAGCGCGCGGAAACGCCACATCGCGCTCTTCGCGCTGCCTGGGTTCGCGATCAGCGCCTTGCGGATCGCGATCGCCGTGACCTCGGTCGCCGAGACGTCCATCGGCACATGGCGGACGAGCTCGATGAACTCCTCGGTCTTGCCGTCAAACGACGGTGGCACCGAGAGTTCGATCGAATCGGCGTTCTCGCCGCGGGCGGTGTCGCTCTTCTGCTTCGGCTCGCGCGGGAAGGTCGAGTTGATCGCCGACTGGATCGTCCGCGAGCGGGTGTGGCTCGAGGTCGCGAGCTTGAGCTTGAGCGGCATGTCCTTCGAGACCGTGCCGCCGTCGAGGATGCGGCCGACCAGGCGGTTGACCGCGTCGCGGCTCGACGCCCCGGGGTCGACGAACGGGTTGATGAAGATGTTGCCCTTGCCCGCGGCCAGGATGCCGGCCTGGCGGGATCCGATCAGCAGCGGACCGGGGCGGAGGTCGGTGGTGTAGAGCCGTCCGCCCTCGAGGCTCGACACGTCGGAGCCCGGCAGCGCGGTCACGCGCAGGTCGAACTTGGTGCTCTTGGTCGCGCCTGGCGGGATCACGCCCTCGACGATGACCACCGCCGTGTCCGGGCTGTTGAGCATCTCCTCGGGGCTGAGATCGGCGCTGAGGACGGGGTTGCCGATGCCGCGGCGGGCGAGCTCCTGCACCATCATGGCGCGGACCTCGGCCGGCATGAGCCGACCGCCGGTGCCCTGCAGGCCGACGACCAGGCCGTAGCCACGCACGATCACCGGGCGCAGGCCCTCGACCACGGTCTCGCTGGCGACCGTTCCGCGCATGATCGGGTCGACATCGAGCACGAAGTTCGCGCCATTGACGCGATCCTGCTTCGGGCGATCGGGAACCCGCTCGACGATCTCGCCGCAGGCGACGAGCGCGAGGGCGCTGCAGGCGAGGACGGCGAGGCGGATCGTGGCGCGAAGGGTCATGGCGGGAGTGGATCGCATGGCGGCAGGGGTCGCACGGCGGCGACGGTCGTTGGACGCGCGGCGACGGTCGTCGGACGCGCGGCGCGACGGGCTATACGCAGACTGAGCGCTGCAGGACTCGAACCTGCGACACCCGCCGTGTAATGGCGGTGCTCTAACCAACTGAGCTAAGCGCCCGCAATGTGGGTGGGGGCTTGTCCGGCGACTGCTCCGCGCTGGATCGTCCGCGCGGGATCATCCGAACGGCTCCGCCGGGCAGGTCGCGGAGTGTAACGGCTTTCCCGCCCATCCAAGCGGAAATGGCTCCACTCGGAAATGCCGCGCGCTCGGGCGCTTCGGCTATTGTCGGGGGTCCGTGTCCCCCCTTGGCGAGCTCATCTCCAGACTCGACGCCGTGATGCCCGTGCACCGTCGCGAGCTCCGCGCCCGCCTCGGGGGCCTCGAGAAGAAGTTCCGGGAAGGGGTGACGCCCGATCCACGCGCCCTGCGGGTGGTCGAGGAGGCGATCGCCCGCTCGGCCGCCGAGCGCGAGCGCCGCCGCGGGTTGGTGCCGACGGTGGGCTATCCCGCCGAGCTCCCGGTCACGGCGGCGCTCGACCAGCTGCGCGCGGCGATCGCGGGCCATCAGGTCGTGGTGGTCGCCGGCGAGACCGGCTCGGGCAAGAGCACCCAGCTGCCCAAGCTGTGCCTCGAGCTCGGACGCGGCGTGGTCGGCCGGATCGCCCACACCCAGCCGCGCCGCATCGCCGCACGGAGCATCGCCCGGCGCGTGGCCGACGAGCTCGGCGTCAAGCTCGGCGGCGTGGTGGGCGTCAAGGTGCGCTTCGGCGACGAGTCCGGACGGGACACGCTGGTCAAGGTGCTCACCGACGGCATGCTCCTCGCCGAGACGCGCGGCGACCCGAGGCTCGACGAGTACGACACCGTGATCGTCGACGAGGCGCACGAGCGCAGCCTCAACATCGATTTCCTGCTCGGCTACCTGCGGCGGCTGCTGCCGCGGCGGCCCGATCTCAAGCTGATCCTGACCAGCGCGACCATCGACGTCGAGCGGCTCTCGGCGCACTTCGGCGGCTGCCCGATCGTCGAGATCCCGGGGCGCACCTTCCCGATCGACATCCGCTACCGCCCGCCCGAGGTGAGCGACCTCGACGAGGAGGATCCCCGCATGCTCGAGCACCTCGGGAAGGCGATCGACGAGATCGACGCTGCCTTCGCGGGGCGCGCGTTGGGTGAGGCGGATGGTGCGTCGGAGCAGGTGGAGCCGCAGGCGCGGACCGCCGCGCGACCCGCGGGCCTGCCCAACATCCTTCCTGACATCCTCGTGTTTCTCTCGGGCGAGCGCGAGATCCGCGAGGCCGAGCAGTTCCTCGCCGGCCGACAGAAGGCGCGCGAGCAGGGCGACGGTCGCACCGAGATCCTGCCGCTGTTCGCACGGCAGGGGCTCGAGGAGCAGGAGCGCATCTTCGCGCCCGGACGCAAGCGCCGCATCGTGCTCGCGACCAACGTCGCCGAAACCTCGCTCACCGTGCCGCGCATCCACGCGGTGATCGATCCCGGCTTCGCCCGACTGCTCCGCTACAGCGCCAAGAGCCGCGTGCAGCGGCTGCCCATCGAGGAGATCTCGCAGGCGAGCGCACGCCAGCGCGCGGGTCGCGCGGGGCGCCTCGGGCCGGGCGTCGCGATCCGCCTCTACGCCGAGGCCGACTTCGAGGCGCGTTCGCCCTTCACGCCGCCCGAGATCCTCCGCACGAACCTCGCGAGCGTGATCCTGCAGATGGAGGCGCTCAACCTCGGCAAGGCGGAGGACTTCCCCTTCGTCGACCCGCCGTCGGCCCGCATGCTCGCCGACGGGCGCGCCACGCTCGTCGAGCTCGGCGCGTCGACGGTCGAGGGCAAGCTCACCCGCATGGGCCGCGCGATGAGCCTGCTTCCGCTCGATCCGCGCCTGTCGCGCATGCTGCTCGCGTCGATCGACGAGCGCTGCACCAACGACATGCTGGTGGTCGCCGCCGCGCTCGCGGTGCAGGATCCGCGCATCCGCCCGCAGGAGAAGCGCGACGCCGCCGACATGGCGCACGCGCGCTTCCGCGATCCGACCAGCGACTTCGTGTCGTTCCTGCGGATCTGGCGCGCATGGCGCAGCGAGACCAAGGACGCGTCGGGCAAGGACATCGGCTCGAGCGCGCGCCGCCGCTGGTGCGAGCGGCACTTCCTCTCCCACCAGCGCATGCGCGAGTGGAGCGACACCATCGTGCAGCTCAAGGACCTCTTCCTCGAGCACTTCGAGATCAAGGTCGGCGAGCCGTCGGGTGTCGGCGATGGCGCGTCGGAGCAGGGCGCGTCGGCGTCGGTGGTCGATCAGGGCGCGTTCCACCGCGCCGTGCTCGCGGGGTTCGCCTCGCATGTCGGCGTGCGCAACGAGAAGGGCGACTACCGCAGCCCGGGCGGCGCGCTGTTCTCGCTGCATCCCTCGGGCACGCTCGCGCGCCGCGCGCCCAACTGGATCGTCGCGGCCGAGATCGTCGAGACCACCAAGCGCTACGCCCGCATCTGCGCGCGCATCCAGCCGGAGTGGATCGTGCGCGTGGCGCCGCACCTCTGCACGCGCGCGCAGTTCGAGCCGCATTTCGTCGAGGAAACCGGCCAGGTCGCGGCGTGGGAGCGCACGAGCTTCGGCGAGTTGGTGGTGGTTCCCAAGCGGCGCGTGCCGTGGGGGCCGATCGACCCGGTCGGCGCGCGGAACGTGTTCATCCAGGAGGGGCTCGTCGGCTACCGCGCGCGCACCGAGGGTGCGTTCCTCGCCGAGAACCGCGCCCTGCGCGACGAGCTTGAGAAGGAGGAGGCGCGCGGGCGCCGGCGCGGACTGCTGCTCGAGGAGGAGGCCGCGTTCGCGTTCTACGACGAGCGGGTGCCGAAGGATGTCCACTCCACGCCCAGCTTCGAGCGTTGGCGGCGGCAGGTCGAGGCGACCGATCCGCACCGGCTCGTGATGCGCGACGAGGACCTCGTGCGCGACGGCGCGCTTCGGGTCGACGCCCACGACTTCCCGCGGCAGCTCGCGGTCGAGTCGCTCGCGCTCCCGCTCGACTACGCGCACAACCCAGAGGACGCCGCCGACGGCGTGACCGCGCGCGTGCCGGTCGAGGCGCTCGCGGTGCTCGACCCCGCGCCCTTCGAGTGGCTCGTGCCCGGCCTGCTCGCCGAGAAGATCGAGGCGCTGATCCGCTCGCTGCCCAAGCACCTGCGGGTGCGCCTGTTCCCCATCGAGGAGGTCGTGCAGGGCGCGGTCGAGTCGATCGAGTTCGGCAAGGGTTCGCTGAAGGCGCGGCTCGCGCGGCACCTCGGGTCGGTCGCGCAGGCGGAGATCACGCCCGGCGACTTCCGCGAGGACCTGCTGCCGGCGCATCTCGCGATGCGGTTCTCGGTGGTCGATGCCGACGGCCGCGTGCTCGGCGTCGGGCGCGACCTGACCCAACTCGCGCGGAAGTTCGCGCTGGTCGCGCGCGACCGCCTCCGCGCGTCGGTCGATCGCAGCACCGACCCGATCGCGCTCATCGAGCGGGAGCGCGTCGAGCAGATGCCGGACGCGCCGATCCCGGAGTCGCTCGCCTATCGGCGCGCGGGCATCGCGCTGACCGGGTATCCGGCGCTGGTGCGCGAGCGGGAGGACGGCGGTGGGGACGGCATTGAGGCCGGCGGAATCCGCACCGCGCTGCGCGTCGTCGACGGCGCCGCCGAGGCGCGCGCCGCGCATGCCGTCGCGGTGGCGTCCATGCTCTCGCGCGAGATCCGCGGGGCGGTCGAGCACCATGTCGCCTACGACCCGGTGTGCGAGTCGCTGCTCGCGCTGTGCGCGCATGCGGGCGAGATCGACGGCGTGAGCCTCGTCGCGCGGCTGGTCGCATCGGCGGTGGTCGGCGAGTTGCCGCGGGTGCCGCGATCGATGGCCGAGTTCGTCGCCGCCGAGCGCGCGTCGGAGCGCGATCTGCATGACCGCGTCGCGTACACGGTGCGCGCGCTGCACGCGATCCTCACCACCGCCGCCGAGCTCGAGTCGCGGCTCCGCGGCGTGCGCGCCGACGCCGGCGGCGATCCGCGCGGGCGCGTCGCCGCGCGGCTCGAGGAGCTGCTCGGCGCGTCGGGGCTGCGCGCGCTCGACGGGTGCGACCGCGAGGAGCTCTCGCAGCGCCTGCGGCTGGTGAACATGCTGCTCGCGCGCCTCGAGCGCCTGCGCGAGATCGGCGCGGCGCGCGACCGCGCGGTCGACGACGAGATCGCCCCGCTCGGCGCACGCGTGCGCGAGGCGCTGCGCGAGCGTTCGCGCACCCACGCGGAGAAGCTCGCGCTCCGCCGCATGTGGGAGGAGATCGAGATCAGCCGCTTCGCGCCCAAGCTCCCGCGCGCCTTCGCCGCCAGCGAGCGCCGCCTCGACGAACTGCTCGGCAGCTGACGGCTCGACGCAACCGACGACCGAGCACCACAGGGAGCCGCCGCAGCGGCGACCGCTCAAACACGCGAGCCGCCGCAGCGGCGACGCGGCCACCCCGCGCGTGTCGCGACGAAAGGTCGCCGCCGCAGCGGCGACCGCTCAAACTCCGTACGGCCTGAACTTCTCCAACAACCCCAGCTCCTCCGAGTGCAGGAGCCCGCGGTTGTTGCCCAGCCGGCTCGCCGCCGGCGAGTCGATGAGCGAACTCGAGTCCGCCGGCGACATCTGGAAGAGCACCTTCCAGTCGAACTCGCGCATCGCGTTGCGGTCGAACGCGCGCTGCAGCGACGCCAGCGTGTCGCAGGCGACGATCACATGCACGCCCGACGACGGACCCTCCTTCAGGACGCCGGTGAGCATCTTGTCGGGCGTCGGCGGCGCATCGCTCGCGCCGAACGAGAAGTCGTCCTCGTTGCGGCGGAGCGCGCGGTAGCGCTGCAGCTGGTGGATGAGCAGGAACCGCCGCGGCCGGCCGGGGTCGTCGCCGCGCGCCGCGACATCCTCGGCGATCTCGAGCAGTCGCTGCTCGATCTCGCGGTACGGCGTGAAGCGCGCCTCGACGCCGTGCTCGCGGGCGATCCGCTCGAGCGTGCCGAACTCGGGCGCGTCGGCGGGGGTGCCGTCGAACACATCGATCACGGCGCCCGGCGCCTCGCGCGCGATCGCGAGCAGCATCGCCGCGCTCGTCGCGACCGACTGGTCGTCGCGCGGGCTGATGCTCGCGACGTTCGCGCCCGCCGCGCGCGCGAGCCGCACGCAGGTCGGGTCCTTGATCGCGACCGCCTCGCCGACCCACAGCCGCACGTTGCCGCGCGGATCGGGCTTGGCGCCGCCGCGCACCGCGGGACTCAGCTTCATCGGCGCGCGCGCGTCGCCCTCGAAGACGATGCGCGGCAGTTCGTCGTACCGCCCGACCGCGCGCCGCGCCGCCTCGCCGAGCCAGGTGTCGCGCTTCTCGTCGGGCAGGTAGGCGACCTGGAACGGGCTGTTGCCCTCGATGCGCCCGCCGGCGTCGTTGTAGATCGCCTCGCCGGGCCGCGAGAGCAGGCGCGCCGCGAGGTTCTCGTCCGACAGGATCAGCTGCGAGTCGGCCTCGTTGCACTGGAGCGCGATGCGCACGCCCATCTGGCCCATCGTGCTGCGCGCGAGCGAGTACGCGCCGCCGAGCGTCTGCGACCCGAGCAGCGCGTGCATGCCGAACGCACGGCCCTGGCGCACGAGCCGGTCGAGCAGCATCGACGCTCCCTGCGCCACGCGGTCGTCGTCGAGGAAGAACTCCTGGAACTCGTCGATCACGAGCAGCACGCGCGGCATGCGCACGCCCGGCCGCACGCGGCGGAAGCCCGCGATGTCCTGCACGCCCGCCTCGCGGTAGAGCTCGCCGCGCCGGGAGAGCTCGGCGTCGAGGCCCTCGAGCACGCTCAGGCCGAACTCGCGGTCCGACTCGATCGCGACCGCGCGCGCGTGCGGCAGCCCGCACTCGGCGTAGGTCTTGAACTCGACGCCCTTCTTGAAGTCGACGAGCCACAGCTCGACCTCGTCCGGCGAGTACCAGGTGGCGAGCCCGGTGATGATGGCGTGGAGCAGCGTCGACTTGCCCGAGCCCGTCTTGCCCGCGATCAGCGCGTGCTGGCTGGTGCCCTCGCCGAGCGCGAACTGCTGCAGGCGCGTCGCGCCCGCGCGCCCGATCGGCACGCGCAGCCCGCCCGCGCTCGAGAGCGACCAGAAGGCGTCGCTGGTCGCGGTCGTCTTCGGCGCGATCGCGTCGAAGGGCACCTCGACGCGCGCCGCCGTCTTGGCGGTGCGACCGATGCGCGCAAGCAGGGGGATGAGCCGCTCGTCGGGCAGCGGGACGTCGAGCGTGAGTGGCAGCGCCGACAGCGGCGAGTTCGCGATGCGGAAGGCGCCCGCGGGATCGCGCGGCGTGGCGTCGCCGGCAGGGGCGGCCGCGCCCTTCGCGGGTGCAGCCTCGGCGGGGCGCAGCACGATGCAGCTCTCGGCGATGTCGTCGGCGCGGATGCCGTCGGGCAGCGCCGTCTTCTGGTCGCGCAGCAGGATCACGTGCACGCCGCAGCGCTGGCCCGCGCGCAGGATCGAGGTCATGCGCGACGCCGCCTGCTCGCTGAAGTTGGCGGGGAAGTCGGCGCACACCAGGAAGCGGTACGGCTCCGCGATCTCGCCGGCGGCCTCGTTGTACGCGTCGATGTCCTCGAACTCGTTGCGGAGGTACTTCTGGATCACCGTCTCCATGTGCTCGGAGATGTCGACGAGCCGCTGCTCGATGGCGCGCGGCTCGGTCCAGATGCGCTCGCCGACCAGCTGCTCGAACTCGTCGCCGAGGTGCATGAACGCGGCGAAGCTCTCGCCGAGGGCGACCGGGTCGACGAAGGTGAACCGCACCTTCGACGGCGGGATCGACACCAGCACGCGGCCCACCAGCGCCTGCACCGCGCGCAGCGCCTGGAGCCGCGTCTGCGGCGTGGTCTCGATGACGAGGTTTCCGCGCGTCGGGAATCCGAGCGCCGCGGGCACGGTGAAGCGCGCGGGCATCTCGACCTGCAGCTCGGGCTCGGTCGGAAGGCCGCCCGGCTGCGCGCGCGGATCGAGCGCGATCGACCCGAAGCGGAACCACGGCGCGCGGCGCGTCGCGATGCAGCGCTGCTCGTCCATCGCGCTCCATGCGGGGTGGATGCGCGGGTCCTCGTCCTCGGCGAACCGGAGCAGCGCCCGCGACTCGGTCGCCCGTGCGATCCAGTTCTCACGCGCCTCGCGCAGCCGGCGCGCCTCCTCGGCGGCGATCTCCTCGGATTCGGCCCGGGCCCGCGCGAGCTCCGCCTCCTCGGCTGCCGCCGCAGCGGCCTCGGCGCCGGCCGTGCCGTCGCGCAGCGCCTGCTCGGCGGCGGCGACGCGCGCGCGGTGCTCGGCCTTCGCCGCCGACACCTCGGCCTCGCCCGCATCCTGCACGCGGCGCATGCGGCGCTCGAGCGCGCGCGGGATCTCCGCGATCGGACCGTCGTACTTGGCGTGGGCCTCGGCCTCCTCCGCCTGTTCCTTCGCGAGCAGCCGCGCGTGGGTCGCCTCGCGCTGCGCGGCCGCCTCGCGCTCGGCGCGCTCCTTGGCGCTGCGGATCGCCGCGAGGTCGGCCTGGAACGGACCCCACACGCGCCGCATCGCGCCGCCGGCCACGAGCCGCAGCGCGATGAGCGTCGCGAGCACCACGGCGAACGCGCCGCCCGCCGAGTACATCGCCGTCTTCTGCCACGCGCGCTCGTCGAAGAGCGTCACCGCGCCGCCGATCACGCCGGCGCCGACCACCACCGCGGCCCCGATCACGAAGGGCACCACGCCCGAGAGCAGCCGCGCCGTCGTCGTGCGCAGGATCGCATCGAGGTGCTCGCGCGCGCTCGCGAGCCGCTGCACGATGACCTGGTCCGCCGCCATCCCCGTCGATTCCTCCACGGTCGCCGCGGTGCGCGGAATCGCCAGCCGGCAGCTGCGCAGGTAGTCGCGCGCCTGCTTCTCGAGATCAGCCGCCTCGGCGAGCTCCTTCGCGAGCCGGTCGGTGAAGTCGCGCGCGCGCTTGCGCTCGGTCTCCTCGCCCGCCTCGCGCCACGCCTCCGCCATGAGGATGCTCTCCTCGAGCTTCTGCTTGAGTCGCACCAGCTCCTCGTCGTGCTGGACCTGCAGCTCCTCGAGACGCTTCTCGGTCGCCTCGGCCGCGCGTTGCACGCGGTCGTCGCGCTCGAGCTCGGCGGCGGCCACCATCGCCTCGTGGGCGGCGACGGCCGTGGCCGAGTCGGCGGTGCGGCGCGTGCGGATCTGCGCGAGCTGCTTGTCGTGGGCGATGCGCGCCTTGTCGCGGCGGGCCTTGAGGTCGGCGGCCACCTCGTCGAAGGTCCGCTGCCGCGCGACCATCGCCTCGAGCAGTCCGCCCGCCGCGCGCTCGATGCCCAGGGCCGCGTCGCCGCCGCCGCGCGCGCGCAGGGCGCGCAGCATCTCGTCCCCGTTCGGAGAGGAGGAGGCGGAAGGCACACCCGACGCGGAATCGCTCATCCCGAGAGCGTACCAAACGCGTCGCGGCAGGCGCGCGACCGGACGCGCGGCGAGCACGCGTTGTCACGCGCGCTCGCCGACGTCCACCGCGCCTCAGCGCCGGCTCACGCCGACTTCGCCGAGGGCTTCTTCGCCGTCTTGAGCGTGACCAGCACGCGCGCCGCGATCGACTCCGCAGACCGATACGGCGACAGCACCGCCTCGGCGGTCATCGCGCCCGACGCCTCGCGCTCGGCATCCGCGTGCACCGGCAGCGTGACGACGCTCTCGGGCAGGATCAGGTCCTGCACGGGCACGCCGCCCTCGATCGCGCGCCCGTCGCGCCGCCGCAGCGTCGCCGGCGCGTTCGCAGCCGAATGCGCGGCGAGCGCCTCGAGCAGCGCCTTCTGCTTCGCCTCGCCGAGGCCCTTCCAGTCCGCGCGGCCGCGGCACTTTGGGAACCCGCTGCAGCCGAGCCACGGACCGCGCTTGCCGTCGCGCACGTTGCACGGCTTGCCGCACTTGGTGCACACGACCTCGGGATCCTGGAGCGGCGGCGCGCTCGGCAGCACGACCTTGTCCTTCTTGTCGAGCCGCACCACGAACTTCACCGCGGGGTAGTTCACGCTCGAGATGTACTTGCCGAACTTGCCGCTGCGCAGCACCATCGCCGAGCCGTCGACGGGGCACACCATGTCGAGCGCCACGTCGCTCACCGGCTCGCCGTCCTCGTTGAGCCGCGACGCGAAGTCGCAGTCGGGGTAGCCCGAGCAGGACAGGAACCAGCGCCCGCCGCCGAGGCGTTCCTTCGTGCGCTTGCCGCACTTCGGGCACGCGTACCGCGACCAGCGGAACAGCGGCACCTCGCGCATGCGGGCGAAGCACTCCTCGAGCGTCGCGCCCTCGAGCATGCCCTTGATCTCGCGCAGGATGGCGCGCCAGTCCTCGGTGTTCGCCTCGACCTTGTCGAGCCGCTCCTCCATGAGCTTCGTGTACTCGTAGTCGAAGAGCAGGGGGAATCCCGCCACCAGCATCGAAACGACCGCCTCGCCGAGCGGCGTCGCGAAGAACCGCCGCGACTTCTGCTCCACGTATCCGCGCGCCTCGATGGTGTTCACGATCGAGGCGTAGGTGCTGGGACGGCCGATGCCGCGCGACTCGAGCTCCTTGACGAGCGACGCCTCGGAGTAGCGCGCCGGCGGCGAGCTGAAGCGCTGCAGGCCGTCGACCGACACCGCCGCGAGCTCCTGCTTCTCGGCGAGCGCGGGGAAGGTGGCCTCCTCGTCGTCCTCGGAGATGTCCTCGACCAGCTTCAGGTAGCCGTCGAACACCACCACGCTGCCCGAGGCGCGCACCACGGCGCCCGTCGGGCGGTCGCTGCGCTCGAGCCGCACCGTGGTGAGGTCGTACTGCTTCGCCGCCATCTGGCACGCGACGAAGCGCCGCCAGATCAGCTCGTAGAGGCGGTACTGCTCCTCGCTCAGCGCGCCGCGCACCGCGTTGGGCAGGCGGAACGGATCGGTCGGGCGGATCGCCTCGTGCGCCTCCTGCGCGTTCCCGCCCGACGCGTAGAAGTGGGGCTTCTCCGGCAGGTACTGGTCGCCGTAGTTGCGACGGATCAGGTCCCGCGCCGCGTGCAGCGCCTCGCCGGCGATGTGCGTCGAGTCGGTACGCATGTAGGTGATGAGACCCACGCGGTCGCCGCCGAGGTCCACGCCTTCGTAGAGCTGCTGCGCGATGCGCATCGTGCGGTCGGTCGAGAAGCCGAGCTCGCTCGACGCCGCCATCTGCAGGGTGCTGGTCTTGAGCGGGGGGATCGGCCGGCGCGACTTGCGCTCGGTCTCGATGCTGGCCACGCGGTAGGTCACGCCCGCCCCGATGGTGCCCGACACCGTGCGCACGAACTTCGCCGCGCCCTTGCCCTTCGGGTCGCGCCGCGTCGAGATCTCGACGCGCTCGAGACCGGCCGCCTCGACCGCGCTCCGCACCAGCGCCGAGAGGTCGGGCGGGTTGGACGCGTCGGCATCGGCCTCGATGAAGAAGTCCTGGCCGCCGACCTCGACCAGCTTCGCCTCGAGCGCACCCTGCCTGGACAGGAACGCGAGGCGCTCCTTCTGGCTCGGCGACTTGCCCTTCTCGTCGCGGCGCTCGAGGAACTCGGCGATCGCCTTCGCGACCGCACCGCGCTTCGCCATGTCGGGCGTCACGCGCACCAGCACGTCCCACGACTCGGTCGGGATGAACTCGCGGATCTCCTGCTCGCGCTGGACGATCAGGCGCGCGGCCACCGTCTGCACGCGTCCGGCGCTCAGGCCGCCCTGGCGCATGATGCGCCACAGGAGCGGCGAGATGCCGTAGCCCACGATGCGGTCGAGGATGCGGCGCGAGTTCTGCGCATTGACGCGCGACATGTTGATCGGGCGCGGATGCTCGAACGCCTCCTTGATCGCGCTCTTGGTGATCGCGTTGAAGACCACGCGCTTCGCCGCCGCCGGATCGACGTCGAGCACCTCGGCGATGTGCCACGAGATGGCCTCTCCCTCGCGGTCCAAGTCGGTGGCGAACCAGACGTCGCTCGCGCCCTTCTTCAGGCGGCGCAGCTTCGACACCAGGTCGCGCCGGTCGGGCGTGACCACGTAGGTGGTGGCGAACGACTGCATGTCGACGCCCGGGATGTCCATCGGCTTCGGCTCGGCCGGCTTCTTGGGCTCGCCCTTCTTGGCGCGCGGCTTCTTCGGAGCCGCGGGGTCGGCGGCCTTCTTCTCCGCGCGCTCGGGCAGATCGCGGATGTGTCCCTTGCTCGCCTCCACGACGAAGTGGCCGAGATCCCTGAGGTACTTCTCGATCGTCTTCGCCTTCGCGGGGCTCTCGACGATCACGAGGGCGGAGCCATCCGCGATGACGGAGGGGCCCTCGCTCGCAGCAGCAGCGGCGGCGGCGGGTCGGCGGGTGGTTCGGGTGGAGGTCTTCTTCTTTGCGGCCATCGTGGTGGTCTCTTCCCCTGGTTGTGCGTGCGGCGCGTCATCGGCAGGGTTCGCCTCCGTCGATGAGCGTCAGTCGGGGAAATAAAGGAGAGCGCCCGTCGAAGTCAAGCGGGGCGCTCCCGAGTTTCGGGTTTCGGGTCGCGATGCGCGTGCGCTTGCACGCACGCGGAACTGCGTGTACACGCGCGCGCCGCGCGAGCGCGCACGCAAGCGTTCGCGCGCATGCGTGCGCGGCGGCGCGGCTGCGTGCGTGCACCGCGTGCGTGCACTGCGTGCACGTGTGTGCGCGCTCGCGCGGCAGCTCAGCAACGCTCGAGCGCCGCGACGCACGCATCGGCCATCGCCGGCACGCCGCTCGTCTCGTCGCACCCGATCGCGATTCCCGGCTGAAGCGCGCGAAAACGCTTGAGCCACGTCCGCTGCTGCTTCGCCAGCCGTCGCGAGCGGATCTTGGTGCGCTCCGCCGCATCCTCGAGGTCCTTGCCGCGCGGCGGACGCGTGCCGTCGCCGATCGCCTCGATCAGCTCCTCGTAGCCGCAGGCGGCGCGCGCCTGCTGGCAGACGCCGCCCGCGCGGACGAGCGCCGCGACCTCCGCCACGAAGCCCGCCTCGAACATGCGCTTCACGCGCGCGTTGATGCGGCGGTTGATGAGTTCGACCGGCCAGTCGAGGATCACGGTGAACAGGTCGTCGCGCCGCGGCGACACGCCCGCCTCGTCCCACGCCGTGCGCCGCTCGGTCGCGGTCTCGCCGGTGGCGTGCGCGATCTCGAGCGCGCGGATCACGCGCCGCCGGTCGTTCACATGCAGCCGCGCGGCCGCCGCGGGGTCCTGCGCCGCGAGCCGCGCATGGAGCTCCTCGCTCGCCACCGCCTCGAGCGCCGCGCGAAACGCAGCGTCGGCCGCGGGCGCCTCGTCGAGCCCCTCGAGGAACGCCCGGATGTAGAGGTTCGTCCCGCCCACCACGATCGGCACCCGCCCGCGCGCCTGGATGTCCGCGATGGCCTGATCCGCGACCGCGAGCCACTTCGCGACGGTGAAACCCTCCTCGGTCGCGTCGACGAGGTCGATCGCGTGGTGGGGGACCTCCGCACGCTCGGCCGCGGTCGGCTTCGCGGTGCCGATGTCCATGCCGCGGTACACCTGCATCGAGTCGGCCGACACCAGCTCGCCACCGAGCCGGCGCGCGAGCTCCATCGCGAGGTCGCTCTTGCCACCGGCCGTCGGACCGAGGATCACGATCACGCGCCGCGCCGTCGGAGCGCTCTGGGATGGATTCGTCGCCGCGCTCATCGCGCCGCGTGATTTCCCGCGGCGTCATCGATCGCGTCGAGGCACACGAGATGCTTGCCCTCGAGCACCTCGAGGCTCGCGCCGCCACCCGTCGAGACATGCGAGAGCCGCTCGGCCACGCCGAACTCCTCGACCGCCGCCGCGGTGTCGCCTCCGCCGGCGATCGTCGTCGCGCCATCGGCGGTCGCAGCGACCACCGCGTCGGCCACCGCGCGCGTGCCGGCGTCGAACGGCGGCATCTCGAACACGCCCATCGGGCCGTTCCACACGACGGTCTTCGACGAGCGCA
>JBMOGJ010000055.1:0-19563 GCA_049318425.1 Phycisphaerales bacterium | reverse complement strand
GCAAGTTCCTCGGCATGCGCCTCGAACTCGAGGTCGAGCGCCTCGACCAGTACTCCAAGATCGTCGTCGAGGGTCCGGAAGCGGCCGATTTCGCCGCACACACCGTGAACTTCGCCACTGCCTACGGCCTCGCGCTGCAGGGTCTTGGCCTCGCGACCATCGAGATCAACCTCCTTCCTGTCGAGAGCGTCCGCCAGCAGGTCTGGGCCAAGAAGACCCGCTGGTTCGCCGCTGCGGCCGCGGTGGCCTGCGCCGCCGGTGGCCTGATGTTCGTCCGCAACATCATCGACAACGGCTCCGTGGCGAGCCGCGACGCGATCAACCGCGCCGAGGCGACGCTGTCCTCCGCCAAGGGCTTCCAGACCCGGGTGCAGGGCCTCGCCGCCGATGTCGGCGCGACCGCGACCAACATGCTCGCGCTCGTCGACGACCGCGAGATCTGGCCGTTCCTCGTGCACGACGCGGTCTCCGCGGTCGCCGCGGGCAACGACAAGGTTGCAGTCGGCGATGACCTCAAGAAGCTCGTCGAGGCCGGTCCGCGTCAGCAGACCGTGCTCCGCGATCTCGCGGGCATCTACAAGATCAACGACAAGGGCGAGCGCACCATCGAAGTCACGATGAACGTCGAGTTCGTCGGCATCGACAAGCAGGGTCATCTCGGCGCCACCGTCTGCCAGTGGCTCGACCAGAACAAGGATCGCCCGAGCGTTCCCTACACGATCGAGAACATCCAGCCGAACACGGCGTCCATCGTCGACCTCAAGGTGGGTGCCGATGGCTCCCTCACCGCGGAAGCGGAGGGGTCGGGAGGCGGCGGTGGGACCACCTCGGCCGGCGGCGGCGCGAACACGCCCGACGATCCCCAGCTCGGCGGTGGCTTCAGTGCCGGTGATGCCGGCAGCGGCAGCGTCGGTGGCGTCACCGGCAAGCGCGCGCCGAGTGGTGAAGGCCAGATCAAGCGTCCCGGCGGCCTCCTCGGTGGCGCCGGATCGACTGGCGGCTTCACCGCCGACGCTCCCAAGGATCCGGACTACCGCCCCGGTGGCGCGGGCGCCGGCTTCAACCGCGGCAACGCCGGGGCAGGCGCGGCGGACAATCCGTCCAAGATCGATCTCGACAAGCTGGCGCCGATCCCGGGTCGTCCCGGCATCTACCCGCCCAATAGCACCGTCCATGTCGGCAAGGTGACCTTCGTGATCAAGTTCAGGGAACCAGTCGCGGCGGCAGCTCCGGCCGCGGAGGCTCAGTGATGGCAGCACAACTTCCAAAGCAACTCCAGACCGTCGTCGGCTTCGCCAAGGGCAACACCCTCGCGGTCGTCTTTTCCGCGCTGGTCGTGGTCGTGCCCGTCGGTGCGTACTTCGCCGCCGACATGATGGGCTCCGGCGTTCGTGAGGAAGCCCAGCGCCGCGCGCAGGTCTACAACGACCTCACCGCCGCAAGCAACTCCAAGGTGAGCCTCCCTGTGCCCGGCGGCGAAGCCGTCGAGCTCGACACGGTCGCCACTGAGAAGGTCGTTGAGCAGTTCGGCGCCGCCCTCGAGAAGTACTCGAAGGACGCCTCGGATGTCTACGCGAAGGCCCGCGCCTTCAACAACGGCGCCGATGCGGATCCCAAGCATCGTCCCGCCGTCGACGCCAGCGTCTTCCCGAAGTACGACGCGAAGTCGAACTCGGTCGCCGAGCAGGTCCGCTTCAAGGTCGCGGATGCGATCGCCGCCGGGTACGCGAAGCTTCTCGAGGAAGCCCGTGCCGGCTCGCCGCCGGCCTCGGAGATCGTCGCCCGCGCCATCGAAGCCGCCGAGCAGCGCTATGTGCAGGGCGACCTCAAGCAAGAGTCGCGTGCCAAGCTCAACGCCGACCAGACCGCCCAGCTCGACAAGCATCTCGGCAAGGTCCGTATCGCCGAGTACACCGAGGCTGCCAAGAAGATCTCGCTCTACGCCGACATCTCGGCCTTCGAGGTCCCCTCGCGCGCCTCGGTCACGGGTCTCTACAAGAAGGCCAGCGACGCCGCAGCCCAGGATGCCGCGCTGTACGACCTCCAGTGGAAGCTCTGGGTCGCGACCGACGTGATGCGCGCCTTCAACGCTGCGAACCGCTCCGCGGGTTCGGTGCTGCAGTCGCCGGTCAAGCAGCTCGTCAGTCTCCGCGTGCTCCCGATGGAGGCCGTGGTCGCCGCGGGTTCGGGCGAGGCCGCACAGATGGGCAGTGAGGGCGCGCCGGCTGAAGGCGCGCCGGCCGAGGGTGCTCCCGCCGACGGCGCGGCTCCGGCCACGGAGATCGCGGTTGGTGAACCCTCCGTCGATCCCAAGCAGGAGGCGAAACTCGACTACTCCAAGCGCTTCACGGGTCGCGTGAGCAACGGCGTCTACGACGTGCGCCTCGCCGAGGTGAACTTCATCGCCGAGACCTCGAAGCTTCCCCGGATCTTCGACGCGCTCGCCGCGCAGAACTTCATGACGGTGACCAATGTCCGACTCGCGCCCGCCGACCCGTTCGTCGCGGCGCGCGCCGGCTTCCTCTTCGGCCCCGAGCCGGTGAGCCAGGTCACCGCCACCATCGAGTCCATCTGGTTCCGCGATTGGACCGCGAAGCACATGCCGGTCTCCGTGCGCACCGCGCTCGGCATCACCTCGGCTCCCGTGGCGGGCGCCGACGGCGCCGCTCCCGCGGACGCCGCGCAAGGCATGTGAGACGCGAGTCAACCCACCCGAAAGCACCCCGACGCAAGTCGATCAACCGATTCACGACTGGATTGAGCATGAAGAACAAGGGAATCCCGTTCATCGAGCAGCACATCGAGAAGCTCGTTCTCGGCGCTGCAGGCGCAGTCTTCTTCAGCGTGATCGCCTGGCAGGTGCTGGGCACGCACAACAACGTCAAGCTCGACGGACGCGACGCCGCGCCCAGCGAGATCGACGAGGCGCTCGCGACGCGCACGCAGTCGCTCGCCCAGAAGCTCGAGCAGCCCGCGCCCTCGATCGACGAGAAGCTCGGTGACCGCCTCAAGCCGCAGGCCGACAAGTACGCCGCCGCGCTCGGCGGTTCCGTTGCGCCGCAGTCAGACCTCCCCCGGATCGAGGCTGCGCTCGCGAGCGTGCTCCAGTCCGAAGGCGCGACGGTCGGCCAGCCGTTTCACGATCCGCGCTTCCCCGCGCTCGCGATGCGCTCGACCATCCAGGTCTCGGACACCATCGAGGCCTCCGTCCTCGACCAGCAGCCTGACCTGAAGAAGCGCTTCAGCAGCAGCAGCGGCCCGTTCGACATCAACTGGACGATTCCGAGCGCCGTGATCGACGCGAAGACGCTGCGTGAGGAACTTGCGTCCTCCGCCCGCGGCGCCCAGATCCCTGGGTTCTGGTACCGCAGCACGCTGTTCGTGATCGACATCGAGTTCGAGCGTGAGCGCAAGCTCGACAACGGCTCCTGGGGCGAGCTGACCATGGTCACGCCGCTGCCTGGCCAGTTCTCGTTCCGTCCCGAGCTTGCGAAGGGCGCCGATGCGGGTCTCCGCGATTCGGCGTTCAACTACCTGACCGACAAGGCGAACCAGCGTCAGCTGCTCCAGCCCGACTTCTACGCCACGAAGCGGGGCAATTTCTCCCCCGCGCTCCTGCTCACCGAGGGCGCCTCGGATACCGACGCGCGCAGCGACGATCCCGAGAAGGCAAAGCTCGACGACGAGATCCGCCGTCTCCGGAAGGAACTGAACAAGCGCACCATCGATGCCAAGCGCATCAAGGAAGAGCTCGAGAGCATCGGCGGTCCCCTCGAGGACACCTCGAAGGAAGACAAGAAGCGCGAGGACGAGCGCAAGAAGGACGAGGAACGCAACCGCGGCGGTGGTGGGGGCAGTGGCGGCGGACTCGGTCGTCCCGGCGGCGGTCTCGGCGGCGGCGGCGGACTTGGCGGCGGCATGAGCGGGGGCAAGAACAACCCCGGCGAGGCGGCCAACAAGGAGCGCCGCATCAAGCTCACCAAGACGCTCAAGGACCTCGAGAAGAAGGTCTCCGGCGCCGAGGAGTCGCTCGCGAAGAAGCTCGAGGCGTCTGGCGTCTCGGCGTCCGCTGTGAAGACGACCCAGGCCGCGTCGAGCGACGTCACCACGGCGGACCAGCTTGTGGTGTGGGCGCACGACATCGGAGTCAGCGCCGGCGAGCAGTACCGCTACCGCGCCGTCGCCAAGGTCTACAACCCGTTCTTCACGAACGGCGCGCTGCTCGTGGAGTCGCAGAAGAAGCTCGGCGAGCCGTTCACGCTTGCGAGCGCAACGTCTGGGTGGAGCGAGCCGTTCCGCGTGTCTCCGCCCATCGCCTTCTTCGTCGTCGATGCGCAGGCAGGGGAGGGACGCCTCGGCACCGGTCAGGCCACCGTCGAGATCTTCCGCTACTACGACGGTGAGCGTCGTCGCGAGCGTCTCACGATTCAGCCCGGCGATTCGATCGGCGGCGGGCGCACGCGTGACGGCGTCGAGTTCGACACCGGCTACTTCCTGGTCGATGTCTACGCCGACCCGTCGATCGAGCGTGGCGGTACCGACCGGCGCCCCGGCGCCGTCGCTGTCGTGCAGAACGCGCTCGGCGATCGCTACGAGATCCGAATCCCGAAGGACGAGCTGGGTCATCCGCTCCGTCTCGACTTCGAGGATGAGATCGAGCTGGCGAAGTCCGATGCCGAGGCCAAGAAGGGCTCCGACAAGGATGGAACCAAGTCGGATGCGCCCAAGGGTGACGCGCCGAAGGGCCCAACGGGCTCCGGATCGGGTGGCGGCCGTGATGGTGATCCGAAGTACGGCCCGCAGGGCTGAACTCGGACCGTCATCGCGGCGGCGTGACCAGCCAGCGATGGCTATCAGAACTCAATCGCATCAGGAGGCGCCTTTGGCGCCTCCTTTCTTTTGGGTTCTATGTGGATAAGTCGTCCGGATGGAGCCAGAACTGGGGCTCTCAGGACGAAATGGCGCGCATAACCATGTCTAGAGGGGCCGAAACGCCCCCCGAAAAGATGATGCGAGAAAATTTGCACCCCACGCGCTCAAGGGCGTTGACAGCATCTTCGAAATGGCTATCATTGCCCCTCCACAGTTCAAGCCGCGCAAGCGACGAGGACTGCGGAGCGAATCTTTGACAAGTGAAGAAGCGTGCAAATTGTCGCGATACTGCGCGGCCTCGAGTTCTCGAGATGCGCTGGAAACCCCAGCAAGTCGAGTGAACGTCGCGGAGCGCGCAGTGAGTAATCGTACCGAGATATGAGCACCTGAGCGACTGCGAGCTGAGCAGGACAAACACTGCAAGGCTTGTGACCCCGTTATGCAAGCGGGGTCGTGATCCAAACCGAACCGGTTCGAATGAGCAATCATCCGATACGGCACTCGGTAGACGCGATCAAGTCATTAAGGGCATGTGATGGATGTCTTGGCGTCAAGAGGCGATGAAGGACGTAGGAACCTGCGATAAGCCCAGGGGAACTGGTAACCAAGTTATGATCCTGGGATTTCCGAATGGGGCAACCCGGCTCTTATGAGTCATCTACGGCTGAATGTATAGGCCGTATGAAGCGAACCTCGTGAACTGAAACATCTTAGTAGCGAGAGGAAAGGAAAGCAACAGCGACTCCGTCAGTAGCGCCGAGCGAACGCGGATCAGCCAGCAGACTGCGCGAATGGCATTGAATGGCCAACCACAGAAGGTGATGGTCCTGTAGTGCAGAAGCTGGTTAGCCCTAGAGTAGGGTCGGACTCGTGAAATCCGGCCTGAACACGGGGGGACCACCCTCCAAGGCTAAGTACTCCTTGACGACCGATAGTGAACCAGTAAGGCGACTGAATGATGAAAAGAACCCCGATAAGGGGAGTTCAAAGAACCTGAAATCACATGCTTACACAGCGGTTGCAGCCCGTAAGGGTAGCAGCGTGCCTTTTGCATAATGATCTGGCGAGTTACTCTCTACGGCAAGGCTAAGCCGAACCCCGGCGCAGCCGAAGGGAAACCAAGTCTTGAAAGGGCGTGTAGTCGTAGGGGGTAGACGCGAAACTGCGGTGATCTACCCATGGGCAGGTTGAAGGGAGGGTAATACCTCCTGGAGGACCGAAGCCGTGAACGTTGAAAAGTTCTGGCATGACCTGTGGGGAGGAGTTAAAGTCTAATCATACCCAGAGATATCTCGTTCTCCCCGAAATAGTTTTTGGACTAGCCTCGTGTATCACAAGTTGGGGGTAGAGCTACTGAATGGATTTGGAGGGCACACCGCCTATCCGGTCTAATCAAACTCCGAATACCAACTTGGCAGGCACGGGAGTAAGACTACGAGGGATAATCTTCGTGGTCAAAAGGGAAACAACCCGGACCACCAGCTAAGGTCCCTAATCGAATCTAAGTTAGAAAGGTAGTCGGATTGCTGTGACAGCTAGGATGTTGGCTTAGAAGCAGCCACCATTTAAAAAGTGCGTAACAGCTTACTAGTCGAGGAATCCGGCGCCGATAATTATCGGGAATAAGGTTCGAACCGAAGCTGTGGACTGACTATGTCAGTGGTAGGGGAGCGTTGCTATCAGCTGTGAAGCTTTCCCGGCAAGGGTTTGTGGAGCGATAGCAAGTGAATATGCCAGATTGAGTAACGATAAATGGAGTGAGAATCTCCATCGCCGTAAGCCCAAGGTTTCCTGGGGAAGGTAATTCCGCCCAGGGTTAGTCGGAGCCTAAGACGAGGCTGACAAGCGTAGTCGATGGACATACGGTCAACATTCCGTAACCTGTATGGAAGGTCACGCCGACGTGACGAATTTCAAAGCTCAACGGGACAGTGAAGCGTCCAGGCCCTTGAGGCCGATGTTGGGCAGAGAAGTTCCAAGAAAAACCGTTCGGATACAACCATGCAGTCCGTACCAAAACTGACACAGGTGGGCGTGGCGAATAGCCTCAGGCGCTCGAGAAAACGGTCGTGAAGGAACTAGGCAATTTAACCCCGTAAGTTCGCGATAAGGGGGCCCTACTCGCAAGAGAGGGCGCAGAGAAAAGGCTCTGGGAACTGTTTATCAAAAACACAGCACTGTGCTAACTCGCAAGAGGACGTATACAGTGTGACGCTTGCCCGGTGCCGGAACGTCAAGGGAGCTGGTTAGCGAAAGCGAAGCTAGCGACCGAAGCGCCGGTAAACGGCGGCCGTAACTATGACGGTCCTAAGGTAGCGAAATTCCTTGTCGGGTAAGTTCCGACGCGCATGAATAGCGTAATCACTGGAGCACTGTCTCCACGACCGACTCGGTGAAATAGTAGTGGCGGTGAAGATGCCGCCTACCCGCAGCAAGACGGAAAGACCCCGTGGACCTTTACTGTACGCTTGCAGTGATCATGGATTTGTTCTGCGTAGCATAGGTGGGAGCCTTTGAAGTTCGGATTTCGGTCCGGATGGAGGCTAAGGTGAAATACCACCCTGAGCGCATTCGTGGTCTAACCCTGATTCCCATGAAACTGGGCAGGGAACACTGCATGCCGGGCAGTTTGACTGGGGCGGTCTCCTCCCAAATAGTAACGGAGGAGTGCAAAGGTTGGCTCAGCGCGGTTGGAAACCGCGCCAAGAGTGCAAGAGCATAAGCCAGCTTTAGTGCGAGCCAGACAGGGCAAGCACTCTCGAAAGAGGGCTCTAGTGATCCGGCGATCCCGTGTGGAAGGGTCGTCGCTCAACGGATAAAAGGTACCCCGGGGATAACAGGCTGATCGCTCCCGAGCGTCCATAGCGGCGGAGCGGTTTGGCACCTCGATGTCGGCTCATCACATCCTGGGGCTGAAGGCGGTCCCAAGGGTTGGGCTGTTCGCCCATTAAAGTGGTACGCGAGCTGGGTTCAGACCGGCGTGAGCCAGGTCGGTCCCTATCTGTCGTGGGCGTTGCAACATTGACGGGAGACAACTTTAGTACGAGAGGATTGGGTTGGACGCACCCCTGGTGTGCCAGTTGGACCGCTCGGTCCACAGCTGGGTAGCTACGTGCGGCAGGGATAATCGCTGAAAGCATCTAAGCGAGAAGCCCACCCGAAGATAAGTGTTGCTTTGAGACCCCTTGAAGACTACAAGGTTGATAGGCCACATGTGTAAGCGGAGAAATCCGTTCAGCTAAGTGGTACTAACGGTCAAAGACTTTGTCGCGTCTACCGGTTTCCGTAACGGGTGGCAATGCCATCTGGTCGGGACTGGAGTCGCCAGGGCTCAGATCTGGTACGATTTCTAAGACAATTGCACATTTCGCCTGACGCAACGGAAACGTTGCCTCAGGATTTGTCGGTGACCATAGACAAGGGGTCACACCTGTTCCCATCCCGAACACAGAAGTTAAGCCCTTGTCGCCAATGATACTGCTAAGCGGGAAAGTAGGTTATCGCCGACTTGATGAGCCCTGCCAGGGAAACCTGGCAGGGCTCTTTCTTTTTTCCGACAGAGTTCCGTCGTTGAATCCGGCGAATCCCTCCGGACGGCTCCTGTTGCGCGCCCGAGTTTCCGATGACTTTCCTGCAAGAGTTCGTCGCTTGCATCGATTGACCGAAGACTCGAGCGCGTGACTGTTGGCCTGGGCTCCGTGCCTCTGACTTCGACAACAGGCGTCGAGAACCTGCTACGCTAAGGTTGCGGGCTGAGTCCGCACCATCACAGTCGTGTTCGATTCCTCGTCCTCGGAAGACATGGAATCTCGAGCGGAGCCGAGTTCGGCGACGCTCTCCAGCTAGGCCCTCGGGAGTCACCGCCGTGCCGATGTTCAAGATCTACGTGGGAAATCTCGATCCGCGAGTCAAGATCGAGCAGGTGAGAGAATTGTTCTCGCCGTTCGTCACGATTGAGGATGCGGTGTTGGTGAACGACACCAAGAGCGGCAAGCCGAAGGGCTTTGCCATCATCATGGTGCGCGATCCAGAGATCGGGCGCGCGGCGGTCAAGGCCACCCAGGGCAAGCGCTTGCTGGGCAAGACGCTCACGATCAACGAGGTGATGAAGAAGGGCCAGGCGGCGAAGCTGGCGAAGGAGACGCGGCAGGGGCCGTTCGGGCCGCACTTCAACCGCCAAGGCGGCGGACGCGCCGGCAACATCCGCGGCGGCGGGGGCGGTGCCAGCGGCAACGTAAGGCGCGGCTTCAATCGAGGTCCGCGCGGTGCTGGGTTCGGCGGATCGGGCAGCGCTGGTGGCGGCAGTGCCGGCGGCCCGTCGTTCGGATCGGGTCCGGCCTCTGGTTCATCATTCGGTCCCCGCGGAACGAGTTCGAGCGGCGGGCAGTTCCGATCCTCCTCGCGTCCTCCGTCGGGGGGGAGTGGTTACGGATCTGGTCCGCGACCGGGAATGGGCAGCGGCCCGAGTGCTGGTTCCGGCGGATCGAGTGCTGGAGGTTCCGCAGGTCGGCCTCGTGATGAGGACGATCGGACTCGACCAACCCCGGATTGAATGGTCACGTCGGTCGGATCCGAAGAGCTCTCTAGGTTCTGTTCATGAGGTTCTGTTCATCAAGCCCGTCGCAGCTGCGGCGGGTTTTTCCATTGGCGCACGGCGCTTGCTGGGACGGGCGCGCTTGGCGCAGTCACCGGATCACATGGGCGTTGCGTACCCCGCAAAAGAAACCGCGCACGCCGAAGCGTGCGCGGAGTCGTTGTTGATTTGGAGCGTCAAGCGACGCGCGAGGTGATGATCACCAGTCGCCGTCGTTGAAGCGGCGATCGCCGCGCTCGCGGTCGCCGTCGCGGCCACCGTCGCGACCACCACGGCCACCGCCGAAGTCGCCACCACGGCCACCACCGCCGCCGCCGAAGCCACGGCCGCCGCCGCCGCCACCGCCGCCGAAGCCGCGACCACCGCCGCCGCCACCGCCGCCGAAGCCACGACCGCCGCCGCCGCCACCGCCGCCGCCACCGAAGCCGCCACCCGGACGCGGAGCGCGGGGCTGAGCCTCGTTGACGACAAGGGCGCGACCCTCGAAGTCCTTACCGTTGAGGTTCTCGATGGCAGCCTGACCAGCTTCCTTCGAGCCCATGGTCACGAAGCCGAAGCCGCGCGAGCGGCCGGTCTCGCGATCGGTTCCGATGAACACATCCAGCACCTCTCCGTGAGCCGAGAAGATTTCGCGAAGGCCATCTGGCGTCGTACGATAATTGAGATTTCCGACAAAGAGCTTGAACATGTCTGGCCTCCTAGGCCAGGTCGTGCCACTTCGTGCATGTGCTTCATGCGTGGCTGATGATGTCTCGACGCGCAGTGGACTGACGGTCAGTGGTGCGGTCAACACGGCAGCATACAGGTTTTTCACCGTGTCAACCGCACAACCTTGAGATTCTGGTCGGACTGTTGATTTGCTGGCCTGGCGGGTTCGCGGTGCCGCGGCGGCCTGATTCGCCGATAAGCCGTGCCGATTGGGAGTATGCTCGCCACCAATGGACGCCGATCCTCGCGCCAATCCCTTCGCCGTGCTCGGTCTTGAACCGACCTTCGACGTCGATCCACGGCGGCTCCGGGCGGTGTGGCTGCAGAAGGCGGCCTTGCATCATCCCGATGCCGTAGGTGTTGGAGCGGAAAGTACTTGTGCGAACGATGCTCTCCGGCAGCTTTCAGATCCGCTCCAGCGTGCGGAGGTGATGCTGCGACTTACAGGGGCTCCCACGGTCGACGAGCGAGCGCTGCCGCCCGGGTTCCTCTTGGAGATCATGGATCTGCGTGAGCGCGCCGACGAGGCCCATGGGGATGAACAGGCGACCTCAGAGCTCGTCGGTGAGGCGACGGATCGGAGGCAGGCGGCGTTGGAGACCATCGGCGGGGTGTTTCGGGCGGCTCGGGGGCGACCGATGGAGGCGGTCGAGGCCTTGGAGATCCGGACCCAGCTCAATGTGGTCCGGTCGTTCGACCGGATGCTCGAGCAGCTGGCGCGCGAGCGGGGGGATGCCTGACCGTGGACGGCTGGATCGAGCGGTTGCCCCCGTTGGATTGGCCCGAGCTGACGCTGGTCGATGGCGTGCTGCTTGGCGCGCTGCTGCCGCTTCTCGGAGCGATGGCGTTCTTCTCGTTCGTCGAGACCACCTTTTTCGCGCTCACGCCGGCCGAACGGCTCGCGCTGCGGAGGAAGCACCCGACGGCGGCGGTTGCGGTGGACGGACTGCTCGCGAGTCCGAGGGTGCTGCTGGTCAGCACCATGATCGGATCGCTGCTCGCCAGCACGGCGTATCTCGTGGTCAGCTCGGTCGTGGTGACGAGGTTTGAGCACAGCCTGCTCCTGTCCGTGCTGCTCGCGGCGTTGTCGCTGTTCGGCATGGTGCTGTCGGCGGAGGTGCTGCCGAAGCTGGTCGGGAATGCAGACCGCGCGCGCTCCGCACGGGTGGCGGTCGGTCCGGCCGTCGTCTTCTGCCGGGCGATGGCGCCGGTCTCGCGTGCGATCGACCGCTTCGTGATCGCTCCGCTTGGGCGTCTCGCGGCGGGTGGCCAGCCGTCGGGCGTGGTGGACGCTGCGGAGCTCGCGGCGCTGCTGGAGCAGTCGGCACGCGAAGGTTCGATCGACTCCCGGGAGCGCGAGGCGATCGAGGGTGTGCTTCGCCTCAGGCGGCTCAGGGTGCGGGATGTGATGACGCCGCGCGTCGACATGGCGTTCGTCTTCAGCGATGCGGACGACGCGGAGATCGTGGCGACGTCGACGAGGGCGCGGCTGACGCACGTGCCGATCGTGGGACGCGACGTCGACGATGTGCGCGGCATCCTGCAGCTCAAGCGCTACCTGCTGTCGTCGCCGAGGCCACCGAGGGCGGAGTGCATCGATCCGGCGCGGTTCGTGCCGGAGCTCGCGTCGCTCGAGTAGCTGCTCGAGCACTTCCGCCGCACGGGTTCGAAGCTGGCGATCGTGGTCGATGAGTACGGCGGGACCGCGGGCATCGTCGCGCTCGAGGATTGCGTCGAGGAGATCGTCGGCGATATCGCCGATGTGGGCGAGCTGGCCGTCGATGCGCCGACCGAGGTGAGTCCAGGCAAGTGGCGCGTGAGCGGCGAGATGAGCGTGGCGCGCTGGAGCGAGATCTTCGGCACCCGCGTGGTCTCGCCGCGCGCGAGCACGGTCGCCGGACTGGTCATGCAGCGACTCTCGCGGCTCGCGCGGGTGGGTGATCGCGTCGAGTTCGCCAACCTGCGCATCGAGGTCGAGTCGGTCGCGGGTGTGCGCATCAAGAGCGTTCTCGTGTCGCTGTCGCAGGAGGGTGCCGTATGACGCGGTTCCTGCTCGAGGGCGAATCGGCGCAGCAGGCGGCGGAGCATTTCGGTGCCGAGACCGCGGTGCTGTTCGGTCTGATCGCCCTGACGGGGATCCTGGTGGCGGGACTGCTCGCGGGGCTCGAGACCGGGATGTACTCGTTGTCCCATGTCCGGCTGTCGATTCGTGCGGCGCGGGGCGATGCTGCGTCCGCGAGACTGGCGCGGGAGTACGCGCGCCCGCGCCGGCTGCTGTCGACGCTGCTGGTGGCGAATGCGCTTGCGGGGTGGGTCGCGAGCTTCGGGGTTTCGCAGATCTTCGATGGTCTTGGCTACGGGCCGCTCGAGGCGGTGGCGCTCGACCTGCTGGTGCTGGTTCCCGTCGTGTTCCTGTTCGGCGAGGTGCTGCCGAAGGACCTGTTCCGCGTGAACGCCGATCGCTGGATGCCGCGCTACGCGGGTCTGCTGACCGCGCTGCGATTCGTCCTGTGCGCGAGTGGGATCGTCCCGCTGGTGACCGCGCTCGGCGCGCTCGCGACGAGGTTGTTCGGCGGTGGAGCGCAGGACGAACGGCGGGAGGCGAGGGCGAGGGTCGCCGCGCTGCTTGCGGAGGGCGCCGGAAGCGAGGGCCTGAGCGAGACGCAGCTTGGCTTCGCCGACCGGGTGTTCACGATGCGTGGCATCACGGTGGACCAGGAGATGTTGCCGTGGAAGTCGGTCGCGTCGATCGCGGTCACCGCCACTCCGGCGGAGCGGGCGCAGCGATTCCTGAATGCCGGTGTGAGCCGGCTGCCGGTGGTCGATGCCGCGGGCAAGGTGACGGGCGTCGTGGCGGCGGTGGACCACTTCGCGCGGCCGAGGGACGCGACGGCGGCGATCGCGCGACCGGTGCTCCTGCTCGGACCGGGCGTCTCGGCGCTCGACGCGATCGGGCGGATGCGGCGGGAACGGGTGCAGATGGCGGTGGTCGGGGACCGGATCGACCGGCCGCTCGGCATCGTGTCCATCAAGGACCTGGTCGAGCCGCTCGTGGGCGATCTGGCCGCCTGGTAGCGCGGCGAGGCTCTGGTAATCCGAAGGATGTGGGTGCGGCGGGGGAGTTTCGGCGGTCGGTCAGGCGGGTCGGCCTGCCATCGCCGAGGCCGTTGCAGCGCGGCGGTTGGTTCGCTACACTCCGCGACCCGCCGAGGCGGGAGTTTCGGGCTAGTAGCTCAGCTGGCTAGAGCACACCCCTGATAAGGGTGAGGTCGAAGGTTCGAGTCCTTTCTGGCCCATTGAAGCGCAGTCGTCCCTCCGGGCGGCTGCGCTTTCATTTGGTGACGCGATCGAAGGAGTGAACCATGGCATACGACCACGAAGGCAAGGACAAGTCGGGGGCCTCGGCGGGCGCCGAGCGGCGCGCGGGCGACGCGAAGGCATGGCTGGGCGAGGAGTTGCTGGAGCGCACGCTGTTCGCGAGCCGCTGGATGCTCGCGCCGTTCTACCTCGGACTGGTGGCGTCGCTCGCGGCGCTTCTCGTGCAGTTCGGGCGGGAGATGGTGCACCTGTTCCATCACATGACGACGTCGCCGGTGCAGGGCACGGGGCTGTCCTCGGAGGCGCAGACCACGATCTACGTGCTGTCGCTGATCGACATCGTGCTGATGGCGAACCTCGTGATCATGGTGGTGCTGAGCGGGTACGAGAACTCGGTGTCGCGGCTCAATGTCGTGAGCGAGGACCGGCCGAGCTGGCTGGGCAAGCTGGACGCCTCGGGCCTCAAGCAGAAGGTGTTCAACTCGATCGTGGCGATCAGCGCCATCCAGCTGCTGCGGGTGTTCCTGCAGGCGGGACAGGCGAGCGAGAAGGAACTGTGGGCGTCGGGCGCGATCCACATCGTGTTCGTGGCGTCGGCGCTGTGCCTGTCGCTGTCGGACCGGATCTCCGCGGCGGGCAAGAAGTCCTGACTGTCGCGGGGCGAGCCGCTATCATCTCCGCCCCTTCGTGCCGTACGGCGCGGGGTGGGCCGACAGGCGAATCCGCAATCCCAACACCCCTGAAACTCGGAGCTAGAGCAACATGCGTCGCGCGAAGATCTCGATCATCGGAGCAGGCAACACCGGTGCCGCCTGCGCTGTCTGGGCCGCCTCGAAGGAACTCGGGGACATCGTCCTCATCGACATCAACGACGGCGTCGCGAAGGGCAAGGCGCTCGACCTCTACGAGAGCGCGCCGATCGAGGGCTTCGACTGCAACATCTCGGGCGGCAGCGACTACTCGCTCATCGAGGGCAGCGACATCGTCGTGATCACCGCGGGCATCCCGCGCAAGCCGGGCATGAGCCGCGACGACCTGATCGTGACCAACATGGGCATCGTGTCGAGCGTGGCCGAGAAGGTCGCGCAGCACGCGCCGAACTCGATCATCATCGTGCTGTCGAATCCGCTCGACGCGATGGTGTACACCGCGTGGAAGGCGTCGGGCTTCCCGGCGCACCGCGTGCTCGGCCAGGCGGGCTGCCTCGACGTGGCGCGCTTCCGCGCGTTCCTGTCGATGGAGCTCGGCTGCTCGATCGAGGACATCCAGGCGCTGCTCCTCGGCGGCCACGGCGACGACATGGTTCCGCTGCCGCGCTTCACCAGCGTGCACGGCATTCCGATCGACCAGCTTCTCTCGAAGGAAGTCATCGACAAGTGCGTGCAGCGCGCGAAGGTCGGCGGCGGCGAGATCGTGCAGCTCATGGGCACTTCGGCGTACTACGCGCCGGCGTCGGGCGTCATCCAGATGGCCGAGGCGATCATCAAGGACAAGAAGCGCATCCTGCCGTGCGCCGCGTACTGCGAGGACGCCTTCGGCGTCGCGCCGGGCGCGAAGGGCGCTGGCTACTTCGTGGGCGTTCCGTGCGTGCTCGGCAAGGGCGGCATGGAGAAGATCGTCGAGATCAAGATGACCGCCGACGAGCAGGCGCTCTTCAACGAGAGCGCGAAGCATGTGAAGGACCTCGTGGCGGTCGTGAAGGGCCTGGCCGCGAAGCCGAACGAGGCTGGGCAGCCGAGCTTCCCGAAGCTGGTGTGAGCGTCCGAACGAGTTGAATCGCAGCGGCAGGCGGGTTCGCCTGCCGCTGTGCGTTTTCGGCCGTGCGGTGCCAGGGAGGTGCCTGGAACCGGGTTACGCCGCCTGCGCGGTCAGCGAGCCGGACGCGAAGTCGGTGATCGCCTTCGCGATGCGGTCGAGCGGGGAGACGACCTGGACGGCGCCGCAGAGCGCGGCTTCGCGGGGCATGCCGTAGACGACGCAGGAGGGTTCGTCCTGGCCGACGGTGAGGGCGCCGGCCTTGCGCATCGAGAGCAGGCCGGTGGCGCCGTCGTTGCCCATGCCGGTCATGATGATGCCCATCGCGTTCTTGCCTGCGTATTGCGCGCAGCTCTCGAAGAGCACCTCGACCGATGGCTTGTGGCGGAGGACGCGCGGGC
Source organism: Phycisphaerales bacterium (assembly GCA_049318425.1). GTDB lineage: Bacteria > Planctomycetota > Phycisphaerae > Phycisphaerales > SM1A02 > QWPT01. The sequence goes on along the minus strand of JBMOGJ010000055.1, from coordinate 3,915 downwards.
CGTCGGCGACGCGGACGATCCACTTGCCGCTGCTCGGACCGCCCTCGCGCACGAGGCGCATGTGGCGGTTGCCAGGGGCGAGCAGCGCTCGGCCGGGGATGAGCGCATCGCCGTCCTCGGCTTCCTTGACCGCGATGCGGCAGAGGCGATCGAGGCGGTCGGCGAACGCCTTGGTGAAGCCCTCGGGCATGTGCTGCACCATCACGATCGGCGGGACGTCGACCGGGAGGGCGGAGAGGACTTCGCGCAGGGCTTCGGTGCCGCCCGTCGAGGTTCCGATCGCGATGAGGCGGTCGGAGAGACCGGGGCGGAACGCGGTCGAGAGGTTCTTCGGCTTGGTGGGTGTGAGCGCGTTGACGGCGGAGAGCGCGGCGGAGGTGGCGCCGGCGCTGGTGGTCGACGCGGATGCGGGACCGGACGCCGCGGTCGACGCAGCACCCGTCGCGTGCACCGGCGACGCGGCAGCCAGCGAGGCGCCGAGCAGCGCCGCGCGCGGCGTGTGGACGGCGGCGCGCACGAGTTCACCGAGTCGCGCGGCGACATCGCCGACGGAGAAGCTGCCGCCGGGTTTCGAGACGACCTCGAAGGCGCCGGCCTCGAGGCACTCGACGGCGAGCGAGCAGCCCTTCGGCGTGATCGAGCTGCAGATGATCGTGGGCACGGGGTGGAACTTCATCAGCTTCTTGAGGAAGGTGAGTCCGTCCATGCGGGGCATCTCGATGTCGAGGACGACGCAGTCGGGCTTGAGCGCGAGGATCTTCTCGCGCGCGGCGAAGGGATCGGCGGCGGTGGCGACGACCTCGACGCCGGGCTGGCGCGAGAGCTGCGCCTGCAGCACCTGGCGCACGATCGCGCTGTCATCGACGATGATGACGCGCGCGGTGCGGGCGGCGTGCGGGGCGGCGGGCTTCGGGTCGGTGGTCTTCGCGTCGTGCATCGAGGCGGTTCCGGATCAGGCGGCGCGGGAGCGGTGGCAGTGGACCTCGAGGCGGGCGCCTTCGGCGTCGAGGATGCAGGCGGTGTCGTCGCCGTCGGGGCGGGCGCGGCCGAGCTGGGGCAGGCCGAGCGAGAAGCGGCAGTCGCTGCCGCCGAGGGCGGTGATGACGGAGCCGCCGACGATGTTGGCGAGCTCGCGGAGGGCTTCCTCCGACTGGAGGTCGGAGATCTCCGAGGCGTCGGCGCCGAGGATGCTGGCGGCGAGGTTGCGGGCGAAGCTGCGGCTGGCGAGCAGCTCCACGCAGCCGTCGGTCGGGCCGCGGAACTCGATCCGCGCGAAGGTGTCGGCCGGCGGGAGGTGCTCGGGCTCGTCGCAGGGGTCGGCGAGCACGAACGCGGTGCGCTCGAGCGCGTCGACGACCAGGCGGGCGAGCGAGTTCGGGGTGAGGTCGGTGGTCTCGGGGTTCATCGTGGAGCTCGCTTTCAGGACGGCTTGACGCCGAGCACTTCGGAGATGAGGCGGCAGAGCGCTTCGGGTTCGAACGGCTTGCGGAGCGTGTGCTCCACGCCGAGTTCCTTCATGCGCTCGAGGCGCTCGCGGTTCGCCTCGGTGGAGACGACGACGACGGCGACGCCCTGCATGTCGGGGCGCTTGCGGAGCTCGCGTGCGAACTGCTCGCCGTCCATGACCGGCATGTTGAGGTCGAGCAGGACGAGGTCGATCCAGACCGTCTCGAGCACCTCGAGGGCCTCGACGCCGTTGCCGGCCTCGAAGATGCGGTCCTCGGGGACTCCCGAGAGCTTCACGACCTTCTTGATCGCGGTGCGGAGGATGGGCGAGTCGTCGACGACGAGGACATGGCAGTTGAGGCTGGTGTTCATGCGGATCTCCTCAGGGTGTTGCCCGGGGTGAGGATGCCCGGCGTCTGCTCGGGCGCGGTTGCGGCGAGGATGTCGGCGACGAGCGCCTCGAGTTCCTCTCTCGTGGTGCCGAGGCGCTCGCGCGCGCCGGCGTCGAAGGGGTACATGAGTCCGTCGCAGCCGAGGCCGAGTCCGGCCCAGCGCGCGACGCAGTCGGCGGCGTGCACGACGTCGGTGAGCGGCTCGACCGGATCCGACGGCGGCTCGTGGTGGCCGCGCACCGCCTGGATGATCGAGGCCGGGAGCGACCAGCGCTCGCAGAGGATCGCGCCGAGCTCGGCATGGTCGGCGCCGAACGCCTCGCGTTCGTAGGCGAGGAAGGGGCGGGTGTCGGCGGCGGCGGCGATGCGCTCGAGCGCGTCGGGGCCGGCGACCGCGTCGATCGCGAGCTTGCCGATGTCGCGGAGCAGCGCGGCGACGAAGGCGATCTCGCGGTCGACCTTGACGCCCTGGTCGGTGTGGGCGCGGGCGAGCGCGTCGGCCGCGATGGCGCCGCCGAGCGCGGACTGCGAGAGCGCGCCGCGGCGGAGGCCGTAGGAGCGGCCGGCGTTGGCGAGCATGCCGGAGGTCTGCGTCTCGAGCGCGATGCGGCAGAGCTCGCGCGTGCCGAGGCGGCGGATGGCGTCGGAGATGCCGGCGACGCGGCCGCGCATGCCGAAGGCCGCGCTGTTGGCGCGGCGCAGGACCGACGCGGCGACCGCCTCGTCGCGGCTGACGATGCGCTCGACCTCGCGGAGGTCGGCGTCGCGTCCGCCGCCGGCGAGCATCGAGATGAGCTGGAGGCTGGTCGCGGGGAGCGCGGGAAGGCGGTCGAGCGCCGCGATGGTGTCGTTCAGCGAGGCCACAGGAAGGACTCCTTTCCCTGCGAGCGGATCGAGATCTGTCCGTCGGAGAGGCGGATCGTCATGGTGCGGCTGTGCTGTCCGCCGGTGTCCTCGGAAGCGAGCAGGAGATTGAGCTTCCAGAAGATCTTGCGGAGGATCGTGCGGTTGCGGCTGCCGATGCGGAAGTGGCCGTCGTCGGCGAGGACCTCGGCGCCTCCCGCGGCGCAGACGATGAGCCGCTCGCGCTTCGCGCCCGCGGCGATCACCTTCTCGAAGAGGATCGGGAGCCCCGCGTCGCCGAACATCGCCGGGTTGGCGGCGGCCTTCTCGGCGCTGACCGCCGACTCGGGGAGCATGAAGTGCAGCATGCCCGCGACCTTCGCGACGGGGTCGTACAGCGTGACGCCGATGCACGAGCCGAGCGCGTAGGTGATGATCGACTTCGAGGGATCGCGCGAGACCTGGAGGTCCGCGACCCCGACGACGATCTTGTCGCCTTCCGCGGCGCGCGCGGGCTCGGGCTTGAGTGGAATGGACGGTGTGCGGGACATGAACGGCCTTTATCCGGAGGACGGGCGGTGGGATCAGCGGATGTAGACGCTGGCGGCGGCGGGACGGAACGGGACATCGAGGCCGGACAGCGTCTCTGCGCTCCCGACGGCGAGGATGCCGCCCGGGCGGATGACGGAGTGCATGCGCATGACCACCTCGTGGCGCGTGTCGCGGTCGAAGTAGATCATCACGTTGCGGAGGAACACCACGTCGAACGGACCGAGGCCGGTGTAGTTCTCGACGAGGTTCTGGCGTCGGATCTCGACGAGGCGGCGGACCTCGTCCTTCACCCGCCACATCGGGCCGGCGGCCTTGGAGGCCGGGCTGTCGACGCGGACGAGGTACTTCGAGCGCCGCTCGGGCGAGAGGCCGGTGAGCTGCGTCTCGGTGTAGGTCGCCTCGCGGACGCCGTTGAGCGCCTTGTTGGAGAGGTCGGTGGCGAGGATCTTCACGTCGAAGCCCGCGCCGGGCGGCAGGAGCTCGAGCGCCTGCATGGCGAGCGAGTAGGGCTCGGCGCCGGTCGAGCACGCGGCCGACCAGAGGCGCAGCTTGCGTCCCGGGACCGCGAGCGTGCCCTTCGCCAGCGGCGTGTAGAGCTCGCGCTCGAGGAACGCGAAGTGCGCGGGATCGCGGAAGAAGCTCGTGACGTTCGTCGAGAGGATGTCGAAGAGGACGAGCATGT
>JBMOGJ010000054.1:0-20490 GCA_049318425.1 Phycisphaerales bacterium | reverse complement strand
GCGTGCGGCGATCCGCGCCGCGGCGTTCGACGCGCCGCCGAGTCGCTGACCGCCCCGCTACGCTGCGCGGATGCTCGCCTTCGCGCTCGCCTCGCTCGTCTCGACCATCCCGCTCGCCGCCGACAGTACGACGCTCGGCTACTACCGCATGCCCGCGCTGCACGGCGACACGGTGGTGTTCGTGTCGGAGGGCGACCTCTGGCGCGTGCCCGCGGCCGGCGGACTCGCGACGCGCCTGACCACGCATCCCGGCGAGGAGCTGCAGCCGTCGATCTCACCCGACGGCACCACGCTCGCCTTCACCGCGAGCTACGAGGGTCCGCGCGAGGTCTACACCATGCCGATCGCGGGCGGCCTGCCCACGCGCCGCACCTGGGATGCGGGCCGGGTGGGCATGACGGGATGGACGCCCGCGGGCACGCTCGTCTACGCGACCGACACGGGATCGGACCTGCCCGCCGTCCGCTGCTGGCGCCACACGATCGACGCCGACCCGACGCGCGATGCGCGCAGCGTGATCCCGCTCGCGCAGTGCTCGGAGGTCGCGTTCCTCGACGAGGCGCGGATGGTGTTCACGCGGCTCCAGTTCCAGGGCAGCCACACCGACCGCTACACGGGCGGCACGGTGCAGCAGCTGTGGGGCTTCACGCTGCCGGTCCCCGACGCCGAGACGCGCGAGGCGACGCCGCTCACCGCCGGGTACGAGGGCACGAGCCGCCGTCCGCTCGCGTGGCGCGGGCGCGTGGTCTTCACCAGCGACCGCAGCGGGCGCATGAACCTCTGGTCGATGCAGCCGGACGGGAGCGACCTCCGCCAGCACACGACCCATGCCGAGTTCGACATCGGCAGCGCCTCGATCGACGGCGACCGGGTGGTCTACCAGCTCGGGCCCGACCTCCGCATGCACGACCTCGCGTCGGGCGGCGACGCGCCGCTCGCGATCCAGCTCGCGAGCGACTTCGACCAGACGCGCGAGCGCTGGGTCAAGGATCCCGCCGCCGCGGTGAGCGCCGCGCACCTCTCGCCGGAGGGCGACCGGGTGGTGTTCACCATCCGCGGGCGCACGTTCGTGGTGCCCGTCAAGGAGGGCCGCACCGTCGACGCCGACCGACGCGGCGGCATCCGCTACCGCGAGGCGGCGTTCATGCCGGACGGCGCGTCGCTGGTCGCGGTCTCCGACGAGTCGGGCGAGCTCGAGCTCGCGACCCTGCCCGCGAACGGCGTCGGCGCCGCCAAGCGCCTCACGACCGGCGGCGACACCGTGCGCTGGCTCGCCGTGCCCTCGCCCGACGGCACGCGCATCGCGCACACCGACAAGCGCCTGCGCGTGTGGGTCACCGAGACCGCGACCGGCGCGACCACGCTGGTCGAGCAGAACGCGATCGAGCAGCCGACCGACCTCGCGTGGTCGCCGGACGGCCAGTGGCTCGCGTACGTCTCGCCCGCCGCGAACATGAACCTCGTGATCAGGCTCTGGCCGGTCGCCGGCGGCGCGCCCATCGCGACGACGACCGAGCGCTACGACAGCTTCGATCCGCAGTGGTCGCGCGACGGGAAGTTCCTGTACTTCCTGTCGAACCGCACCTTCGAGTCGGCGGTCGGGAGCCCGTGGGGTCCGCGCGCGCCCGAGCCGTTCTTCGCAGAGCCGGGCCGCGTCTTCGCGCTCGCGCTGAAGGCCGACGCGCGTTCGCCGTTCGAGCCGGACGACGAGGTCTTCGCGGCCGCGCAGAAGGCGGAGAAGGCGCAGAAGGCGGAGGCGGCCGCGAAAGCGCCCACCGACGAGAAGAAGGAGCCCGCGAAGCCCGACGCCCCGGCCGTCACCGTCGCGATCGATCTCGACGGCCTCGCCGCGCGCATCGAGCAGCTGCCCATCAAGCCCACGAATCTCGCCGACGGCACGGTGATCGCGACCGGCGACGCGCTCTTCTGGATGAGCTACGCGCCCGTCGGCGCGGGCGACGAGTGGCAGCGCACCGGCACGCTCATGGCGCTCGCGATCGGCAACGAGAAGCCCGAGCCGAAGGAGGTCGCCAGCGGCGTGCGCAGCGTCGAGGTGTCGGCGGACCGGAAGAAGCTGCTCGTCCGCAAGGGACCGTCGTGGTTCGTGATCGACGCGAAGCCCGCGAAGGCCGAGCTCGACAAGCCCGTCGACCTGAGCGCGATCGCGCTGTCGATCACGCCGCGCGCCGAGTGGAGCGAGATGATGGTCGACGCGTGGCGCCTGCTGCGCGACTACTTCTACGACCGCGGCATGCACGGCGCCGACTGGCCCGCGGTGCGCGCGAAGTACACCCCGTGGGTCGACCGCGTGCGCAGCCGCGAGGAGCTGTCGGATGTCTTCCAGGAGATGACGGGCGAGCTCTCGGCGCTGCACCACTTCGTGCGCGGCGGCGACCTGCGCGAGGGCAACGACCGCGTGACGGTCGCGACGCTCGGCGCGGACCTCGAGCGCGACGCCGCGCGCGGCGGATGGCGCGTGACGGCGATTCCCGCGGGCGACCCGGATGAGCCGACCCTCCGTTCGCCGCTCGCGGCGCCCACGGCGCGGATCGCGGTGGGCGATGTGATCCGCGCGATCGACGGCACGCCGACGCTGTCGGCGCCGCACCCCTCGGCGCTCCTCCGCAACAAGGCGGGGCGGCAGACGCTGCTCACCGTGCTGCCCGCGGGCGCGGCCGACGCGGCGACGCGCGACGCGATCGTGCGGCCGATCACCGCGCAGGCCGACGCGTCGCTCCGCTACCGCGCGTGGGAGGTCGAGCGTCGGCAGCGCGTCGAGAAGGCCTCGGCGGGCGACATCGGGTACGTGCATCTGCGCGAGATGGGCACCGAGGACATCGGCGACTTCGCCCGCGACTTCTATCCCGTGTTCAACCGCAAGGGGCTCATCATCGACGTGCGCCACAACCGCGGCGGCAACATCGACAGCTGGGTCCTGAGCCGCCTGATGCGCAAGGCGTGGATGTACTGGAACCAGCACGAGGGCCGCAGCCCGAACTGGAACATGCAGTACGCCTTCCGCGGCCACATGGTGGTGCTGTGCAACGAGCGCACCGCGTCGGACGGCGAGGCGTTCAGCGAGGGCTTCCGCCGGCTCGGCCTCGGCAAGGTGATCGGCACGCGCACCTGGGGCGGCGAGATCTGGCTCAGCTCGAGCAACACCGTCGTCGACGGCGGCCTCGCGAGCGCGGGCGAGTTCGGCGTGTTCGACGAGTCGGGCGCGTGGCTCATCGAGGGCCGCGGCGTCGAGCCCGACATGGTGGTCGACAACCTGCCGTACGCGACCTTCAAGGGCGGCGACGCGCAGCTCGATGCTGCGGTCGCGCACCTGAAGGAGCGCATCGAGCGCGAGCCGCGCGCAATCCCGCCGGTGCCGCCGGCGCCGGAGAAGGCGACGAAGTAACGCCGAGAAGGAGCGCGAAGAAACCACGCGCCGAAGTGGCGGCATTCCCGCGGTGATTTCACCCGCGGCGCGGGGTACACTTGCCGCTCCAGGATCCCGCCCATGCCCTACTACACCAAGCTCGGCAAGCTCCCCTCCAAGCGACACATCCAGTTCCGCCGCCCCGACGGCAAGCTGTACGCGGAAGAGGTGTTCGGCACCGAGGGCTTCGTCGGCCCGACCTCGACCCTCTACCACATCAACCCGCCGACCCAGGTGATCGGCTGGAAGCCGCTCTACTCGACCAAGGTCGAGTACGTCGAGCGCGACACCATGCGCATGCGCCACGTGAAGAGCGCGCCGCTGCCGCCGAAGGGCGACGCCGTGACCGGCCGCGTGGTCCTCTTCGGCAACAGCGACGTCGAGATCAGCGTGTGCGTGCCCGCGGAGCCGATGAAGTACTTCTTCAAGAACGCGATGGCGGACGAGTGCTTCTTCGTCCACTTCGGGTCGGGCACGGTGTTCACCATGTTCGGCGCGCTCAAGTTCGGGCCGAAGGACTACATCGTGATCCCGAAGGGCACGATCTACCAGTTCGTGTTCGACAAGGCGAAGCCGGGCGAGCCCGCGCCGCGCATGCTGCTCATGGAGAGCGTGAACGGCTCGCACATCCTGCCCCCGCCGCGCTACATGTCGAAGAAGACCGCGCAGTTCCTCGAGCACGCGCCCTACTGCGAGCGCGACCTGCGCACGCCCGAGATGCCGATGACCTTCGACAAGAAGGGCTCCTTCGAGGTGCGCATCAAGAGCCGCGACCTCGTGCACTCGTACCAGTACAGCTACCACCCGCTCGACATCGTGGGCTGGGACGGCTGCTACTACCCCTACTGCTTCAACATCGACGACTTCAGCCCGATCGTCGGCAAGCACCACATGCCGCCGCCGACGCACCAGACCTTCGAGGCGCACAACTTCGTCATCTGCTCGTTCTGCCCGCGGCCGCTCGACTTCCACCCGCAGGCGATCGTGGTGCCGTACAACCACTCGAACCTCGACTCCGACGAAGTGCTCTACTACGTCGAGGGCAACTACAAGGCGCGCAAGGGCATCGAGGTCGGCTCGCTGTCGCTGCATCCGCAGGGCATCCCGCACGGTCCGCACCCGGGCACGCCCGAGGCGACGATCGGCGCGACGCACACCAACGAGCTCGCGGTGATGTGCGACACCTTCGCACCGCTCTACCCGACGAAGGCGGCGCTCGATCTCGACGACCTCAACTATCCGCGCTCGTGGGAGCATGGATGGGAGGCAGGCGACGCGCCGACGACGGCCGCGGCGCAGACGGCGCCTGCCGGCAAGAAGGGCGCGAAGAAGTCGGCGGCGAAGCCGAAGTCCGCGGGCGCGAAGAGGTCCGCCGCACCGAAGGGCAAGGAAGCGAACACATGGAACTGATCCGAAGCGCCTCGCTCGCGACCGCACTGGTGGTCGCGACCGCGCTGCTCGGCGCGGGCGCGCCGCCGACCGATGGCGCCACTCCGCCGGCGAAGGGCACCACCCCGCCCGCCTCGGCCGACACACCCCCCGCGAAGAAGCCCGTGCCACCGCTGCCCAAGTCCGACGTCATCCTTCACTGCAAGCCGCAGACCGGCCTGCCCCGCGAGAAGTTCACCTTCTTCGGGCAGGAGTGGGACTGCGAGCTCTGCCTCGACGACATCTCGCGCTCGACCGGCATGGGCGCGCGCGAGGAGTTCCCCGCGGGCACGGCGATGATCTTCGTCCACCCGCGCGCGTCGCTGCTCTCGTTCTGGATGAAGGACTGCCTCGTCGACATGGACATGGTCTTCGTCGACAGCGAGGGCAAGATCTCGGCGATGCACGAGGCGAAGAAGCAGACGCTGCGCTCGAAGAGCCAGACGCTCGACGGCTACGAGGGCACGCTCGTCCGCTACTCGTCGAACCGCCGCGCGCAGTTCGTGATCGAGGTGCCCGCGGGCACGATCGCGCGGGTCAAGCCGCAGCTCGGCCAGGTGGTCGCGATCGACTGGAAGGCGCTGGTCGCCCGCGCGAAGTGACGGCAAGGTGACGGCAAAGTGACGGCGACGGCCGCGCCTACGCGCGCGCCGGCAGCACGATCCCGCGGCACTCTCCGAAGCCGATGCGCGGATGGCCCGGCTTCAGGCAGTAGCCGCGCATGATGACCTCGTCGCCGTCCTGCAGGAACTTGCGCTCGGTGCCGTCGCCGAGGGAAATCGGTTCGGTCCCCCTCCAGGTGCGCTCGAGCAGGCAGCCGCGCGAGTCCTTCGTCGGACCCGAGACGGTGCCCGAAGCGAGCAGGTCGCCGATCTCCATGTTGCAGCCGCCCGACGCGTGGTGCGCGAGCATCTGCGCGGGCGTCCAGAACATGTCCTTGAACGATCCACGCGAGACCACCGTCGGCGCGATGCCCTGCTCGCGCATGCGCGCGCTCTGGATGAGCACCTCGAGGTTGATGTCGAGGTTGACGCCGTCGGGATCGTCGAGATACGGCAGCGGACGCGGATCCTCGGCCGACCTCGGCGGGCCGGGCACGCGGAACGGCTCGAGCGCCTCGCGGGTCACGACCCAGCTCGAGATGGTGGTCGCGAAGTTCTTCGCCAGGAACGGGCCGAGCGGCTGGTACTCCCACTTCTGGACGTCGCGCGCCGACCAGTCGTTCACGAGCACGAAGCCGAAGATGTGGTTCCACGCGTCGCGCACGTCGATGCGGGTGCCGAGCTCGTTGCGGCGGCCGACGAAGAAGCCGACCTCGAGCTCGTAGTCGAGCAGCTTCGACGGGCCCCACGACGGCGGGCCGTCGTCGTTCGCGACCGTCTGCCCGTGGGGACGGGTGACGCCGAGGCCGCTCGGGACGATCGAGCTCGCGCGGCCGTGGTAGCCGATGGGCACGTGCTTCCAGTTCGGGAGCAGCGGATTGGTCGGGCGGAACATCGAGCCCACGTTGGTCGCGTGGTGGAGCGACGCGTAGAAGTCGGTGTAGTCGCCGATGACGAACGGGATGTCGTCGGCCGCGAGGTCGGCGGGCGCGTCGGCGTCGAGCAGCAGGCGCTCGAGCTTCGCGCGCGCGGGCGAGCCCTCGGCGAGCATGTACGCGAGGTTCTGGCGGAGCATCGTGCGCTGCTCGGGCTCGAGCTCGGCGATGCCGTTCAGCCACGAGACGTCGACGGCGTACTGGAACTCCTCGGCCGACGCGAGCTTCTTCACGAAGAGCCCGGCGTCGAGGATGTCGCGCAGGCAGAGCGCCTTGTCGCCGATGCGCACCGCGACGGAGCCGTCGATGGTGCCGTAGGGCAGGTTCTGGATCGGGAAGTCGCCGTTGGGATCGTTGGCGCTCGCGACCCAGGAACGCAGGTTCGGATCGCTCGGGTCGAGCAGGACGTTCACGCTCACGGGTTCACCTCTCCGGTCACGGGTTCTTCGGCGGCGGGCAGGAGTCCGAGCGCGCGCAGGTCGGCGAGCGGCTCGTCGAACGAGCACGAGCCGAAGCTGTGGGCGAAGCGCTCGCGCGCGGTCGCGATCTCGTCGAACTTGAGGAAGCGGCGGCGCCAGCCGAGGCCGGTCGGGCCGAACTCGAACGCGCCCGCGCGCTCCTCGGTCAGGATCTGCACGAGCTCGGCCTCGGACATCGCGTCGTCGCTCCACAGCAGGCAGCCGGCGACGAACATGTTGAGGAAGCCGAACTGCATGCAGCCGACGTCGGCCGCCATGTGGCGGCACGGGTGGTGCAGGCCCGCGGTCGCCTTGAACGGCACCTCGGCGGCGCGGCAGATCTTGAGGAAGCGCGCGACCTGCTCGGGGGTCGGGTGCGCGTCGGCGGTCAGCCCGCCGGTGCGGATCTTCGCGCCCGCGTCGAGCGAGGCCATGGTGGCGATGAGGCCGCGCGGGTCGCCGTCGACGGGGATCTCGAAGTACGCGAAGATGTCGTCGGGCACGTACTCGAGCGCGCGGTCGATCTCGTGGGGCGTGGTCGCCTTCGACTCGATGGTGTCGATCATGGCGCGGCCGTGCGCGCGGCTGAAGTCGCGGTCCTCCATGCGCTCGTTGAAGCGCTCGATGCGCTCGAGGTCGGCCACGATCTGGCGGTCGGACGCGGGGGCGACCAGGACCGAGAGCGGCCAGGGCTCGTCGCCCTCGGCGTCGGCGGTCTTGGGCAGGTACGGATCCGCCTTCTCGACGAACTCGGGGAAGCGGGTCACCGGCACGATCAGCCGCGACAGCATCCAGGCGTCGGCGCCCTTCCGGTAGCGCGCGAAGTTGGCGACCGTGGGCTGCATGTCGAGCTTCGCGGGCGGAAACAGCCCGGCGTAGTCGAGGACGGAATCGAGGAGGAGGCGGACGGCGTGCATGGAGTCTCCGGCGCGGGAATGGAATCCCGCGGAAAGCGACGATTATGCCCGATCTTGCGTCGGCGTGGACGCGCGGGGATTTGCGGTGGGATCCGCGCGGGAACACTCGCCGCGCCCGAGGCGCGAACGCGCCCCGTTCCCAACCCGCCGCCGCGCTAGAGTGCCGCCCCGTCACCGCCAGCGACCGTCCGACTCCGACCGCATGCACGAACGAACCGACACGATCCTGACGCCTCGCATGCTCGCCGCCGCCGCGCGGCGGTGGTGCCGCTCCGCGCTGGCGGGGTGCAGCTCCGCGCAGCCGTGCCGCGCGCTCCCCAGCGCCTCGGTGCTCTTCACCGCCCTGCTCCTCAACGTCCTGCTCGTCACCGCGCTCGGCTGCTCGCACGCCGACCGGATGAAGCCGACCGTCGAGGCGTTCGAGCGCGGCGCGTACTCGAAGGCCGCGACCACCTTCGAGCCGCTGCTCGAGGACCGGCGCTCGAGCGACAAGGACCGCCTGCTCTACGAGATGGAGGCCGGCGCGATCTTCGCAGCACTCGGCGAGGCGACGCGATCCGACGAGTCCTTCGCCTGGGCCGACGAGGAGACCTGGCGCTACCTCGACACCGAGCCCGAGGTGCGCATCACCGAGCAGGCCGCCGCGATCCTCACCAACCAGACGGTGATCCCCTACCGCGGCACGACCTACGACCGCATCATGGTGTCGACCTACCGCGCGCTCAACCAGCTCGCGGCCGGCGACCTCGAGGCCGCGGGCGTGTCCCTGCGGCGCGCCTACGAATGGCAGCGCGACGCCGTCGAGAAGCACGCCAAGGAGATCGAGGCGCTCGAGGAGAAGGCCGACGCGACCGCCCGCGAGAAGGGCTACGACGCGAAGCGCGCGATGAGCGACCCCGCGGTGAAGGACGGGCTCGCCTCGGCCTACGGCGAGATCCGCGACATGCAGGGCTACGCCGAGTTCGCGGTGCCCTACACGACCTACCTGCAGGCGGTGCAGCAGATGGCGACCGGCCGGCGCGACGCGGCGGCGCAGGCGACCGTCGGCTTCCGCAAGGTCGCGGGCATGCTGCGCGAGGCGGACCGCCGGTACGCGGAGGAGGACGCACGCATCGCGGAGCTGGCCTCCGTCGGTCAGGACGCCGCGGCGCCCGATTCGCCGTCGGCGGTGTACGTCTTCGTCGAGAGCGGCATGGGGCCGGAGCTCCGCGAGTTCAAGATCAGCATCCCGCTCTTCATCCGGCAGGTGCCGTATGTGGGCGCGTCGTTCCCGGTGCTGCGGTTCCGCGCGGGCGGGCCGAGCGGGTTCACCGCGCGCGCCGGTGGGGCGAGCTACCCCTCGGCGCTCCTCACCGACATGGACGCGGTCGTCGCGGGCGACTTCAACCGGCGGCTGCCGGCGATCATCGCGCTGACGCTCGTGTCGAGCGCCTCGAAGGCGGTGGGCACGTACTTCCTGCAGGAAGCCGCCCTCGAGCGCAGCCGCGACGCGGCCTGGCTGGTGGCGATCGGCGGCGCGATCTACCAGCTCGCGACCAACAGCGCCGACCTCCGCATCTGGCTCACGCTGCCGAAGGAGGTGCTCTACGCGCGCCTCCCCGCGCCGGCCGACGGCTTCGTGTCGCTCGATCTCGGCGACGGACAGCGGATCGGTCCCCTCGCGGTGGAATCGGACGGCGTGAGCGTCGTCCATGTGAGGCTGCCGTCGAACGGCGCCACCCCGGCGGTGCGTACCATGCGCTTCCCCCGCGGCGGACCGTTGCGCGCGTCGGCGTCGGAGCGCCCGTGACCAGCGGGTGCGTCCGTCGAAGGCGCGCGCGCACCAGAACAGACTCCGAGCCCGCGAGCGTCCGTCCGTGATGAACCTTCCGCGTCGCCAGCCCACCAACTCCGCCATGCCGAACACCACCGCCGACACCGTGCCGAACCTCCGCCTCCGTTCCGTCCTCGCGTGCGGCACCGCCGTCGCCGCGCTCGCCCTGCTCGGCGCCTGCAACACTGCGAACACGGCGCAGTCGGGCTCGGGCCACCTCGGGTCCAACGTCGCCTTCGAGCGGATCGTGACCAACGGCTGGCTCAACTACAAGGCGAACATCGTCGGCGTGCGCGAGGGCACGGTGAGCGACAACGTGAAGAAGGTCGCGGTCGATGTCTACAGCGACCAGGCCACGCTGCAACGCTTCAGCTACCGGTTCGAGTGGTTCGACGGCTCGGGCCTCCCGGTCACCAACCCGACGGGCGGACTGACGAGCGTCACCATCCAGCCGAAGGAGACGCTCACGCTGACCTCGGTCGCCCCCGGCCCGACCGCGACACAGTGGCGCCTGACCTTCGTCGACCAGAAGCAGTGAGCGATCCCCGCGCGTCGCCTGGCGATCCGCAGTACCTTCCGACGCAGCTCCTTCCGGCGCAGCTCCCTTCGATCACGAGATGACACCGCGTCGCGCCCGCGCGACCACCGCACCCTCCACCAACACCATGCGCACCCTCGCACTCATCGCCTCGTCCGCCACCGCCACCGCCCTCCTCTTCACGCTCGCCGGCTGCAACCAGGCGAAGTACGTCGACCCGAAGGGCAACGAGCTCGTGGTCAACGTCGACCGCATGAACATCCAGGACTGGAGCATGCTCGCCGACCAGGTCATCCAGTCGATGGTCAGCTCGGGCACGCTCGCCCGCCTGCCCAACCAGCCCGCGGGCCTGCTGCTGAACCCGTGCGTGAACACGACGACGCAGCAGTTCGACACCGACGCGATCATCAAGAAGATCCGCATCGCGCTGCTCAACACCGGCCGCGTCGAGGTCATCATGGCCGACGACATGTTCGGCGGCGCCGAGGACCGCATCGCCCGCGAGGCGCAGCGCCGCAAGGACCGCGCCGCCGGCGTCGACACCGACGCGTCGAACCGCAACGTGCCCGACGTGACCATCACCGCGAAGCTGCTCGAGGACCGCACGCGCGCGGGCAACACCCGCCAGGTCGCCTACATCCTGCAGATGAGCCTGACCAACACCACCACCGGCCGCGCCGTGTGGGAGGGCGAGGCCCAGATCGTCAAGCAGGGCGACAAGGCGAGCGTCGGGTTCTGAGCGTCGGGTTCTGAGCCGCGACACGCGGCCTACGACAGCCCAGCAACAACACTCACGAGGCGGACGCGGTCTTCGCGCCCGCCTCGTTCTTCTTGGTGGACTCGTTGTTCGCCGGCGCGCGCTGCCCAGCGCCGCCACGCTGCCCCGCGCCGCCACGCTCCTCGCGCGGCTTGAACTGGTCCGGCAGCGGCTTCCCCGCGCGCTCGGCGATCCAGCGCGCGAGCGGCAGCGGCATCGGGTGGTCGTCGGCCAGCTCGACCATGAGCGCGAAGGCCTGCGCCGCGTCCTTGGTCGCGGCGAGCGCGTCGAGGCCCTGCATCCAGCGGGCGCGGAGCGGTTCGTCGAGCGCGGCCTCCCAGGCGCAGTACTCGGCGAGCGACTCGCCCTCGAGGACGACCGCGCCGAAGCACGACTCCTGGCGCTGCGACGGAAGCGCCCACAGCGCGTAGTACGGCGGGTTGTACGGGATGTAGCGGTACTTGCCCTCGTAGAAGCCGCCCTTGAACTCGACGCGGCGCGTGGTCTCGTTCCACACGCCGTTGGTGAAGAACGGCTTCGCGCCGGTGTCGAGGACGACCTCGGCGTCGGTGACCTTCGGCCGCTCCATCACGCGGAAGCCGAACGGCGGCGGCAGCTCGAACTCCCACTTGCCCGCGCGGACCGCCTCCTTCACCGTCGGCGAGATGGCCGGCGACTCGAGCACGATGTCGCGGTACTCGCGCGAGATCTTCAGCCAGAGCACGAACTCGATGCCGAGCGGCACGAAGTCCTGCAGCTTCATGTCCTTCCGCGACGGGTCGAAGCGCGAGATGATGCGCGAGATCGCCGGCATGAAGACCTTGGCGGAGGCCCACTCCCGCTCGCGCCGCGAGAAGTTGCCGTTGAGGCCGATCATCTGCGCCGCGGCGAACTCGTTGGCGTCGAGCCAGCCGCGCTCGGCGAGCAGCACCGCGAGGGGCTCGAACACCGAGAGGCGGAAGCCCTCGTCGGCCGTGCGCGAGCCGAAGTCCTCGGCGCGGCGCGGCATGGCGCCGATCCGCTGCGCCTGGACGACCGCCTGCATGCCGGAGTACATGAGGTACGCGTCGGTCACCAGCGGGATCACCTCGCCGTTCCACCAGCGGCTGAACTCGACGCGCGCCGCGTCGTCCTTGAGCTTGCGGCGCTCGATGAAGCGGCCGAAGAGCTGCATCCAGAGCACGCCGCCCTCGACGCGGTCGCGCATCGCGCCCCACTCGTCGCGGCGGTCGGCGAACTGCTCGTAGTAGGCGCGCGCGCTGCCGAGCGCGCTGTCGAGGCGCCCGATCGCGCCGCGGTTGCCGATCTCGCTCGGAAGCGCGCCTTCGGAGAAGGTCCCGCTGAACTTGCGCCCGAGCTCCTCGTCGCGCTCGCCCTTCGAGCCGTAGAGCGCGGCCGCCTTCTCGAGGCTCGCCTTGTCGGTCTGGTTGGTCACGAAGACGCGTCCCGTCGCATCGCCGGCGGCGGAGATCTCGACCTTGACCTTGCGGTCCTGGCAGCCGGCGAGGAGCGCGAGGCTGAGGGTGAGGGTGAGGATGGGCGTGAGGGTCCTCGCGGGGATGGGCGCGAGCGCCCTCGCGGGAATGAGCGCGAGCGCCCTCGCGGGGATGAGCGCGGGGACGACGGCGGAGCTGCGGCGGCGCTGGGCGGGCATGCGCTCATCCTACTCCCGCGCCGATCGCGCATCCGCGGTGCTGCGAGCGCGTAGACTGCGCGCTTGTCAGCCCCCGCACCGTTCCCTGATCCCGCCGCGGCGCCCCGCCACGATCCCTTCGCTGCGATGCGCGAGCCGAACTACCGGTTCTTCGCCTTCGCGTTCGTCGCGTCGAGCATGGGACTGCAGATGCTCTCGACCGCCATCGGCTGGGAGATCTTCGAGCGGACGGGCGACCCCTTCGACCTCGGCCTCATGGGCCTCGCGCGCGCGCTGCCCGTGATCGCGCTCACCCTCCCCGCGGGGACGCTCGTCGACCGCGGCAACCGCCGGATCATCCTCTCGGTCACGCAGATCGGCTTCGGCCTCGTCGCGCTCGGCCTGGCGGCGGCGAGCTTCAACCACGCGCCGATCTGGGTCTTCTTCCTGCTGCTCGTGGTGTCGGGCTGCGTGCGCAGCTTCAACGCGCCCTCGCGCGGGGCGATGCTGCCGTCGCTGCTGCCGCCCGGGCGGTTCGAGAACGCGATCGCGTGGCAGTCGGGCTTCTTCCAGTTCGCGGCCGTGGCCGGACCGCTCCTCGCGGGCACCGTGCTGCACCACCTCGGCGCGGCGTGGATCGTGTACCTCCTGACCGCGGCGCTCTGCGTCGGCGCCGGCATCGCGGCGCTCTTCCTGAAGCCGCGGCCGGTGCAGCGGAGCTCGGCGCCGCCGCGTCTGTCGGACATGTTCCAGGGCGCCGGTCACATCTGGCGCGAGAAGACGATCCTGGGCGCGCTCACCCTCGACTTGCTCGCGGTGCTGTTCGGCGGGGCGACGGCGCTGCTGCCGGTGTACGCGAAGGACATCCTCGACTGCGGTCCGATCGGGCTCGGCGCCCTGCGCGCGGCGCCGTTCGTGGGCGCGTTCGCGATGGCGGTCTGGCTGGCGGCGCGGCCCACCTTCCGGCACGCGGGGAGGGCGCTCCTGTGGAGCGTCGCGATCTACGGCGTCTGCATGGTGGTGTTCGGGCTGAGCACCTCGCTGTGGATCTCGCTCGCGGCGCTCGCCCTCAGCGGCGCGGTCGACAACATCTCGGTGGTGATCCGGCATGTCCTGGTGCAGATGCGCACGCCCGACGAGCTGCGCGGCCGCGCCACGGCGGTGAACTCGGTCTTCATCGAGTGCTCCAACGAGCTCGGCGCGTTCGAGTCGGGGCTGGTCGCGGCCTGGCTCGGGCCGGTCGCATCGGTGGTCAGCGGCGGATTCGGCACCCTCGCGGTGGTCGGGTTCGTGGCGGCCGCCTTCCCCGCCCTGCGGCGCATGCGCCGGCTGCAGGAGGAGAAGGTCGAGTCGCGGGAGGACATCCGCCACGCCGAGGTCGAGGAGGAGGAGCACCGGCGGCTGGGGACGGAGGGGTGAGGGGTGAGGGGTGAGGGGTGAGGGGTGAGGGGTGAGGGGTAAGGGGCGAGGGGCGAGGGGCGGGCCGCCACGGGACGCGCGTCGGGCGGCGGGCGGCGGGGTCCCGGCGCTTCACTGTGATCGCGAGCGTGTGATCTCTGCAAACTCATCCGAATTCGAGGTCGACCGCGCAGAGAACGCGGCGTGGGCGCTGTTCTCGGTCGGCTTGAGTCGTCCGAGCCGAACTTGTGCATTGTTGTGTTGGATGGGACGCGCCCCTCTCGGGCGTGGCGGATGCGCTGCATCGGTCACGCGCAGCCTGGGGCGCCGGTGGACGCTGCCCGCTGGTGCGGGCGCGTGAGTGAAGTGCACCCGCGCCTGCGGGTGCGAGGCTGACGTGCACCCGCTCCGCGGGTGCGTGAGTGACGTGCACCCGCTCCGCGGGTGCGAGGGATCGAGCGCATCCGCTCCGCGGGTGCAAGGGATGGCAACGCGCACGGCTCGCCGGCGCGTGGATCGGAAACGGGACTCCTCATCATGAACGGACGCATGCTCAGTGGCACCGCCCCGGCGGTTGCTCTTCTCGCCATTGCCTCGACCGCCCTCGCCCCGAGCTTCGTCGCTCGCGAGGCCTCGGCGTCGTTCGTCGGCTACTTCGTGAGCTCCACGAACACCTCGTACGCCGGACAGGAGTTGGTCGTCTACACCCTGACGGCGCGCTTCTCGACGCAGCATGTCTCGGTGTTCCGCGCGTCGGACCTGGTCACCGACAACACCGACTGGCTCCGCGGCTTCTGGCACAAGGACAACCACGGCGACCCGGCCACCAACGGCCGGCTCTCGCAGCAGTTCGGCACCTGGGATCCGAGCAAGACCGGCTCCTCGTCGGTCAACCGTCCCTACGACTCGTACCTGACGATCGGCGGCATCGCGAACTCCGGCAACACCACCGAGGCCGACGCGAACTGGCTCGACGGCGGCAGCGGCGGACCTTCGACGCGCGGCTGGTCGCGGCCTGATCTCCCCGACAACGGCGCCCTCGCTTGGTTCAACGGCAACGACGACAACGAGCAGGGCGCGGTGGGCAACTCCCCTGGCGTCGCGAACACCGACGTGCGGCTCGGGCAGTTCGTCCTGAGTGCGGGGCACGAGGCGCGCACCTTCTCGCTGACCATCAAGTATGGCAACGAGTACTCGCTGAGCGAGCGCTACGAGTACGCGACGGAGAACTTCACGCTGGGTGCGGTTCCCGCGCCGGGTGCGCTGGTGCTCCTCGGGCTCGCGGGCCTGCTCGGGCGGCAGCGGCGTCGGAAGTGATGCGCGTGCGGCGTCGCACGCCGCGCTGCATTCTTCTCCGATCCATCGAGAGTCCCCGCATCACCGGAAGTCCCTCGACTTGACGAGCGTGGGCGGCGCTGTGGAGCCGTTGGTGACAGCGTTTGCTGCGGTGCCCGCGCGTGTGCCGGTGCCGATGCTCGTGCCGGCGTCGACGTCGGCGCTGGCCGATGCGAGCGCGCGGGAGACATCCCGCGCCGCCGACACCAGGATGTGGGTGACACCATCCCTCCGCTCGACCTTGCCACGCACGCAGAGCACCGCGGCGTGACGCACCTGGGAACGCAGCCGCTCGTAGACCTTCGGGCGGAAGATCAGGTTCGCGACGCCGGTCTCGTCCTCGATGGTCATGAAGAGGATCCCCTTGGCGGTCGACGGACGCTGGCGCACGAGCACCAGGCCCGCCACCGACAGGATGCGCCCCGCCGGCGTGCGCGGCTCGTCGCGCAGCCATGAGCACGGCACGACGCGCGCGCGCGCCAGCCTCGTGCGGATGCAGGCGATCGGATGACGCTTGAGCGAGACGCCGGTCGCGTCGAAATCCTTGGCGATGGCGGAGAGCTCGTGGACCTGCGGGAGGTTGGGCTCCAGATCATGTGGAATCGCCGCGCGCGACTCCGCCGCTGCGGACTCGGGCGGAGAGGCGTGCATCGGCGCGGCATCGTCTGCAGTGCCGGTGGTGGTGTGCCGCTGTGGTGCGGCGCGCGAGACTGCGGCGCATGAGGTGAGAAAGGCTTGCTCGTGCGCGGTGGTCGCCGACGCGTTGTCCGAGGCGTGCCCCATGGCGCCCTCCACCGTGCCGCTCGTGCCGCATGAAGCGCCCGTGCCGCCTGAAGCGCCTGAGGCGAACGACCACAACGGCCGCTCGCGGTCGCGCAGCGCCAGGATCTGCCACGAGGCCTGCTGGCGATCGAGCCCCATCGACAGGAACGCATCGGCGGCGGCGAGTCGGCGCAGGGACGCCGTCGAGACACCCGACGCCTCGTGCAGATCGGCGATGCGACGAAACGCACCGTGGCGCGCGACGGTGTGGACGATGCGATGCGCCTCCTCGACATCAAGACCGCGGACCATGCGCAGGCCGAGACGGATCGCCGGCTGCGATGGTGCGGATGTGAAGGGCGCGTGGTTGGAAGTCGCGTGGTTGGAAGACGTGTGGTTGGAAGACGCGTGATCCGAAGTCGCGTGCTCGGCAGACGCGTCATCCCCCGACGCATGCTCCCCGGACGCGGGCGCACCCCCCTGCATCGGACTCGGCGCGCAAAGCGGCTCATGCGGCATCGCCTGCGCGGCGGCGTTCGCATCGCCGGGCATGACGCTTCGACCACGCGCATGCAGGCGCGCGAAGGACTCGGGCGCAACGCCCCCCGCGCCCGCCCCGCGCGTCGGCTCGCCGATCGGCGACCAGCGGCCACTCCGTGCTTCATTCCCCGCTTCATTCCACGCTTCATTCCACGCCTCGATGCGCCCCGCACCCGCGCAGCGCACGGTGGGATGACGCACCTGCATACGGAGATAGCCCTCGTCGAGTTCCTGCTGGGTCCGGCGACAGGAACTGCGCGGCATGGCGTCGACGGCGGATGCGGATGCGCCGAAGAGACCGGGGAGTTCGCGCGCCTGCGCGTGTTCCCGTGCGCGGCTCCGCGCGAGATCCCGCGCGAGATCGATCCCGCGCTCGAGCGTCGTGTCCCACTTCGAGCAGTGGATGTCGACCTCGCGCACCGCGACGCCATGGTCGCGGACATCACGGAGGATCTGCGCCGGCGCGTAGAACCCCATCGGCTGGCTGTTGAGCAGCGCCGCCCCGAACGCCGCGGGATGATGCCGCTTGAGCCACGCGCTCGCGTAGACCAGGAGCGCGAAGCTCGCCGCATGCGACTCGGGGAAGCCGTACCCGGAGAATCCCTTGATCTGCTCGAAGACCTGCAGCGCGAACGCACGCGAGTACCCGCGCGCGACCATGCCGCCCTCGAGCGCCTCGCCGAACTGCGCGATGCGGTTCCCCTGCCGCTTCCAGGCGGCGATGGCGCGGCGCAGTTCGTCGGCCTGACCCGGGGTGAAGCCCGCCGCGACCACCGCGAGCGCCATCGCCTGCTCCTGGAACAGCGGCACGCCGAGCGTCTTGCCGAGCACCTTGCGGATCGCCTCGTCGGGATACGCGACGCGCTCCTCGCCATTGCGGCGGCGCAGGTAGGGATGGACCATGTCGCCCTGGATCGGCCCCGGCCTCACGATCGCGACCTCGACCACGAGGTCGTAGAAGCACCGCGGACGCAGGCGCGGCAGCATCGACATCTGCGCGCGGGACTCGATCTGGAAGACGCCGATCGTGTCGGCCTTGCAGATCATGTCGTAGGTCGATGGATCCTCGGGGGGGATGGCGTGGAAGCGGAGTGGTGTGGGCGTGGATGTGGGCGTGGACGTGGACGCGGGTACGGGCGCGGGCACGCTCGACCCCGCGCCATACGCCGCGAGCGACGGCGCGAGGACCGGCGGACTGACGCTCGCGAGATCCGCCCGCGCGACCGGCGCGTCGGGTGCGCGGAACGGCGATGCACCGGCCGTGATCGCCTCTTGGTCGCCGTTCACGAGGTCGATCGCCTTGCGGATCGCGGTGAGCATGCCGAGCGAGAGGACGTCGATCTTGAGCATGCCGAGCGCCTCGATGTCGTCCTTGTCCCATTCGATGATGGTGCGGTCCTGCATCGCGGCGTTCTCGACGGGCACCGTCTCGACCAGCGGCCCGCGCGAGATGACGAACCCGCCCACATGCTGCGATCGATGCCGTGGGAACCCGAGGAGCTCGTCGACGAGGCGCGCGAAGCGGATGACCAGCGGCGCCGTCGGATCGAGACCAGCGGCCTTCAATCGCTCGGCGGATGGCCGGGGGAGTGGCGGCGGCGCGTGATCTTGTTGCGGCGGCGCGTGATCCCGTTGCGGCGGCGCGTGATCCCGTTGCGGCGGCGCGTGATCCCGTTGCGGCGGCGCGTGCCCACCACGCGCCGCACGCTCCTCCGTGAGTTCGTCGCGCGTGCCGAGTCCGCCGCCGCCCCAGCGGTCGACCTCCTGCGCGATGCGCTCGACCGCGTCGGGCGGAAGCGCGAGCGCCTTGCCGACATCGCGCACCGCGCTGCGGCCCCGGTAGCTGATGACCTCGCACACCAGCGCCGCGCGGTCGCGACCGTACTTGGCATAGATGTGCTGGATCACCTCCTCGCGCCGCTCGTGCTCGAAGTCGATGTCGATGTCGGGCGGCTCGTTGCGCTCGCGGCTCACGAAGCGCTCGAAGAGCACGTCGACCCGGTCCGGATCGACGGCGGTGACGCCGAGCGCGAAGCAGACCGCGCTGTTCGCCGCGGCGCCGCGCCCCTGGCAGAGGATCCCGCGCGAGCGCGCGAACGCGACGATCTCGTGCACGGTCAGGAAGTACGGCGCGTAGCCGAGGTCGGCGATGATCGCGAACTCGTGCTCGAACTGGCGCGCGACCTTCTGCGGGACGCCGCGGGGATAGCGCTCGCGCGCACCGCGCCAGGTGAGGTCGCGCAGATGCTGCATCGCGTCCGTTCCGGGCGGCACGATCTCGTCGGGATACTCGTAGCGCAGTTCGGCCAGCGAGAACGCCGACGCCCGCTCGATGAACCTCCAGGCCGTCTCCACCGCCTCGGGGCAGTCGCCGTAGCGACGGCGGATCTCCCCGACCGGCCGCAGGCGCCGCTCGGCGTTGGGCGCGAGCAGGCGCCCCGCCCGCTGCACCGACACGCCCGCGCCGATGCAGGTGAGCGTGTCGAGCAGTTCGCGGCGCGATGCATGGTGCATGCGGACATCGCTGCTCGCGACCACCGGCACGCCGAGCGCGTCGGCGAGCGTGCGCGCCCGCTCGGCGGCGACCACGCCCTCGGGATCGTCGGTGCGCCGCATGGCGACCGCCACGCGATCGCCCATGATCCGGGCGAGCCCCTCCGCCGCCTCGAGGAACGCCTGCGAGGGAACGCTTGGCGGCACCAGCACCGCGAGAAGCCCGCGGCCGCCGGGGTGGTCGTGCAGCACGCCGACGAGGTCGTGGATCAATCGCGTACTCGGACGCCGCTCCACCGCATGCGGGACCATCGACGACGCGCCGCCTCCCGCACTCGTCGCGCCCACGCCGCCCGGCAATCGGTGGCTCAGCAGCCGGCAGAGCGCGCCCCACGAGGCGCGGTCGCTTGCGTAGAGCGCCAGCGTGATGCGATCGGGGCGAGCATCGTCGTCCTTGCCGACGCCTGTGCGCCGCCCATCGTGGCCCGTGAGTGCCGCGGGTGGATCGATGGCCAGCGACATGCGGGCCCCCTGCGCGAGTCGCATGCTCCGTCCCTCGGTCATGGCGATCTGGTCGCGCGCCGCGACATGCGCGCGGACCGCGCCGCCGACCGTCTCCACGTCGGCCAGGGCGATTCCCGCGTGACCGAGCCGCGCCGCCTCCGCCACCAGCTCCTCGGGATGGCTGGCTCCGCCAAGGAACGTGTGGTTGCTCTGGACGAGCAGCTCACCCCAGCGGACCGGCCGCGGAAGGCGAAACGGCTGCATGGGCGGACTCTCGCGCGGTGATGCGGCGGCGGGTTCGTCCACCGACGTCTGCGCCGGGCGCCCCGCGTGCAGCGGATGTGGCGTGTGCTTGGGTGGCGGATACTCGGGCATGGTGAGGATCGGAGTGGTTGTGTGAAGAGTGGGTGACGTGATGCGCGGGTGGCGTGATGCGCGGGCGATGCCGCTAGGACCAGACCCCCAGCACGGAGAGCGCAACGCCGCTGGTGATGCTCGCGCTGCTGCCGGAGATCCAGTCGGTGGTGCGCGCGGGCGGACGGGGAAGACTCGGCGGCCAGCGCACGAAGAGCCAGAGACCCGCGCCGATCTGCACGCGTGAGAAGACCGGATGCACCGCCGGGGCGCCCTCGAGCCAATGACCCGCCTCACGCTCCCATCCGTCGATGGCCTGCAACGGCCAATGCACACCGCGCCACGCGAGACAGTCGGACGGATGATGCGCCGCCGGTGCGCGCCATCTCGTGCGTGTCGCGATCGACCACGCGATGGACTCCGAACCCGCACCTCCGAGCAGCGTGGCGGGCTCGGACGGATGAAACACCTGCGTGGGTCGATGGGTCGCGACGGAGATGTTGGGCGAGCTGCTGCCGGGGTGAGGCCACGCGGCTCGGGCTGGGAGCGACGCGCCGCGAGCTGAGAGCGACGCGCCGCGAGCTGAGAGCGACGCGCCG
>JBMOGJ010000053.1:0-20517 GCA_049318425.1 Phycisphaerales bacterium | reverse complement strand
TGGCGATCTTCCTGGCGGTGAGCTACTTCGGGCAGACCATCATGATCTGGTACCTGACCATCGCGATGGGTGCGTTCCTGGCCGAGAGCCGGGTGTCGGAGGAGGCGCGGATGCGCGCGCGCGCCACAGCCCTGGCCGAGCGGCAGGCGCTCGCCAGTGCACCCCGGCGCGAGGGTGGTTCGGCGGTCGCAGGTTCGCTGGTCAAGCTCGGGCGCTGAGGCAGGCATGACGGGGCGGCCGTGGCGCCGGATGGGGTCGGGTGCGGTTGCGGAGGCGGGGACGAGAACCCCGCAAGTACGAGGACGGTGGCGGGGGGTGCCGGTTGGCGCCCGCCGCCGAAGCGCCGCAGAAGCGCGGGGAAGAGCGTGAATTCCGCGCAGGAGCGCGGGGTTCCGCCCAACTCGGCTTCTCGGGCGGCCGATGAAGCGGCGGCGGGAGACTTCCGCGAGGAGCGAGGAGAACGAACGAGATGAGTCCCACATCTCTCCATCGATCATTGTCCGAGTCGGGCCCGGGCGCCTTGGCGTCGCCGGCGTCACCGACCTCGGTGGCGTCGTGCCCTGCGTCGCTGGCGATCCTGCTTGCCGGCCGGAGCCAGACGACGCGCCATGCGCAGTTGTCGACGAGCCTCGGCCTTCCGACGGCGGCACTCCCGATCAACGGCGAGCGCAACCTCGTCGAGTGCTGGATCCGGCGCATGGCCGACGCGGGCTTCCGCGGCACGATGGTGCTCGCGCTCGCGAGCGAGGCGGAGCGTGAGTTCTACGCGAACATCCGCCTGCCCGAGCAGTTCGACGCGGGGCTCGTGCGCATCGAGGTGCGCGTCGATACCGCGGGACATCGCGGCGCAGGCGGAACGATCGGCGACGTGTGGCGCGACGCCTGTGCGGCGGGAGCCGACGAGGCGACCCAGGCCGGCGGCGTGATCGTGATCGAGGCGTCGACGCCTCCGAACTTCGAGCTCTGCAAGTTCCTGGCGGCGATCGATCCGACCCAGGGCGCACTGATCGGCGCCGCGATGGACCTGACGCCCTCGGGCGTCGCGTGGGTGTCGCGCGAGTCGATCGCGCTGGTGCCCGCGATCGGGTTCTTCGACGTCAAGGAGCAGCTGGTGCCGGCGATCGTCGCCTCCGGCCGCGCGGTGCACGCGTGCATCGGCGCCGAGGAGTCGTGCCGGATCGTGGACCGTGAGACCTACCTGCACGCGGTGGCGCTCATGCGCGCCGCGGGCGCAGAGCCGTTCGCCGCCGACGCGGTGATCGAGGACGGCGCGCGCGTGCGCGGAGACAGCATCGTCTGCCGCGGCGCGGTGGTCGAGCGCGGCGCCCTCGTGGTCGACGCGGTCGTCCTGCCGGGCGCGCGGGTGTGCGCCGATGCGGTGGTGGCGCGCAGCGTCGTTCCGCCCGGAAGCCACGTGCCGCGCGGATACCTCGTCGTCGACGAGGTCTTCGGCGCGCTTGGCTCGGCCGCGCGGTCGGGCACCGAAGGAGGCGCGTCGTGAGCATCGCCGTCCGCAGCTCCGCAGCCCGTTCCCCGGTCGCCGCCGCTGCCGCTGGCGCGCGCAGCGCCCGTGGCTGGAGCTGGAACGACCTCTGGATCGTCGGCGCGCTCGCCGTCGCGGCGGTCGCCGCGTTCTGGCCCGCGTGGATCGACATCTACCTGCAGGCCGCCAAGCGCACCGACAACGGCTACATCTTCCTCGTGCCCTTCGTGGCCGGCTACCTGGTGTGGCTGCGCCGCACCCGCATGCGGTTCGTGCCGCGCCGGCCGAGCCTCTCGGCGCTGCCCGTGGTGGCGGCCGCCGTGCTGCTGGCGTGGTGGGGCGAGCAGACCGATACCCGCGCCGCGGTGCACCTCGCGGCGATCGTCGCGCTCGCCGCCTGCGCGGTGGCGATGGCGGGCTTCGAGGTGGTGCGGCGGTTCTTCCCGGCGTTCCTGGCGCTGCTCTTCCTGATTCCGGTGCCGGCCGAGGTGCGCAAGTGGCTCGCGGCGCCCCTGCAGGCGCTCGCGGTGAGCGTGACGCAGGAGGTCCTCGATGTCCTCGGCATCGCGACCGAGCGCGCGGGCAACTCGATCCAGATCGCGGGGCGCTCGATCTTCGTCGGCGAGGCCTGCGACGGCATGCGCATGGTGTTCGCCCTGGCGCTGACCTTCTTCGCGTTCGTGTTCAGCGTGCCGCTGCGGCTCAACGCCCGCATCGCGCTGCTGGCCGCGGCGCCGCTGATCGCGATCGTGTGCAACGTCGTCCGCCTGGTGCCGACGGCGCTCGCGTACGCCTATGCGAGCGCGGCCGACGCCGAGTACTTCCACGATGTCGCGGGCTGGCTCATGCTGCCGCTCGCGATCGGCATGCTGTTCGGGCTGATCCGCTTCATGCGCTGGCTCGACCTGCCGGTCTTCACCTGGAGGTTCCTGCAGGCATGAAGCCGTCGCTCTCCACCGTCCGCCTGATCCACCGCGTGAACCGCATCGCGCCGGTCGCGTGCCTCGCCAGCCTGCTGGCCGCGGGCTACATGCTGTCGCGCGACGCCGTCGGCGACCGCGGGCAGGCCGTCGCGCGCGCCCGCAGCATCCGCACCTCGCTCGGCGAGGTCCCGTTCATGGCGGGGAACTGGGTCGGCACCGACTGCCCGCTTCCCGCTGGTGCGACCGAGATCCTGATGCCGACCGCGGTGCTCTCGCGCCGCTTCGTCGAGCTCGGGACCGGCCGTCGCGCCACGCTCGGCATCATCCACTGCGGCGATGTCCGCGACATGCACGGCCACCATCCGCCGTCGTGCTATCCCTCGTCGGGCTGGCGCCCGCGCGACGGCGGCCACGACACGGTGGAGCTTGAGCTTGACGGCGAGCGCTTCACCGCGAGCCTGTACCGCTTCAACTCGACCGACTCGACCGGCGCGCTGCGCGAGGTCTCGGTGGTCGGGTTCTTCGTCCTGCCCGAGGGCGCGATCACGTCCGACATGGGCCAGCTGCGCTCGCGTGCGGCGAAGCTCGACATCTCGCGCATGGGCGTCGGACAGATCCAGGTGGTGGTCGACGGCTGGCCCGCGACCGCCGAGGTCGAGCAGACCGCGCGCGAACTGATGGCGCTGATCCCGGTCGAGTGCATCCGCGCCCTGAAGGGCATGCCGGACGCGCGCTCGGAGGTGAACGCGTCGGAGACACCCGCGGCACCCGCGGGTGCGGGACGGAACGCCATCGACCCCTCGCGGCATGTGAAGCTTCACGGCGTCTCGGCCGCCGAGCGCATGGACGGAAGGACCGGAGAAGAGCAATGAGCACCATGGACGACCACAACGACAGCACGGCCCTCTCGACCCTGTCCGGCAACGCCGCGATCCCCGCGGCGACGCGCGCCGAGTCGGCCGCGGCGCCCAATCCGTTCGTGCTGGTGCAGGACCGCCTGCAGAACCGCTGGAAGCTCTGCCTCGCGATCGGCCTCGGCCTCGGACTCGCGCTCTCGCTGACCGCGTACCTCGCGGCGCCGGTGAAGTACGCGGCCGCGTCGTACGTCAAGATCGACGCGAAGCTGGACACCATCCTCGCCGCCGACATGCCCGAGACCGCGGCGATGGACAACTACGAGGCCTACGTCGCGCAGCAGGTCGTGCTCATCAACGACCCGCGCGTGTTCGAGGCGGTCGCCGACGCCGCGCGCCGCAGCGAGCCCACCGCCCGCTCCCGCAGCGAGCGCCCGGGCGAGGCCGACGCGGAGTTCGCCGCGGTGAAGCGCTTCTTCGAGCGCCACGGCGCCGAGAAGGGCGTGCAGGCGCTCGACGAGGGGCTGGTCGTGACCAGCCCGCGCGGGTCGAGCATGATCGAGATCCGCTTCGAGTCCGGCGACAAGGCGATCCCCGCGCCGATGGCGAACTGGGTCACCGACGCGTACCTCGATATCTACGGCCCGAGCGCCGAGACCGTCTACAGCCGCAAGATCGCGTCGCTCCGCGAGCTCATGACGCTCGCGCGCCGCGACGAGACCAAGTTCGTCGAGGAGCGGATCGCCGTCCTCAAGGACACCCCGTACGGCAGCGCCAACCTCGCGGCCGTGGTCGAGGAGCGTGTCGCCAAGCTGCGCGAGGTCGAGGAGAAGATCCTCTCCAACAAGCGCCTCCAGCAGGACATCGAGCGCCAGTGGGAGGAGATGCTACTCAAGGATCCGGGCGCCGATCCCGCCGCGCGGCCCGTGCCCGACGACATGCGCCTCGAGCCGACGCTCGCCGAGCTCGACGCCATCGACCCGTCGCTGCTCGAGCGCCGCCGCACCCTCGAGGCCGCGCGCGTGCGATTCAAGGGGCTCCCGCGCACCTACAAGCCGGGTCACCGCATCTACGACACCGCCGCCCGCGAGGTCGAGGACCTCGAGGCCCAGCTCGCCGCCGCCCGCGAAGGCGCGCGCGTGATGTGGTCCGAGGGCACCGGCCGCGACCTCTCCTACGGCGCGCTCCGCAAGCAGGAGGTCCGCACCGCGACCGACCGCCAGGGGCTCCGCACCGAGATCGACCAGGCGAACATGCTCATGGCGCGCCTCGGCGAGACCGACCGCAAGATCGAGGAGGCCCGCGCCGCCGAGCAGAGCTTCGCCGCGCGCATCGCCGAGCTCGAGCGCGAGCAGGACAGCATCCGCCGCGGCCGCGTCGGCATCGCCCGCTACGCGAGCCAGCTGCCCATGCCCGACTCCGACAAGCGCACGCAGTTCGCGGCGCTCGGATTCCTCGGCGGGTTCGGCATCTCGTTCGGCGTGTTCTTCGTGCTCGGCACCATCAGCCCGCGCGCCTTCCGCGCGTCGCAGCTGCTCAACGAGGCCGGTGGCCTCCACTGGCTCGGCGTGGTGCCCGACATGTCGGCCGCGGCGACCGACGGGTTCACGCACGAGCTCTCGGTCAACTGCATCGACCGCCTCCGCAACAAGATCGAGTCGCGCCGCACCGCCGGCGACGGCTACGCCATGATGGTCACCAGCCCTGCGCAGGGCGACGGCAAGACCACCATCGCGCTCTCGCTCGCGATCTCGTACGCGCGCGCCGGCCACCGTCCGGTGATCGTCGACGTCGACTTCATCGGCCGCGCCATGAGCGGCATGCTCGACCAGCTCCACGCGCCGGGCGTCCGCGAGGTCATCCGCCGCGGCACGCTGGAGAACGAGGTCGTCGAGGCGCAGCCCGGCGTGTGGCTGCTGCCGGTCGGGACCGATCCGTCGGTGTCGGCGAGCAACCTGCAGGTCGGCGCGATGCGTCGCCTGCTTCGCACGCTGCGCGACCGGTTCGACATCATCATCGTGGACGCCGGCCCGGTGACCGCGAGCGTCGAGGCGATCCCGGTCGCCGCGAGCTGCGACGGCGCCATGCTGGTCCTCCGCCGCGGTCGCTCCCGCAGCCGTCTCGCTGAATCGGTCGCCGAGATCCGCTCGGCGGGCGCCGAGTACCTCGGCCTCGTGCTCAACGACGCCGAGCAGGGCGATTGCATGCGTTACGGCTCGATCTCGCGCATGTCGACCGAGGTCGCCAGCGCCCTCGAGAAGGGCGGCAATGTCGCCACCAAGCGGCATCCGCTGCTCGGCGCCGGCCGCGTGGTGCCCGCGAACGGCTACGGCCCGACCAAGGGAGCCGCGTGATGGCGGCGGCGGTCCTGGCACAGGCGCCGGCGGTTGGCGCGCGCATCTGGGGTCTCGACGCGATCGAGGTCCACGACGCCTACTGGGCGTCGGTGGGCGTCGCCTGCGTGCGCCTCGGAAGCGGCGTCGACCCGGACCGCGGCGCGGACGTGTTCCTGCTGCTCGAGCCGGACCAGCTGGTCGTGTTCGACCTGCGGCAGATCTCCGAGACGCTGCTGTGGAACGCCGCGCACCTCACCCGCGTGCAGCTCGTCGAGCCCGTCAAGGACGGCTACCGCGAGCGGCTCGCCTTCGCCGCCGACGGCCGCGTCCTCAAGATCGAGCGCCGCTACAAGGCCGAGCGGCAGATCTCCGGCCAGGTGATCGTCGCCCAGCATCGCGGCGACGCCGAGGCGTGGTCGACGAGCGCGAGCCAGCCCGAGGCGATCGGCCGCATGCGCGCGCAGCGTCGGATCCGCATCGATGTGATCGACTGCCAGGGACGTCGCTTCCACGCCGGTGTCGCCGCCGACCACGACCGCGTGATCCGCGCGATCTCGCGCGTGTGGGCGCATCCCGAGCGCGTGATCGACGGCATCAAGCCGCTCGCGAGCGGCGTGTTCGGGCTCGCGGGCGACGCGATCGACGCGCAGGACCGCTGCATCGGCCCGCTCTGGATCGGCGCGCGCGGGTCGGACGACGCCCGCGACCGCCTCGAGGAGATCGGCCCGTCGGTCGTCTGGGACGACCGCGCCGACGCGCCCGCGCCGGCCGTCCGCGTGCGGCCCATCTCGGAGATCTTCTCGCCCGAGTTCGCGCGCAGTTCGCGCGAGCCGAGCGCGCAGTCGGACTGGTACGACCCGCTCAAGCGCGTGCTCGACTTCACCGGCGCGCTCCTGGCGCTCGTCTGCCTGAGCCCGGTGATCCTCGCGATCGCGGTCGCGGTCTGGCTCGACGACGGCTTCCCGCTCTTCTTCGGCCATCGCCGGCAGGCGAAGGGCGGGCGCATCTTCCGCTGCTGGAAGTTCCGCACCATGCGGCGCAACGCCGAGGCGCTGGTCGCGGAGCTCCGCAAGCAGAACCTCTGCGACGGCCCGCAGGTGTTCATCAAGGACGATCCGCGCGTGACGCGGGTCGGCCGCATCCTCCGCAAGTGCCAGCTCGACGAGCTGCCGCAGTTCTGGAACGTGCTGGTCGGCGACATGAGCATCGTCGGCCCGCGCCCGAGCCCGGACAACGAGAACCAGTTCTGCCCGGCGTGGCGCGAGAAGCGCCTGTCGGTGCGGCCCGGCATCACCGGCCTCTGGCAGGTCATGCGCACCCGCGCGCCCGGCAAGGACTTCCAGGAGTGGATCCAGTACGACATCGAGTACGTCGATCGCAAGAGCCCGTGGCTCGACCTGCGGATCTTCGTGATGACCGTGATGAACGTGCTGCGGATCGGCAGGAAGGCCGAGTCCGGCGAGGGATCGCCGGGGAAGTGAGCCGACGGGCGCCCGCGTTGCGCGTGGCGCGACCCGTCGGAGTGTGTGTCTGCGTGTGAGTCTGCGTGTGCGCGTGTCGACAGCAGAGTTCGGAAACAGCCAAGCGATCAAGCCAAACGATCCAGCCAAGCGAGCAACCCGTGAATCCCCGTACCAAGCGCCGCATCATCCTCTCGTCCGCCGTCGTTGGAGGCCTCGCCGCCGCCGTCGCGGGTGGCCTCATGGCCCGCTCGTGGTACCGCGGCGCGCAGCTGGCCGAGAAGCGCGAGGAGGGCCTGGCGCTGTTCATCAAGGGCGAGTTCGGCGCGGCGCTCGAGCCGCTGTCGTTCGCCGCGCGCGACAACCGCGACACCGAGGTCGTGCTCGCCCTCGCCGAGTGCCGCATGCGCGTGCCCGAGTCGAACGGACGGCACTTCGCGACCGCCGCCGCGTACTTCCGCGCCGTACAGGCGCGCGACGAGCGCAACGTGCGCGCGATGCGCGGCCTGCTCGAGGCCTACATCGGTCTCGGCCGGCTGCCGGAGATCCCGCCGCTGGTGAAGCGCGTGCTCGCCGAGGCGCCGCGCGATGTCCGCGCGCGCGAGATCGAGCTCGAGGTCCTGAACCTGACCGGCAAGTTCTCCGAGGCGGCCGCCAAGGCGCGCGAGCTCCAGGAGCTCGAGCCCGCCAACGGCCGCTGGCGTGCGGCGGAGCTGGTGAGCCTCGAGCGCGCCGGCGCCGACGCCGTCGGACGGCTCGCCCGCGTGCGCGAATGGCAGCAGGGGAGCGACGCCGTGTCCGCCGACCCGGTGATGCGCCTGCTCGAGAGCGACCTGCTCCGCGAGATCGGCCGCGCCGACGAGGCCCGCTCGATCCTGCGCGGGCTCGCCGAGGCGGGCGTCGCGGACCGCCGTCAGCTCGAGACGCTCATTGGCGCGATCGAATCGTCGGGCTTCGAGGTGTCGGACCGCGACGCGCTCGTCGGCACCGCGATCGCGAAGTCGCGCGCCGCGCTGGCGAAGGCCGGCGACGCCTCCGAGATCGAGGGCGAGCGCCTGCTGCGTGCCGGTCGGCTCGAGGAGATCGCGACCCGCTTTGGCGATGCTCCGCCGTCCGACCCCGCCGTGTTCCGCCTTCGCTTCGCGGCGCTCTACCTCGCGGGCAAGGCCGACGAGGCCGCCGCGTTCGCCCGCGCCCATGCGGCGCCCGAGGGCCGTCGCGATGCCTTCACCAGCGCCGCGCTCGCGGTCGGTTCCGACGAGCCCGCGCGCGTGCGCATCGAGGCGATCGCGGGGCCGCACCGCGCCTGTCCCAAGGACCCCGTGGCGGCGATCCTGCTCGCCGACGTGATGCTCGAGTCGGGCGAGTTCGACGAGGCGCAGTCGATCCTGGTTCGCGCGTTCGAGGAGAGCGGCGACGCCTTCCAGCCCGCGGGCATCCGCGCGGTGCGCGCGAGCGTGACCCTCGGCCGCGTGCGCGATGCGTACCGCATCGCCGAGGAGCTGCTGTTCCGCTACGGCCCGTCCGGCGACGCGGCCGTCGCGCTGCTCGCCGTCGAGGCGTGGGCCGCGGTGCTCGAGTCGAACTTCCAACCCACCACGCGCGGTGGCGTGTTCGGCACCGATTCCCCCGCGGCGCTGCGGCGCTTCTGGGCTGCGCTGAGCGGTCCCGACGCGGCCTACGGCCCGGCCTCGCTCGCGCCCGCCGTGGCGGATGTGTTCCTCGCGCGCGGCGACCGCGAGACCGCGAAGGACATCCTCGAGCACGCGATCGCCCAGTCGGGCGACGGCGCGTCGGGCGACCTCCGTGGCCTCGGCTCCGGCAAGATCTCCCGCGCGCTCAAGACCGCGTCGACGCTCGATCCCGCGCTGCAGGGCGCGATGCTCGGCCGCCTCGAGGGCGCCGACGCCGATGCCGAGCTCGCGGCCGTGGTCGCCGAGCGTCTGCTCGCGCAGGGCGAGAAGGATGCCGCGCTGCGGGCGATCGACCGCGCGCTGGACAAGGCGAACCCCTCCGAGAAGCGCATCCTCGAGCGCCTGCGCCGACCGATCGCGCAGCCCGAGGGCGTCGCGGAGTGGCTGGCGAACGAACTCCGCACCGCGCCCGGACTCGACACGGCGATCTTCGTGCTGTCGCGCCCCGAGCCGTGGGCGTCCAAGGACGACACGCTGCTCGTGACCGCGCTCGGCCAGATGAAGGAGGCGCTCGGCGCCGACTCGCTGCGCGTCCTGGTGGCCGAGGCCGCGGTGCACATGGCGTTCCACGCCGCCGACCGCTCGCGCATCGCGGCGTCGATCGCCGCGCTCGACGCGGCGGCGCTGCGCTCGCCTGAGTCGGCGAGCGTCCTGACGACCCTCGCCGCGCTCTTCGAGCGCCAGACCCCGCCGCAGTTCGAGCGTTCGTCGAAGCTCCTCGCGCGCGCCGTCGAGGCGGAGCCCGGCTCGGCGTCGATCTACCCGCAGCTCGTGAACGCGCTCCAGCAGGTCGGCGACTTCGAGGGCGCCGAGGAAGCGCTCGAGGCGTACATCCGCATCGTCGGCGACGACCTCCAGTCGAAGCGCAGCGTCGCGGACTTCAAGGTCCGGCAGGGCCAGCTCGCCGAGGCGGCGCAGATCCGCGAGCAGCTGGTCGGACGCAGCAAGGAAGTCGTCGACGCGGTCGCGCTCGCGCGCATCCGGCAGCGGCTCGGCGACATGGCGTCGGCGGAGCGCATCCTCACCGACGTGCGTGCCGCATTCCAGGCCGCGACCGAGCGCCCCGACGGCGCCGACTACGGCCGTGAGCTGCTCATCGAGCGCGAGATCGCGCTGCTCTACGCCCGCGACGGCCGGCTCGCCGACGCGCGGCTCTCGCTCGACCGCTCCGAGGGACGGCTCGGCGGCACCCGCTTCGACGAGGTCCGCGCCAACGTCGAGCTCGCCTACGGCGACCTCGCCATCGCGCTCGGACTCGCGCAGGAGCTCGTCCGCAAGGAGGCCTCGGCGAATCATGAGCTGCTGCTCGCCCGCGCGCTGCTGCGGACGGGCGACCAGGTGAAGGCGCGGGAGGCGCTGACCCGCTCGCTCATCGCCGACCCGGACAACACCGATGCCACCGCCGTGGCGGCCGCGCTGCTCGTCGGCGACCCCTCGGGGCGCGCGCTGCTCGAGCGGAGCCTCGCGGCGGCCAGCGTCCGCCGACCCGACCTCGCCGCGGCGATCGCGCTGCTCGACGGCGTCACCACGCCCGACGGCCGCATCGCGGTCACCGAGGCGGCCCTCGGCCGCGCGCTGGCGCTGACGGCGGAGTTCTCCGCGTCGCCGCTCGCGTGGCGCGTCGCCGCACAGCTCCACATCCTCGCCGACCGCAAGGACGACGCGTTCCGCATCGCGCAGCGCGCGCTCTCGCGCCTGCCCAGCGACGCCGCCATCGGCAAGCTCGCCACCGAGACGGCGATCGCCGCCGGCCGCATCGACGACGCCGCGAGCTCGGCGCTCGCCTGGCGCAAGATGGCCTCCGCCGAGCCGTTCGAGGTCGATGTCGCCCGCGCGACCATCGAGCTCGTGCAGCGGCGTCCCGAGCAGGGCTTCGACCTGCTGCGGCCGATCGCCCGCGAGATCATCACCCGCTCCACCGACGGCGCCGCGCTACGCACGCTCATCGCCTGCGCCGTGCTGAGCGGACGCTTCGCCGAGATCCGCGCCGACCTCGCGCTTCTGCCCGCATCGCGCCGCGGCGAGGGCGTGAGCGCCTGGCTCGAGGCGGCGCAGGTGCTGCCCGTCGACCAGGCCATGACCGCCATCGACGCGATCGCCGGGCTCGCCGAGGGTGACGCCGTCGCCACCGCCGCCTGCATCGCGGCGTGGACGGGCCTGTGCCGCGCCGGCGAATCCGGCGCCTGCGGCAAGGCCGAGGCAGCGCTCGCCTCGTTCGAGTCCGACCTCGTGCCGAAGGCGATCCTCGCCGCCGATCTGACCGCCGCCCGCGGCGATCACGACGACGCGCTCGCGCAGTACCGCGCCCAGTTCGAACCCGTGCTCGCGCGGTTCGCGCAGGATGCGCGCGCCGACCTCGCGGCGCTCGCCTCGCGCGCCGCCGGCGGCGACGCCGCGTTCATCGACGCCATCCGCCGCACGCCGGTCGCGATCGTCGCCCTCAACAACGCCGCCGACGCGCTGCTCACGCCGCGCCAGGGCGACGCGTCGGCCGCGCGCGCCCGCTCGGCCGAGGCCGTGCACCTCGCCACCATCGCGCTCGCCGCCATCCCGGGCGCGCCCGAGGCGATCGACACGCTGGTCCGCGCGCTGGTCGCCGACGGCCGCCACCCCGAGGCGCTCGCCGCCGCCAACACGAATCCCGACCCGATCCTCTCGGCCATCGAGATCGCCGAGGTCGAGGTCGCGCGTCGGTCGACCGCCGAGGCGCGCCGCGCGCTCGCACGCGCCGACGCCCGCATCCAGGCGTCGTTCGCACCCACCCGTACACTGGCCGAGCGCATGCAGCGACTGCAGGCGGCCATCTCCGAAGCGGTCGCCGAAGGCACCGCGCACGCGAACGAAAGGAACGAGCGATGAGCCATCGCCGCGGAATCATCCTCGCGGGCGGCAGCGGAACCCGCCTGCACCCGATCACCAAGGGCCCGAGCAAGCAGCTGCTCCCGGTCTACGACAAGCCGATGATCTACTACCCGCTCAGCACGCTGCTGCTCGCGGGCATCCGCGAGGTGCTGGTCATCACCACGCCGCACGACGCGCCGATGTTCCACCAGCTCCTCGGCGACGGCAAGGCGTGGGGGATCGACATCCGCTTCGCCGTGCAGCCGAAGCCGGAGGGCCTCGCGCAGGCGTTCATCATCGGCGAGGAGTTCATCGGCGACCGCCCGAGCGCGCTGGTGCTCGGCGACAACATCTTCTACGC
Organism: Phycisphaerales bacterium; assembly: GCA_049318425.1. Lineage (GTDB taxonomy): Bacteria > Planctomycetota > Phycisphaerae > Phycisphaerales > SM1A02 > QWPT01. Next base: position 8,565 of record JBMOGJ010000053.1, on the reverse strand, counting down.
GACCGACTTCCAGCGCCGCCTCCGCATCGCGAGCGCGCAGGAGAAGGGCGCGACCGTCTTCGCCTACCACGTCTCGAATCCCGAGGCGTACGGCGTGGTCGAGTTCGACCGCGACCAGCGCGCGAAGTCGATCGAGGAGAAGCCGAAGCAGCCGAAGTCGAACTACGCCGTCACCGGTCTCTACTTCTATGACCGCGACGTCGTCGAGATCGCCAAGGCCGTGAAGCCCTCGTGGCGCGGCGAGCTCGAGATCACCTCGGTCAACCAGGCGTACCTCGAGCGCGGCGACCTCGATGTCGAGCTCCTCGGCCGCGGCACCGCCTGGCTCGACACCGGCACCTTCGACACGCTGCTCCAGGCCGCCCAGTTCGTGCAGACGCTGGAGGCCCGGCAGGGGCTCCGCATCTGCTGCCCCGAGGAGATCTGCTGGCGCAACGGCTGGATCGACGATGCCCAGCTCGAGAAGCTCGGCCACGAGATCGGCAAGAGCCAGTACGGCCAGTACCTTCTGCAGATCCTCAAGCACCGCGACTGAGCGGGCGTCGCGCGGCAGGCGCTGGAGCGACAGGCACGCGCGACAGGCACGAACGACAGGCGAGCACGACAGGCGAGCACGACGATGGAAGTCATCCCCACCGAGATCCCCGATGTCCGCGAGATCGTCCCGAAGGTGTTCGGCGACGCGCGTGGCTTCTTCCTCGAGACCTGGAACGAGGCCGCCTTCCGCGCCGCCGGGATCGACGCCCGTTTCGTGCAGGACAACTGGAGCCGCTCGCGCCGCGGCATCCTGCGCGGGCTCCACTACCAGATCCAGCAGACGCAGGGCAAGCTCGTGCGCGTCGCGCGCGGCTCGGTGTTCGACGTCGCGGTCGACATGCGCCGGTCGAGCCCGACCTTCGGCCGCTGGGTCGGCCGCGTGCTGAGCGAGGAGAACCGTCGCGCGCTGTGGATCCCGCCGGGGTTCGCGCACGGGTTCCTCGCGCTCGAGGACGACACCGACTTCGTCTACAAGTGCACCGACCTGTGGGCGCCGCCGCATGAGCGCACGGTCGCGTGGAACGACGCCGACCTCGGCATCGCGTGGCCGCTCGACCTCGTCGGGGGCGCTGCGTCGGTGCTCGTGTCGGACAAGGACCGCAACGGCGCCGCGGCGTTCCGCAGCGCGGAGGCATTCGCATGACCGCGAGGCGCGCACTCATCACCGGAGCGGGCGGACAGCTCGCGATCGAGCTCGAGCGCTGGGCGCCCGGGCACTTCGAGGTCACCTCGCTCGACATCGAGCGGCTCGACATCACCAGCGCGGCGCAGATCGACAACGCCCTCGCCGCCTGCCGGCCCGAGGTCGTCTTCAACACCGCCGCCTACACCGCGGTCGACCTCGCCGAGAAGGAGACCGACGCCGCCGACCGCGTGAACCACCGCGCGGTCGACCTGCTGCGTGCCGCCTGCGACGGCTTCGGCGCGCGGCTGGTGCACGTCTCGACCGACTATGTGTTCGACGGCCTCTCCCCGCGGCCGTACCTGCCGGGCGACCCGACCGACCCGCAGTCGGTCTACGGCCGCACCAAGCGCGACGGCGAGATCGCCGCGCTGCGCTCGGCCTCGTCGCTCGTCGTGCGCACCGCGTGGCTCTACGGAGCCCACGGAAAGAACTTCATGCGCACCATGATCAAGCTCATGCAGGAGCGCGACGAGGTGCGCGTGGTCGCCGACCAGGTCGGCACGCCGACCACCGCCGCGGGGCTGGCCCGCGCGCTCTGGTCGCTCTCGGCGAAGGGCGCGACCGGCATCCACCACTGGACCGACGCCGGCGTCGCCAGCTGGTACGACTTCGCGGTCGCGATCCGCGAGGAGGCCGCGGCGGTCGGGCTCGGCACCGAGCGCGCCCGCGTGACGCCGATCCGCACCGTCGACTACCCGACGCCCGCGCGGCGCCCGGCGATGAGCGTCCTCGCGAAGGACGCCACCTGGAGCCTCCTCGGCGGCCCCGGCGTCCACTGGCGCGACGGCCTGCGGGAGACCATCTCGGAATATGCGTCGACGAGTCAAGCGCATCCGCTCGCCGCGTCGACGAAGGGGGCAGCATGACCACGCAGAGCAACACTCCGAACGGCGGGCATCCCGCATCGCACCCCGGCGCCGCCAACGGCCCGGGCACGCGCGCGGGCGCGACCCTCGTGACCGGCGGCGCCGGCTTCATCGGCGCGAACTTCGTCCGCCAGCGCCTCGCGGGCAGCGAGTCCGCGCGGGTGGTCGTGCTCGACGCGCTCACCTACGCCGGCAACCGCGCCAACCTCGCGGGCGTCGACCCCGAGCGCTGCGAGTTCATCCACGGCGACATCCGCGACACCGACCTCGTCGAGCGCCTGCTGCGCGAGCACGGGATCGCCACCATCGTGCACTTCGCGGCCGAGAGCCACGTCGACCGCTCGATCTCCGGACCGGACGCGTTCATCGACACCAACGTGAACGGCACCCACTCGCTGCTCAAGGCCGCCCGCAAGGTGTGGCTCGCCGGCACGGGCATGCCGCACCGGTTCCACCATGTCTCGACCGACGAGGTCTACGGCTCGCTCGGGCCGAACGACCCGCCGTTCGCCGAATCGAACCAGTACCAGCCGAACTCGCCGTACTCGGCGAGCAAGGCGGCGAGCGACCACCTCGTCCGCGCCTACCACCACACCTTCCACCTCGAGGTGACGACCACGAACTGCTCGAACAACTACGGGCCGTTCCAGTTCCCCGAGAAGCTCATCCCGCTCATGCTGGTGAACTGCCTCCACGGCAAGCCGCTGCCGATCTACGGCGACGGCATGAACGTCCGCGACTGGCTGCATGTCGACGACCACTGCCGCGGCATCGAGCTCGCGCTCGCCCACGGGCGCCCCGGCGAGGTCTACAACATCGGCGGCGAGAACGAGCGTCCGAACCTCGAGATCGTGCAGCGCATCACGGGCGCGATCGACGCGGCGTTCGCAGCCGATCCGACGCTGGCGCGGCGGTTCCCCGGCTCGCCGGCCGCACGCGGCGAGGGCTGCTGGTCGCTCGTGACCTACGTGAAGGACCGCCCCGGCCACGATCGCCGCTACGCGATCGACCCGCGCAAGGCGCAGGGCGAGCTCGGCTACCGCCCGCACGAGACCTTCGAGACCGGACTCGCCAAGACCGTCGCCTGGTATCTCGCCAACGAGGGCTGGTGGCGCGCGGTGATGGACGGCTCGTACCGGCAGTGGATCGAGCATCACTACGCGACGCGGTGAGTCTCGACGCGGCCGCGCGATCGCGGCGGCGTCTGCGCCGTGGTGCGCGCGGATCGATCCGCTGGGATCGGGATGTGACGGGATTTCGCGGAGGAGGGAGAAGTCCATGGCCGCCATCGACCAGCACGTCCCGACCTCCGCGCACTACGACGCGCAGTACCTCAGCCACGGGCGCGCATTCTCCATTGCCGCGCAGATCGCCTCCATCATGGAGCTCGCGCCGCGCAACGCGGCGCTGCACGGCGCGGGCTTCGTGCGCGTGCACACCTTCCGCGTGCGCGAGATCGCGTGGCACCGGTTCTTCATCGCCGACATCGCCTGAGCGGACGGTCAGTCGAAGCGCATGCCGGGCGGCCAGCCCATCCACCACTCGGCGCGATGGCGCACCGCATGCGCGCAGCGTTCGCCGAGGCTCCGCGCACGCGCGGGGCGGAGGGCGCGCAGCACGGTGCGCGCGTAGGCCAGCCGGATCCACTCGTTCGCCAGCATCGCGCCGCAGCCGATCATCGCCGCCAGCGGCGCCGAGTGCTTGCGGAAGAAGGTCGCGTTGCCCCGGAGCAGCTGCAGGCGCTTGCGCGGATTGTCGGGGTCGCCGCTGCCCGCGTCATGGATCATCACGATCGACGGATCGGCCCAGAGCTCGAATCCGGCGTCGGCGATCCGCTTGCACAGGTCGACTTCCTCGGTGTACATGAAGAAGAGCTCGTCGAATCCGCCGAGCCGCTCCCAGAGCGCGCGCCGCACCAGCATGAACGCGCCCGAGATGACCTCGACCCGCTGCGGCGCGGACGCGTCCAGCGGCAGGGCGCCTCTGCGGAGCCGTGCGAGCCCGAGCGCTGTGAGCACCATGCCCGGGACATCGAGCATCGGCTGATGCGAGCCGAGATCGTGCTCGCCGGACGGGAACACGCAGCGGCCACCGCACGCGCCCGCGGCGGGGTGCGCGTCGGCGAAGCGCACGAGGCGCGCGATCTCGTCGGAGCGGGGGACGGTGTCGGGGTTCAGCAGCAGCACGTAGTCGCCGCGCGCCTCGCGGGCGAGGTGGTTGTTGCCGCGGCCGAAACCGAGGTTGCCCGCGTGCGGCAGCACCCGGACGCCGGGAAAGCGCCCGCGCACGAACTCGGCGCTGCCATCGTTGGAGCAGTCGATGAAGAGGATCTCGCCGTCGAGCCCGTCCATCGCGCGGATCGCTCCGCCGATGCAGGCATCGAGGTGGCGGAGGTTGCGGTATCCGACGATGAGGACGCTGACGCGCACGCCCGTTTGTCGGCAAGATCGCGCGGCTGGCTTCGGAAGAGCGTGCCTGGCGGCGTCGGGCCGTCGGGCGCCCGCGCGTCGCCGCGGGTGCGCTGCTGCGGCCATCGGCAAAAAGAAACGAGGGAGGCCTCGCGGCCTCCCTCGTGGAATCCATCGTTGCGGGCGCTCAGTCCTGGCCGAGACGCACGCGCACGAACTTGACGAGCTTGACGCCCTTCGGCACGATCTGGCCGACCTGCATCTTGTCGTCGCGCACGTACGCCTGGCCGAGGAGGGTGACCTCCTCGAAGAACTTGCGCATCTTGCCTTCCGCCATTTTCTCGGCGATCTGGGCCGGCTTGCCGGAGGCCTGCGCCTCGGCGATGGCCTCGGCGCGCTTCGCGGCGACGACGGCCTGGTCGAGGCCGTCGGCGTCGATCGCCGCCGGGGTCGGGACCGCGGCCGCGATGTGCTGGCAGATGCCGGTGCCGATGTCGGCCGGGATCTCGCCGCCCTCGTACTGGAGGAGGACGCCGAGCTTGCCGTCGTGGTGCACGTACGACGCGAACGAGCCGCCCGCGAGGACGGTGCCGCGCGCGAACGAGATGTTCTCGCCGGTCTTCAGGCGGACCACGTCGACGGTCTCGGTGATGGCCTTGTCGGCCGTCACGGCGCCGGCGGCGTGACCCAGCGCGAGCTGGGCGACCTTCGCGGCCATCGCGCGGAACTCCTCGTTGCGCGAGGTGAAGTCGGTCTCCGAACGGACCTCGACGATCGCGGCCTTCCCGTCGCCCATCGCGACGGCCACGCAGCCTTCGCCGGCGGCGCGGTCGGTGCGCGCGTCCATCTTGCCCTTCATCTTCTCGCGGATGATCTTCTCCGCGGCGTCCATGTCGCCGTTCGCCTCGACGAGCGCGCTCTTGCACTCGCCCATGCCGAGACCCGTGCGGTCACGGAGCTTCATCACGTCCTTGGGGCTGATGTTCACAGTGCTCATAGGTGTGTCGTGCTCTCTTTCGGTGTGCGTAGGTTTGGAGGGAAGGACCCGGACTCACGCGCCTTCCGGCGCATCGGCCGTCGCGACGGCGTCGCCGCCGTCGGCGCGGAACTTGGCGCGGCTCGAGCGACGCGGACCGCGGCCATCGCCACGACCCTCGCCGCGGCCTTCGCCACGACCCTCGCCACGGCCCTCGCGGCCCTCGCCCATCGGGCTCTCGCCCGCCGAGGTCGCGCGACCTTCCTTGCCCTTCTTGATCGCGTCGCAGAGCTCGCGGATCACGATGTCGATGGTGCGCATCGAGTCGTCGTTGCCCGGGATCGGGATGTTCACGAGATCGGGATCGCCGTCGGTGTCGACGAGGCAGACGGTCGGGATGCCGAGCGACTTCGCCTCGAGGAGCGCGTTCTTCTCGCGGTTGGTGTCGACGACGACGAGCGCTCCGGGGAGCTTGGTCATCGTGCGGACGCCGCCGAGGTTGCGCTGGATCTTCTTGCGCTCGCGCATCAGCTGCGATTCCATCTTCTTCGAGTAGTTCTTCATCTCACCGCTCTCGACGAGACGGTCGAGCTCCTCGAGGCGCTTCAGGCGCTCACGGATGGTGCGGAAGTTGGTGAGCGTGCCGCCGAGCCAGCGCTCGGTGACGTACGGCATGCCGACCTCGGCCGCGTACTGCTCGATCGCGCCGCGCGACTGGCGCTTGGTGCCGACGAAGCAGACGTCGCGGCCGTCGCCGACGCACTTCTCGAGGAAGCGCTTCGCGAGCAGCAGGCCCTTGATCGACTCGCGCACGTCGAGGATGTGGATCTGGTTGCGGACGCCGTGGATGTACGGCGCCATCTTCGGGTTCCAGTTGCTGCGACGCTGACCGAAGTGGATGCCTGCCTCGATGAGTTCCTGAACGAGAGAAGCCATGTGATGGACTCCAGCGACACCGATGCGGCGGGTGTGGCACGCCCGCCCATCCAAGGGCGCTTGTGGTTGGCGGCGAACCGCCCTGACGAGAACCGCGCGGCCACGGGTGCGCGGGCTTGACCCCGCCGCGAACGCCGCGGTGGGGAGGATCGAAGAGTCTAACTCATCCCGGTTTGGGTTGCACGGGGGTCGGCAGAATCTCCCCGGCGGTCCGGCCCGACTGATCCGTCTGGGCCTGCCCGTCCGATATCGTCCCGCCATGCTCGCCAAAGTCTTCAAGGCCTACGACGTCCGCGCCACCTACCCGAAGCCCCTCAACGAGCGGATCGCCTGGCAGGTCGGCTACGCCACCGCCCAGTTCCTGCTCAAGCAGGCGGCCGAAGAGGGCTTCGTCGACCCGATGTCGCGCACCATCTGCGTCGGCCGCGACATGCGTCGGAGCTCGCCCGACCTCTCGGCCCACCTCCGGCAGGGGATGCGGGATGCCGGCGCCGGGGTGATCGACCTCGGTCTGGTCGACACGCCGTTCGTCTACTTCGCCATCAACCACCTCGGCTGCGCGGGCGGCGTGCAGGTCACGGCCTCGCACAATCCGTCGAACTACAACGGCTTCAAGATCTCGCGGCGGCACGCGAAGCCGGTCGGGCAGGCGACGGGCCTCGCCGAGATCCAGCGCCTGGCCGCGCTCGTCGAGAGCGAGAAGCTCGAGGCGAAGAAACCCGACCCGAAGCAGCCCGCGGCGACGCGCGGCACCGAGGAGTCGCGCGACCTCTGGGACGCCTACCGCGCGCACCTCCGCGCGTTCATCGACCCGCGCGTCCTGTCGGGCGAGCGCACGCTGCGCATCGCGGTCGACGCGTCGAACGGCATGGCGGGCACGATGCTGCCGAAGGTGTTCGAAGGCATCAAGGGCCTCGTCATCGAGAAGCTCTACTTCGACAACAGCTCCGGCGAGTTCGTGCACGAGCCGAACCCGCTCGTCGAGTCGAACCTGCGCGACCTGCAGGCGGTGATGGCGAAGGGCGGCTTCGACGCGGGCTTCTGCTTCGACGGCGACGCCGACCGCTGCATCGTGCTCGACGAGAAGGGCGCGCCGATCGGCTGCGACCTGCTGCTCGCGTGGATGTGCCAGGACGCGCTCGCGAAGAAGCCGGGCGCCGCGGTGATCTACGACCTGCGCAGTTCGCGCAGCGTTTCCGAGATCATCCGCGAGCACGGCGGCGTGCCCGTCGAGAGCCGCGTCGGCCACGTGTTCATGAAGGCGAAGCTCGCCGAGTCGAACGGCGCGATCGGCGGCGAGCTCAGCGGGCACTTCTACTTCGCCGACATGTGGAACACCGACTCGGGCGCGCGGACGTTCGCGGCCGTCGTGACCGCGCTTGCGGGCGCGAAGAAGCCGCTCTCGCAGCTCATCGCGCCGTGCGTGCGCTACGCGCAGTCGGGCGAGATCAACTTCGAGAACGAGGACAAGCTCGGCGCGCTCGCCGCGCTGAAGGCCGCGTATCCCAAGGCGAAGACGTACGAGCTCGACGGCCTCTCGATCGACGCCGGCGACTGGTGGGCGAACATCCGCCTCTCGAACACCGAGCCGCTGCTGCGCCTCAACCTCGAGGCCCGCGACCGCGCGACGGTCGACGCGAAGGTGGCGGAGGTGTCGGGGTATCTCGGCCACCGGGTCGCGCATTAAATCGGAGCGGTCGCCGCTGCGGCGGCGACCTTTGGTGGAAACCCGGGCGAGTGATGCGGCTTACTCGCCGGGGATGACGGTCGACGCGATCGATCCCGCCCATGGGCTCGACGCGCTCGCGTGCAGCTTGCGGCCGATGCGGCCGCTGCGTACGCCGTGGTATCCGCTCTCGAGCGCGAGCTTCATCGCGTGCGCCATGCGCACCGGGTCCTGCGCGTGCGCGATGCCGGTGTTGAGCAGCACGCCGTCGGCGCCGAGCTCCATCGCGAGCGTCACGTCGCTCGGCGTGCCCACGCCCGCGTCGACGATGACCGGATACGACGGATCGCCGCCCGCGGCCGCGTCCTTGAGCAGCTCGAGGATCAGCTGGATGTTCGCGGGATTCGCGATGCCGCGGCCGGAGCCGATCGGACTGCCCGCGGGCATCACGCTCGCCGCGCCCGCGTCGCGCAGGCGCACCGCCATGATCG
>JBMOGJ010000052.1:0-20890 GCA_049318425.1 Phycisphaerales bacterium | reverse complement strand
TCGCGCGCGAGACCGACGCGGGCGTCTACCTGCGCGTCGGCCCCGAGATCGGCGTCGCCAGCACCAAGGCCTTCACCGGCCAGGTGATGGTGAACTCGATGCTCGCGACCTTCATGGGCCGCCGCCGCTACCTCTCGCAGGACTACGTGTCGAACCTGCTGCGCGAGCTCGAGGCGATCCCCGCCAAGATCGAGCGCGCGCTCGAGTGGTCGGGCCGCATCCGCGCCGCCACCGCGAAGTACATCCACCGCGAGAACTGGCTCTTCCTCGGCCGCGGCGTGAACTACCCGGTCGCGCTCGAGGGCGCGCTCAAGCTCAAGGAGATCTCCTACATCCACGCCGAGGGCATGCCTTCGGCCGAGATGAAGCACGGTCCGATCGCGCTCATCGACAACGGCATGCCCGTGGTCTTCGTCGCGACGCGCAACTCGCAGTACGAGAAGGTCCTCTCGAACATCGAGGAGGTCCGCTCGCGCGGCGGCCACGTCATCGCGGTCGCGACCGAGGGCGACGAGCACATCAAGAGCCTCGCGCAGGAGGTCTTCTACGTGCCCGACTGCATCGAGATGTTCCAGCCGCTGCTCACGGTCGTGCCGCTCCAGCTGCTCGCGTACCACGCGGCGGTGATGCGCGGCAAGGACGTCGACAAGCCGCGCAACCTCGCGAAGTCCGTCACCGTCGAGTGACGCGGGAGCCGACGCGGGAGAACCCCGCGACGGCCACAACACGCCGACCATCCCGTGCCGTGGGGCGCCATCGCCTCACGGCACGGTCGCTTTCTCGCGGCGCAGCTGCCGGTCCTGCGCGAATCCCAGCGTGAACAGCGCCGCGTTGGCGCCGACCACGCAGAACAGCATGTCCCACTGCGCGTCCCAGATGTCGCCCTGCGCGCCGAGGAACGCCCACGACTGCTCGCCGAGCGCCATCGCGACCGCGAACTCGAGCAGCTCGAACGCCGCCGCGAACGCGAGGCACATGCCGTTCACGATCACGAACATCCAGCCGCCCGCGCGCACGATCGCGCCGCGGATGAACACCTCGCGCCACAGCAGCGCGGGCGCGAAGCCCTGCATGAAGTGCCCGAGCCGGTCGTAGTCGTTGCGCGGGCGGCCCATCCATTCCTGCACCCACGCTCCGGCCGGCACGAGCGAATAGGTGTAGATGCCGCCCACGATCAGCACGACCGCGTGCGCGATGAGCGCCCAGAACACCACGCTGGTCGACGGCCTGCGCCGCAGCCAGAGGAACCACATCACCAGCGCCGCGATCACCCAGCAGACCTCAAGCACCCAGGTGAGGAAGTCGTGCGGCGCGATGCCGCTCCAGACGAGGAACACGCTCAGCGCGATGACGACCCAGTCGCGCGCGCCGAGCGATGAGCCCGACGCCGCGCCCGTCGCCATGCCTGTGGGCGAGCCACGCGAGCCTGAGCTGCCGACGCCGGAGTTCGCCATGGCGTCAGCCTATCCGCCGGGCGGACTTGTCAGGCGGAGCGTGATGGGCGGAAGTCGCCTCGGGGATCACTTCCCCGCGGGCGCGGCCTTCCCCGCGTCGGCGGGGGCGGGGTCGGTCTTGGGGGCGCCGGCCTTGTCGGCTGCACCCGTCTTGGCTGCACCCTTGTCGGCTGCACTCTTGTCGAACGCCTTCGCCAGCTCCTTCTCGAGCGCCTCGACCATGCGCGCGCTCTCGGGCGCCACCGTCGAGGGGAAGAACTGCGCCGACTTGCCGTCGCGCGACACGAGGTACTTGCCGAAGTTCCAGCCCGGCAGCTCGCCGGTCTTGGTGCCGAGCGCCTCGAACACGGGCGACTGTCCGGCGCCGGCCGCGCCTGCCTTCGCGGCGCCCGCCTTGACCTGGCACTTCTCGAACACCGGGAAGGTCACGTTGTACCTGGTCGAGCAGAACTCCTTGATCTCGGCCGAGGTGTCGAACTCCTGGCCGCCGAAGTCGCCGCTCGGGAACGCGAGCACGACGAAGCCCTGGTCCTTGTACTTGTCGTAGAGCTTCTGCAGGCCCGCGTACTGGCCGGTGAAGCCGCACTGGCTCGCGACGTTGACCACGAGCGTCACCTTGCCGGCGTACTCGGAGAGGTTCGCGTCCTTGCCGTCGATGGTCTTGACCTTGATGTCGTGCACGGTGGCGTCCTTCCACTTGGTGGCGAGTTCGGCGCTCTGCGGGGCCGCGGCCGAGCAGGCGAGCCCGGTGACGAGCGCGATGGTGGCGGCGACGGTGGCGGTGGCGCTGGCGGCGAGTCGGTGGAGCATGGCGTTCCTGCGGGGTCGGTGTCGGATCGGGGCGATGTCGGAGCGGGGCGAGTTCGGACCGGGGTCGGATCACGCCCGGGTCCGGTCGGCGTCAGGGCGCCCGACCGGACGCGGAAACACGCCCGAGGCCGTAGAGTAGGGACATGGCGTTTCGTCACATGGCCCGGTTCCGTTTCGCGCTGCCGTCCGTTCCCCTGCAGGTTTCGGCCTGCGTGCTCGCCGGGTCGCTGGCCACGCTCGCCGCGGCCGACCATCCCGGCCTCGACCGCGCGCTGACGTGGGTGCCCGAGAGCGCCGTGTCGTTCGTGGTCGTGCCCAGCCTGAAGGCGCTGAGCGACGATGTCTCGCAGCTCGTCGAGGCGACCGGGCAGGGAGGCGTCCTCGCGATGGGCCGCCCGATCGATGTCCTCAAGGCGCAGCTCGGCGTGGGCGCGAACCTCGACGAGAAGGGGCCCGCCGTCGCCTACTTCCCCGCGGGCGCGACCGGCGCGCTGCCGGTCGTCGTGGTGCCGACCACCGATGGCGCCGCGTTCATCGCGTCGAACCTGAAGGCGGTGGCCGGCACCGAGGGCGCGTACACCACCGGCAACGGGACGACGGTCTTCGCGGCCGCGCTCGGCGACGGCTGCGTCGCGCTCGCACCCACCCGCGAGACGCTGCCGACGGCGCTGCCCGCGCGCGGCATCGGCGAGCGCTTCCGCGCCCGGCTCAAGCCGGCCGAGTCGCCGTGGCTCGACCGCGCGGACCTCGTCGCCTGGGGCTCGCGCGACGCGATGCACGCGGCGGTCGAGAAGGCGCGCGCGATGCCGCTTCCCACCGAGGAGGGTGGAGTGGCGGCGGGGGGTGCAGGCCTCGGCAACCTCGCCGGCACCCGCGACCAGCAGGACGCGGCCCGCCGCAAGGCCCTCGAGATCGCCGACATGCTCGCCGACGGACTGGTCGTCGTCGATGTCGACCCGCTCGGCATATACCTCGCCGCGCTCGGCGTCGCCGAGCCCGCGACGCCGCTCGCCGCGGTGACCGCCGGCGGCGACGGCCGGCCCGCGCGCTTCGACCGCATCCCGCAGAACCCGTTCTACCTCGCGCTGTCGGCCGACATCGACGGCCTCGGCGGCGCCCAGCGGTTCGGCGAGCTCATGGACCTCGCGGGCCTGCCGCGCACGGCGCTGCCGGAGTGGTTCTTCACCGAGGGCGCCGACATCCGCGCGGTGCAGCTCGGCGCGTTCCCGTCGAAGCTCGGCGTCGCGATGGGCGGCGCGCTCAACGACAGCGCGCTCTTCATCGCGTCGCGCGATCCCGCGCGCACGGTGGCGCGCATCCGCCAGTCGCTCGAGGCGCTCGCGGGCGAGTCCGAGGGCATCCGCCGCGAGCCCTCGTGGAACCCCGACAAGAAGCTGAAGTCGGGCGAGACGGTCATCGCCTTCGAGGTGAAGGAGACGGTCACCGACGCCACCAAGCGCCCGGGGCTCGACTACGAGCGCCTCGCCAAGCAGTTCATCTTCGGCGCCCGCGGCCTGAACGGCCTGATCAAGCAGCGCGACGACGGCGTGGTCGTGACCTTCAGCCAGCGGCCCGATGTGTACAGCCGCGCGCTCGAGGCCGCGACCGGCGCCAAGACCCTCGCCGGCGACGACACCGTGCGCTCGATCGAGGAGTGGCTGCCCGAGCAGCGCGACGTCGAGGCGATGATCGGCGTCGGACCGCTGGTGAACCTGGTGGCGCAGATCGCGTCGAGCTTCGTCGGCGAGGAGCAGGTGAAGTCGATGGTGCCCGCGATCGACAAGGACGCGAACCCGATCGCGGTGGCGATCGACCTCGACCAGGGTCGCGCGCGCGCCGTGACCGTGCTGCCGGCCGATGTGCTCAAGGCGATGGCGGCCGCGGGTGCCGCGTCGCGCGCGGCGCTGCCCGGACCGGGTGGCGCGCCTGCAGCCGCGCCGACGCCTGCGCCCGCGCCCACGCCCGCACCCACGCCCACCCCCGCCAACCCGGAGCAGCCCGAATGACGCGCGATCCGAACGGCGAGCCCCACGGCGCGCAGGAGCCGCACGGGCGGCGCTTCTGGACCGCCGGGTCCGACCGCGTGGTCTCGCTCGATCCGTTCGCGATCATGGGCGTCGTCAACGTGACGCCCGACAGCTTCAGCGACGGCGGCCAGTTCGCCAACGCCGAGGAGGCGGCGCAGTACGCGCTGCAGCTCGTCGAGGAGGGCGCCACCATCATCGACATCGGCGGCGAGAGCACCCGTCCGGGCGCCGCGCGCGTCGACGCCGAGGAGCAGGTCCGCCGCGTCGTGCCCGTGATCGCGCGCGTGCGCACGCATTCGGGCGTCGCGATCTCGGTCGACACCACGCTCGCCGCGGTCGCCGAGGCCGCGCTCGAGGCGGGCGCCGACATCGTGAACGACGTGAGCGCCGGCTGCGAGGACCCCGCGATGCTGCCGCTGGTCGCGCGCAAGGGCGCCGGCCTCATCCTCATGCACCGCCTCGCGCCGCCCGGAGAGGACAGCTACTCCGACCGCTACGCCGAGCCGCCCGTCTACGACGATGTGGTGCGCGAGGTCGCGAGCTACCTCCTCGCCCGCGCCGACATGGCGATGGCCGCGGGCGTGGCGCGCGAGATGATCGCCCTCGACCCCGGGCTCGGCTTCGGCAAGTCGGTCGCGCAGAACTACGAGCTCATCGCCCGCACCGGCGAGCTGGTCGCGCTCGGCTTCCCCGTGCTGGTGGGCGCGAGCCGCAAGAGCTTCGTCGGCGCCGTGACCGGGCGCCAGGACCCCGAGCAGCGGATCATCGGCTCGGTCGTCGCTGCGGTCGCGGCATACGGCGGGGGGGCCCGGATCCTCCGCGCCCACGATGTCGGCGCCCACCGCGAGGGGCTGCAGGTCGCCCGCGCCGTCCTGCGCGGGGCGGGCCTCTGAACGCCGCGGCACGCAGCATCGCCGGCGGCTGCCGAGCCGCTACCATGTCCGCCCTGCATTCCGCGGCAGCCGCAACTGCAGCAACCGCAGACGAAGCACCCGAAGACGAAGCACCCGAAGACGAAGCACCCGCAGCCGAAGCACTAGGAGCTTGATCACCATGGCCGGTCCCGCCACCCTCACCTTCACCGAAGCGAACTACCAGAGCGAAGTCGTCAACAGCAGCGTTCCCGTCCTCATCGACTTCTGGGCGGAATGGTGCCAGCCGTGCCGCATGATCGGCCCGGCGATCGACCAGCTCGCCACCGAGTACCAGGGCAAGGCGAAGGTCGGCAAGATCGATGTCGACGCCAACCGCCAGCTCGCGCTCCAGTTCAACGTGCAGAGCATCCCGCTGGTGGTCGTGATGAAGGGCGGCCAGGTCGTCTCGCGCTCGATGGGCATGAAGTCGAAGGCCGACTTCGCCAAGATGCTCGACGCGGCGCTCGCCTGATCGAGGTTCTCGGTCGAGGCCATCCGTCTCCGCAGGCGTCTCTTGCGCGGTAACGCGCGAGGGGCGCCTGTTCCATTTGGGGGGTTTATGCAAACCGTGTGATTCGGAGCGATATCCGTTTCCTCCTGTCAAAGCGGGAGTTACGTTCGGATGTCGTCTTGCAATCGGCGGCGGTGCGCCTCGTCCGCGCCCGCCGTTGTGCCCCTCCACCCCGAAGAGAAGTCGGATGTCCTCCATGCACATCGCGCGTCCCATCTCGCTCCGCGGCATCTCGCTGCTCGCGGCCGCCTCCACCCTGCTGGCGGTCTCGGCCGCCCAGGCCCAGTCCATCATCGACCTCCGCCTCGTCGGACCGGCCGCGCCGATCATCCCCGGACAGGTGTTCGAGGTGAAGCTGCGCGCCGAGCGGCAGAATCCCGCGGTCGCGGCCAGCTTCGTCGCGATCGACTGCATCGTGGGCTGGAACCCGTCCGAGGTGCAGTTCCTCGGCATCACGACCGCCGGCTCGACCGCGCTCACGCAGTCGTACCTCCCGACGGTGGCGAACGACTACACCGGCATCAACGAGGTGCTCCCGCCGGCCGACGGCAACCTCCTGTACTACGCGCTGGCGCCGCTCGGCTCGCCGAAGCAGGTCCCGGTCGCCGGCCTCCAGGTCGTGACCTTCCGCTTCCAGTCGCGCGCGAACTCGACCTTCACCTCGACGCCGATCACGGTGATCGACAACCTCAACATCGCCTATCCGACCGAGACGATCGTCTATGACGGCGTCGTGCCCGGCGTCGATGACTTCGGCATCGGCTACGCGGCCAACGTCACGCAGCTCGACTGCTCGACCATCTTCTGGTACCGCGACTCCGACGGCGACGGCGCGGGCGATCCCGCCGACTCGACCACCAGCTGCACCCAGCCGACCGGCTTCGTGAGCAGCTCGACCGACCTCTGCCCGACCAACGCGGCGCTCCTCGCGCCGGTGACCTACTACGCCGACGCCGACAGCGACGGCTTCGGCTCGTCGGCCGCCCCGTCGGCGTTCTGCCAGACCTCGGCGCCCGCCGGCTATGTCGCGAACTCCGCCGACTGCAACGACGCGTCCGTGATCTACGGCGATGGTGACGGCGACGGCTTCGGCGCGGGCGCGATGGTCGCCTGCAACGGCGTCGCCACCAGCGACGACTGCAACGACGCGAGCAACCTCGTCTACCCCGGCGCGCTCGAGAACTGCGCCAACCTCGGCACCGACAACGACTGCGACGGCGTGAACAACGCCGCCGAGGCGACCGACTCGGTGGGCTACTACGTCGACGGCGATTCGGACGGCTTCGGCGCGGGCTCCGCGACCCCGAGCTGCACCGCGATCGGCGGCAGCGTGACCAACAACCTCGACTGCAACGATGCGCTCGTCACCTACGCCGACGGCGATGGCGACGGCTTCGGCGCCGGCGCCAGGACCGCCTGCGGCATTGCGAGCAACAACGACTGCGACGACGCGAATAGCGCCGCCTACCCCGGCGCCGCCGAGAACTGCGCCAACGACGGCGTCGACAACGATTGCGACGGCGAGGCCAACGCCGACGCCGAGGCGGTCGACTCGATCGACTACTTCGCCGACACCGACGGCGACGGCTTCGGCACCGGCACCGCGATCAAGGGCTGCACCCAGCCGGCCGGCTACGTGCTCAACGACCTCGACTGCTATGCCGCGCTCGTGACCTACGACGACAACGACGGCGACGGCTTCGGCTTCGGCCCGATGACGCCGTGCGGCATGACCACCAACAACACCGACTGCGACGACGCCGCCGTGACCTACGGCGACGCTGACGGCGACGGCTACGGCGCCGGCCCCCGCGTCGCCTGCAACGGCGTGACCAACAACACCGACTGCAACAACGCCAACAACCTCGTCTACCCCGGCGCGCCCGAGACCTGCGGCGACCTCGCGGTCGACAACAACTGCAACGGCTCGACGGCCGAGAGCGAGGCGAACGATCGCCTCACCTACTACGCGGACACCGACGGCGACGGCGCCGGCGATGCGGCCGCGACGACGCTCGCCTGCACCCTGCCCAACGGCTACGTCGCCACGGCCGGCGACGGCTGCCCCGCCGATGGCGCCAAGATCGCCCCCGGCATCTGCGGCTGCGGAACCCCCGACTCGGATCTCGACAGCGACGGCAACCCCGACTGCTTCGGCCAGATCGCCGCGCTCACCCTCGCCTCCGACGACACCCACTACGGCGTCGGCGAGCAGGTCCTGGTGCGCGTGAACATGGGCGAGTCCGGCACCGCGCTCCGCAGCGCCGACCTCTCGATCACCTTCGACGCGGCGAACCTCGAGCTCGTCTCGGCCTCGCCGGTCGCGGGCAGCGCCTTCTCGCTCGAGGGCTCCGAGACGATCGACAACACGCTCGGCTCGCTCCGCTACTCGATCTCGGTCCCCGTGGCCGACCTGCCGACGACCGGCCCCGCGGCCCTCGTCGACCTCGTGTTCAACATCCGCGCCGGCGCGTCGTTCTGCGGCACGGGCGGACTCGTCACCTTCGGCTCGATCGGCGGCCTCGAGTCGCGCCTCACCACCGGTGGCAGCGCGACCATGATCCCGTCGGTCGCGGCCCTCGGCTCGATCTCGCTGCTCTCGTCGGGTCCGGTCCTCGCCGGCATCCCCGCCGCCTCGAGCATCGCGGCCGACGCGGGCGCCACCGACGGCGCGTACGTCGCGGCTCCGACCGTGACGGCCAGCGACCTCTGCGGCACCTCGCTCGCGGTCAGCGTGCTCATCACCTACCCCGACGCCACGACCGCCACCGCGTGGCCGGCCAGCGGCGTGTTCCCGATCGGCGTGAGCTCGATCACGTACTCGACCACCGACGCCATCGGCCAGACCGACTCGGAGATCACCTCGATCACCGTCGCCGATCACCAGCTCATGGACGTCGATGTCTCGCTCTTCGGCTCGATCACGCAGACCTCGACCCGCAGCATCCGGGTGAAGGTCGGCGGCACGACCCAGCTGTTCAGCGTCGAGCTCGTCGCGGGACAGGGCACGATCAGCGGCATCCAGGTGCCGGTCGCGCTCGAGTACCCCTGCGTGCTCGTGAAGGACCCTGTCCACTCGGTCAGCGCCTCGGGCGCCGCGACGGTGGCGGGCGTGCGCTACGCCGTCTCGGCCCAGCTGATCCAGGGCGACTCGAACGACGACGATGTGGTCGACGTGCTCGACTTCGGCACCTTCGTCGGTGACCGCGGCTCCGAGCCGACCCGCAGCGGCCGCTCGAACTACAACGCCGACCTGGCCGTCAACAACGGTGACTTCGCGTTCATCGCGCTGAAGTTCCTCACCGTCGGCGACAGCTGCGGCGCGTTCGACGGCCCCGGCCAGCCGCTCGAGCGGATCTCCGTCAAGGAACTGCGCCGCCGTGGCCTCGGCCACATGGCGAAGTCCGACTTCAACCGCGACGGTTGGCTCGATGTCCGCGACATCGAGATCTACATGCGCGGCGGGAACTGACCGCTCACGCGCTCAGCGGATGTGCAGACGGGCCGCCCGACGGGGCGGCCCGTCTTGTTTTTCCGTGCCTGCGCGGATGGTCGGCCGGCGCGCCGAACGAACAAAACGGGACGCACACGCCTCCGACCGACACGGATTCCGGAAATCTGCGGAACTTTCCTCTGCGATTCCGCCATCGGCTCGCGCGGCGGGTGCGCCTCGGCATGATGCTTCGAACCCTCCATGCCCGTGAAGAAGTCATCCACAGCACCGAAGGCGCCAATGAAGAAGCAACCCGCGAAGGCGGGGACTGCGGGCGCGTCGCATGGTGCTTCGAATGGCGCGACGAACGGCGCCGCGCGGGGCGTTCCGAAGGTCGCGCGGTCGGGTGCGGACAAGACAACAGCCAAGACAACAGCCACGAGCACGGCGGCACCCGCGCCCAGCGTGGTCGAGCGCGACGCGATGCGCGCGCTCGTCGAGCGCAACTACGCCACGCTGCGCGACATCGCGCGGCGCAAGCTGCGGCGGTCGCCGATGTCGCGCACCATGTCGCCGACCTCGCTGGTCGCCGAAGGGATCGTCCGGCTGATGAAGCAGCGCACACTGCCGGCGTCGGCGCCGCACCTGAGCGGGCTCGCGACCATCCTGATGGCGCAGGCGCTGTCGGACCGTGCCAAGATCCGCCGCGCCACCAAGCGCAATTCGGGCGTGCAGCTGCTGCCGATCGGGACCGACGTGCCGCTCGACCGACGCCTCGGACGGAGCGGCGAGACCGTCGCGGCCCGGCCCGAGGTGCGCCGGCAGGAGCTGGTCGCGCAGATGGAGCTCATCGGGCGCGAGCACCCGCGGCGCATGGAGGTGGTGACGCTGCACCTCGTGCTCGGGATCCCGCTGGCCGAGGTCGCGCGGATGCTCACGATCAGCGAGCGCACGGCGTTCCGCGAGCTCGCCGCGGGCCGCGAGGCGCTTGCCCTCGCGCTCAAGCTGGCGGGAAAGGCGCGCGATGCCGAGCGGTGACGGCCGCCGCGGCGACGAGGGCCATCCGATCGACGACGCGCTGCGCGCACTCGGCCGCGACCTCGCGCCGGCGCTGCGCTGCGGCCCGTACCTGCTCGCCCACCATGTCGCGAGCGGCGCGGTCGGCGACATCTTCGCCGCGACCCGCGACGGCGACGACGGCGCGATGCGGCACGCCGTCAAGCTCATGCGCGCCGGACCCGAGGCGGGCGAGACGCTCGCGCGCTTCGAGCGCGAGCGCAACCTGCTGCGGTCGGTGGCGCACCCCGCGGTGGTGCAGGTGATCGACGACGGCGCGCTGCCCGACGGCCGGCTCTGGTTCGCGATGCCGCTCATCGACGGCGGGCCGATCACCACCGAGTGCGACGAGCGCCGCGCCGACCTCGGCACGCGGCTCGCGCTGTTCGCGCAGGTCTGCGGCGCGGTCGATGCGGTGCACCGGGCGGGCGTCGTGCACCGCGACCTCAAGCCGTGCAACATCCTCGTCGAGTCGCGCGGCGGCACGCTTGCGCCGCACATCGTCGACTTCGGCATCGCGCGCGCGCTGCTCTCGCCGCATGCGCGCATGACGCCGCTCGACGTCGCGCACCGCCTGGGCACGCCGGAGTACATGTCGCTCGAGCACTGGGAGTACGGCGTCGGCGCGTGCGACGCGCGCAGCGATGTCTTCGCGCTCGGCGTGGTGCTGGGCGCGCTCTGCGCCGGCGTGATCCCGCGGGTCGGCGGCGCGCAGGGCGCTGGCGCCAGCACTGGTGCGAGCGCGGAAACCCGCGCCGACGACGCTCCGCGCAGCGCGGCTCGGCGACGCAGATCGCGTCCCGGGGCGATCTGCGCTCCAAGCGCCGCGCTCCGAGAACTCGCGGCGCGCGATCCCGCCGCGGCGCGCGAGATCGCCGCCCTGCGCGGCCTCGCGAAGGCCGACGATCTCGCCAAGGTCCTACAACTTCGCGTCGATGCGATCGTGCTGCGGGCCTGCGCGTCGGAACCGACCCATCGGCACGAGTCGGCGGCGGCGCTCGGCGCCGAGGTCCGCGCCGCGCTCTGAGCAGGGCGCGCTCGGCGATTTCGCGAATTCCGCCGACACGCGGTCGACACGGGCCGCGTTCGATGCATGCTGCACGCGGATCGCCATCGTCCGGCGGTCCGATTCGCACAACGCTCGTCCCGTTGTCCCCACATCTGGTGTGCTACTCCCACGCCCTTGTGTGACGCCGCGACGGCGCATCTTGGACCACGGCCTCGCCGTGGATGGCTGCTTGATGAGACACCAGAGACCCCGCTGGATGGCGTGTCGTCTGCCACTGGTCGCGGTGCCCGCGGTTGCGCGTGGCATTGCCGCGATGGCGGCGGTGACGCTGCCTGCGATGGCTTCCGTGCTCATCGCACCGGCGGCCTCGGCCGACGTCGCCTACGCGCAGGTCGCGCAGATCGCGCGCGCCGCCAATCCCGGACGACCCCTGCTCGGCATCCGGCACCGCGTGCGCAACGACGGCGAGGCGTTCTTCATCTCGCACAACGTGAACGCGTTCAACACGCTGGTCTACCAGCTCGAGATCGACCCGGTCACGGGCGCCGTGCTCGACGAGAACCTCGAGGATCTCCTGCCGCCGCTCGACCTCGAGACGCAGCCGGTGCTCGACCGCCTGTCCGAGCTCACGCTCGACTTCGCGCCCGCACTCGCGATCGCCAACGCCGCGACTGGGCGCACCGAGGCCGATGTCGCGCGCCTCGACCTGTCGTCGGAGATGTTCATGATCTTCTACGACGTGCGCTACCACGACGGCGCGCGCATCATGGTCGACGGCGCCACCGGCCGCGTGATCGCGCACGGCGACGAGGCGACCACCGACAACACCACCACGCCTGCGCTGCTCGCGGCGAACCTCGCGGCCGCGCGCGCCGCGGCCGGGCCGGGCTGGGTGCTCTTCGACGCGTCGGTGCTGATGACCGCCGGCGGCCTCGCGGTCGACACGATGTTCCTGCGGCCCCTCAATGGGCAGGTGAAGCACGTCACGCTGCGCGGCGCGGAGATGTCGGTCGAACAGTTCCTGCCCATCGGCCGCATCCAGCGCACGGTGGAGGAGATCCGGCCGCAGGTGCCGACCGTGGTGGTGGGCGCCGAGGATTTCCTCGGGCACGTCGCGAAGACCTTCCCGGGCGCGCTGGTCGCGGATGTCGGCCTCCAGTCGCAGCTGCGCGAGGATGGCTCGATCCGTACGCGCTGGAACACCATGCTGCTCACCGCCGCGGGCGAGAGCATCGAGTACGCCGTCGACGCGACCCTGCCGATCGGACAGGGTCTCGCCTTCGCGCAGCTCGCGACACCGCGCGTGACCGGCGACCTCACGGGCGACGGCCGCGTGCTTGCAGACGATCTCGCGGAGCTCTTCGCCACCTATGGCCAGGAGTATCCGCCTCACGACCTCGACGGTGATGGAACTGTGCGTGGCGGTGATCTCGCGATCCTGCTGCAGCATTGGGGCTAGCAGTTCCTCTCGTCGAACCCGGGCAGTGGGCCGTCGCGTCGGTCCGCTGCCTTTTCTTTTGGATCGCCGCGCGTGCGCGCGGCATCACCGACGAATCGTCGGCGACTCCAGCGCCGCGAACTGCGTGAATCGCGGCGATTCCGCTCGCATCGCGCCGGATCGCGCGCATGCTCGCACTGCACGAGCTTCGTCCGCGCGTGCAACACAACCAGAGGTGCATCCATGCTTCGCAAGGCGTTCGGTATGGCATTCGGAGCGGCACGTCGCCTGCCGCTTCTCGTGGTCGCGGTGTGCTCCGCGGCCGTCTCCCTTTCCATCGACACCCCGTCCGCGCGCGCCGACATCGGCTTCGCGCAGGCCGCCGCCACGGCGCGGATGCTCAATCCGGGGCGCACGCTCGTGAGCCTCCGCCACCGGATCACCAACAACGGCGGCCAGTACAACACGGGCTGCATCGACGCCTCGTGCACGCTCATGTACGGCGTCGACCTCAACGCCTTCAACGGCTTCGTCATCGGCACGGGCGTCGAGGCGCTGCTTCCGCCCGAGGACCGCGCGATGCGCGACGTGATGGACCGCATGCCGCTGGTAACCGTCTCCTTCGAGCAGGCGCTCGCGCGCGCGCGCACGGCCACCGGACGGCCCGACGCGCTCGTCGCGCGGATCGACCTCGCGAGCGAGCTGTTCCTCATCTTCTACGACATGCGCTACACCGACGGCGCGCGCTTCATGGTCGACGCGATCACGGGCGACGTGCTGCCGCTGGTCGACACCGCGAACTCGGCGAATTCGCTGACGCCGGTGCAGTTCTACTCGTACGTGGCGCGCGCCCAGGACATCGCGGGGACGGGCTGGTACCCGTTCTTCTCCGAGACCGCGGTCACGCAGCAGGGCCTCGCCGTCGGCGTCACCATGCTCAACCCGCAGACGGGCCGGCTGATGGACGTCGGCATGCTCGGCAAGCAGCTCGATGTCGTCGAGTTCACGCCGATCGGAAGCCTCGCGCTCAAGGTGAACGCCGTGCGCAACGTGATCGCGTCGACCGTGGTCGGCGTGGGCCAGTTCATGGCGCGCGTCGAGCACGACTTCCCCGGCGGCCGCATGTCCGGCTTCGGGCTGCAGTCGCAGTTCAACAACAACGTGCTGCAGACCAGCTGGTCCGCGCCCGTGCTCACCGCGCTCAACCAGCCGCTCGAGTTCGCGGTCGACGCGATGACCCCGATCGACAGCAGCCTGGGCATCTCGACCGCGCCGCAGAGCTTCCGTCCCGGCGACTACAACCGCGACGGCCGCGTGTTCGGCGAGGACCTCGCGGAGCTGCTCTCGATGTACAACCAGCAGTACCCGCCGCTCGACCTCGACGGCGACGGCTTCGTGAAGGGCGAGGACCTCGCGATCCTGCTCGGCAACTGGGGCTGAGCGCGCGGGCACCGATCGCCGAACGCCGGCGGCGACCGCGGACGCACGGCCGCATCCCGCCGACCAAAAGAACACGAGCGGGCTGAAGGGTTTCGACCCTCCAGCCCGCTCGTGGGGCTGAAAGCATGCTGCTGTCTCTGCTCCGGCGCACGCGGCGCCGGCCGGGGCTCACGGCACCGTGATGGTCACCCAACCCGTCCACGCCGAGCCGGCCGAGCCGTTCACGGCGCGCACCGAGTAGCGGTACGTTCCGGCCGTGACGCCCGTGTTGGCGTACGAGGTGACGTTCGCCGCGGTCGTGGTGAGGACGGTCTGGTTCACCCAGACGTTGTTGATGCGCTGCTCGCGGCGGACCTGGAAGCCCGTCTCGTTGTTCGAGCGGTCACGCCAGGTCGAGGTGACGGTGCTGCCCGTGCGCGTGACGCGCAGGGTGTTCGGTGCGATCGGCGTCGCGGGCACGGTCACGGTGATCGTGCGCGTCGTCGAGCCGGCGAGGTTCGCCGTGTCGGTGGCGCGGGCGGTGATCACGTGGGTTCCGGCCGAGAGCGTCGACACCGTGAAGGTGCCGCCGGTGCCGATCTGACCCTGCAGGCTCGAGGTCCAGACGAGGCTCGCGGTGCGGTTGCCGTCCTCGGCGTCGGTGGCCGAACCGGTGAAGGTGATCGCCACGCCGGCGACGAACGAGGCGTTCGCGGTGGGCGAGGTGATGGTGACGACCGGCGCGGCGTTCGGCGGGGGAGCGATGACGCCGAGCGCGGCGGCGGCGTTCGCGACGCCTCCGGTCACGCACAGGCCTGCGAGACCCGCGACCGGGCGCGCCGTCGACAGGATCTGGTTCTTCACCTGGGTGTAGGTGAAGGTCGGGTTCCTGATGTAGACGAGCGCCGCGAGGCCCGCGACGTGCGGACCGGCCATCGACGTGCCGTTGAGGTACGCGTAGCCCGTGCCGTAGGTCGAGAGGATGTTCACGCCGGGCGCGCCGATGTCGCACGAGACCGGGCCGTAGTTCGAGAAGCTGGCGCGCGCGTCGTTGTTGTCGGTCGCGGCCACCGAGATGATGTTGTCGAGGTTGTAGGCGGCCGGATACGCCGGCGTGACATCGCTGTTCTGGCCGTTGTTGCCCGCCGAGGCGACGAACACGTGGCCGACCGAGCGCGACGCGCCGATCGCGTCGTAGAGCGCCTGCGAGAAGCCGCCGCCGCCCCACGAGTTGTTCGAGACCTTGACCGCCTTGGCGGCGGCGTACTGGACCGCGAGGATCGCGTCCGAGGTGAAGCCGCCCGTCGGGCCGAGGAAGCGCAGCGCCATCAGCTTGCACTGCCATGCCATGCCCGCGACGCCGATGCCGTTGTTGCCGGCCGCGCCGACGGTGCCGGCGGTGTGCGTGCCGTGCCCGCCGTCGTTCGGATCGTTGTCGATCGAGAAGAAGTCCCAGCCGTTGACGTCGTCGATGTAGCCGTTGGCGTCGTCGTCGATGCCGTTGCCGGCGATCTCGCCCGCGTTGGTCCACGCGTTGGGCGCGAGGTCGGGGTGGGTGAGCAGGGTGCCCGAGTCGATGATCGCGACCACGAAGTTCGGGTCGCCGGTGAGGACGCTCCACGCGTCGGTCGCGCGGATGTCGGCGCCCGCGACGCCGGGGTCGGCGTTCACGGTCTGGCCGCTGTTCTGCATGCCCCAGAGGAGGCCGAAGTTCGCGTCGTTCGGCACGACCGCGTCGGCCTTCACCACGAAGTCGGGCTCGGCGTACTCGACGGCCTTGAGCGTCGAGAGCTTCGCGATCGCCTGCTCCACCGAGCCGGTGATCTCGAGGTGCACGAGGCCGGGCACGAGGTCGTAGGTCTTGAGCATCGCGCCGCCGACGAGGGCGATCGCGGCGTCACGGTCGGCGGCGGTCGCCTCGGGGGCGAACTTCACCAGCACCGAATAGGGGTCGAACTTGAGGTCGGGGTCGACCAGGAGCACCTGCTTGGCAAGCGGCAGTTGCTCGATCGACTGGGCGTGCGCGGTTCCGGCGGCGACGAGCGCCGCGGCTCCACAGAGACCACCGACAACCATCCTTCGAATCGACGACATGGATCGCACTCCTTGCGGACCCGAATGGGGGCACGGATGGCCTGGACGCAAGCCTTCCCGGATCGGATCCCGCATCGGAAGAGAGCGTCGGCACCGCCGATAGATACGCCCTCGCGCAAAGTGCATCGTGTTCCGTCGTGCGACGAGGCGATCAAGGACTGATAACGACTCCGTTCTTGCCGCGCGGCACGCGTTCGCCCTGCGCGGCATCTCGATCAGTCGTCGTCCTCGCCGCGCGGCCCCGCACCGTCAGCCGCGCCGTCCGACTCCTGCTCGCCCAGCGTCAGCACCGTGCCGACGATCGGCAGCCGGGTCGTGACCGTCGCGCCGTCGTAGTTGCGCCAGAGCGCCGCGGCGAACCCCGCAGCCTCGACTCCGCGCCCGGCATCGCGACGGCGCCTCAACGCGCCGCGCGTCGTGCGTCTTCAAGTGCGCGCCGGGCCTCGTCCCAGCCCGGGGCCTGCGCGACCGCCGCCTCGAATGCGGTCACCGCCTCGGTGGCCGATCCGAGCGCCATGAATGCCTGTCCGATGAGGAGATGCACCTTGGGGTTGGAGAGGCGAAGCGCGGCCGATTGCATGCCGAGTTCCAGCGCCTGCGCCGCGTCACCCCTCTTCAGTCGGCACTCGGCGAGCAGCGCGAGCGCCTCGGAGTGGTCGGGTTCGACCGACAGGCAGGCGCGCAGATCGGCCTCCGCTTCAGGATGCGCGCCCAGCGCCGCGTGGCACCGCGCGCGGAGCATGCGAACATCGGTGCCCGAGGTGCCGGCGTCGCCAGACGCCTGGAGGCGCGCCAGCGCTCCGCCTGCATCGCCCTCGGCGAGCTGCGCGGCCGCCAGCAGCAGCGTGGCGGGCAGGCCGATGGCGTCCTCGCCACCGAGCGATTCGAGCTCGGCGCGCACGCCGGCGAAGTCGCGCAACCCGTGCAGGCACTGGGCCCGCAGCAGCCGCACGAGTGGGGACGCGCGGAACTCCGCCTCCAGCGCGTCGATCACCCCGACCGCCTTCTGGTAGTCCATCGCATCAGCGAGCGACTGCGCGAGCTGCATCTGGTTGGCGGCGATCGTGTCGCGGCGCGACTTCTGCGCGTCCTCGCCCGGAGCGGCGATGTATCCCAGCGCAACGAGCTGGTCCATGGCGGCGCTCGCCTCGGCGGGATCGATGCGCAGGTCGGCGGGATGCATGCCGCTGTCGCCGGGAACCTCCTCCCACGAGGCGATGCGCTCTTGCGAAGGAAAGCCGTCGAGCGCTTCGGCGAGCACGCGCCCGGGCATGTCGCGCCCCGCCGGCAGCCCGAGAAGGGCCAGCACCGTCGGCGTGATGTCGAGGATCGAGCCGCCATGCAGCGGCGCCTGGGCGCGGATGCCTGGACCGGCGGCCGCGAAGATGCCAAACGGCCGGTGCCAGTCGACGGGCCCGGCCCGGCCCTCGCGCGGATCGGGCCGCCGATGGTCGTTCCAGTAGCCGTGGTCGCTCACGATGACCACGGCGGTCTCGGGCCCCGCGAGCGCGAGCAGGCTCTCGAGCATCATGTCGTGGAAGCGGTAGATCCCCGCCATGCAGTGCCGGTAGGCCTCGAAGTCCTCCTCCGGCACCACGTCCATCCTCGGAGGGTGGAACTCCATGAACTCGTGGCCGAATCGATCGATGCCCTCGTAGTAGACGGCGGTGAAGTCCCAGTCGCCGCGCGACATCAGCTGCGTTGCCATCGCGTGCACGCTCGCCGTCTGCGCGATCATGTGCATGAGCTTCCCGATGCGGTTGCCGTCGCGCTCCATCACCCGCTCCGCATCGGGGACGAACGGCAGCACCGCGGAGGCGTCGAGCTCGGAGGGATGGACCCGGCACTCGGCGAGTTCCGCCGCCAGTGCGGCGGGGTGCACCGACCGCGGGGGCAGCGGTGCGAGCGGACCCTCGCCCTTGGCGAAGTCCGTCTGGTTCGACACCATCGCACCGGCGATCGGCTCGGCCGGATGCGAGGCGTACCAGCCGACGATGTTCGACCGAAGGCCGCACTGCGTCAGGATGTTCCACAGCGCCTTCGCCCGTCGGCTCGTGCTCGCGGTCGTCCGGATCCCTCCGCTGTCGGGGTCGGGCTCGGTGAATCCAAGCACGCCATGGGCGTCGGCCCGCTTCCCGGTGGCGATCGTGTTCCAGAGGATCGGCGACAGGATCGGCCGCGTGGTGGCCAGGTTTCCTGCGGCGCCGCGCGCGAGGAACCCCGCAAGCGTCGGCATCAGTCCCTGTTCGACCATGGGCCGGATGATCTGCCAGTCCGCAGCGTCCCATCCGACGAGAAGCACGCGGCGGGGGAGGCTGGGATGCGCGATCCGGTCGACGGTCATGGTGGGGGCGTATCGGAAGGATGCGGCGCGGCGCTC
The DNA here is from genome assembly GCA_049318425.1 of Phycisphaerales bacterium. GTDB lineage: Bacteria > Planctomycetota > Phycisphaerae > Phycisphaerales > SM1A02 > QWPT01. The sequence continues at coordinate 2,345 of JBMOGJ010000052.1, read as the reverse complement.
TCAAAACGCGCGCACGCGCGGTCCGAGTTTCACGGTCCCGCGCGTGCGCGACTCAATCGGTGCCGAGGTCGACGGCGCTCAGGAGCGCTTGCGGCCGCGGAGCAGTCCGAGTCCGGAGGCTCCGACCGCCAGCAGGCCGAGCGCGCCCGGTGCGGGCACGGCGCCGGTCTGGATGCCGCCGCCCGAGTTCTCGTAGGCCCAGTCGTGCACGACGAAGCTGCCGCTCGCCTGGTTCACGCTCACGCGCGCCCAGCCGTAGAACAGGCTGGCGCCGCTCGCGAACGAGAAGCCGAGGTACTTGTTCGACGCGGTGTTGAACTGCGCGTTCGGGTTCACGCCGCCGTAGGCCATCGAGCCGAAGAAGCTCGGACCGATCGACGCGGAGTCGACCAGGAAGCCCGCCGACAGCGCCGACGCGTATGCGAGGCCGCCGCTGTTGAACGACACCAGCTTGCCCGGGGCGAAGTTCACCGTGGCACCCATGTAGTTGCCGCCGCCGAAGACATAGTTCTTCAGCAGCACATCGCCGTAGGCGTCGCCGTCGACATTGAGGTTCAGCGAGCTGAACTGGCCGATGCTCAGGTCCTGGAGGCCCGAGTAGATGACATCGGCGCCAGCGGACAGCGCCGTGGCCGCGGCCGCGCCAGCCGCAAGGGAATACGCAACGCGCATCGAGGAAGAGTCGCTTGACATGGGGGCTCCGAAGGGATTGGGAGGCCTGACAGGGAAGTGAAGCGGACGCGCCGTGCCTGGACAGCGGGGCGCGCCTGCGGGGACGACGGAAGTGTGCCTCTGAAACCCGCGGAGGCAAATCGAGGGAGATGGGTCGTGCAAGGCCATGGTCCACAGGTGTTTGCGTGGTATTCGCCGGATTTCGCCTCGCGGAATTCATCGCGGCCGTCTTGCTCCGGGGCGTCCTCGGGCTAGTGTGCATCCATGCAGCGATCCCAGATCCCACACGTCGCGGCCTTCTCGCTCCTTGCCTCCCTCGCCATCACGGGAGGCGCACGCGCGCAGGCGATCGTCTTCGACGCCGGCAGCGACAATGGCTTCTTCACGCCGTTCAACGCGGCCAATGCGGCGACCGTCAAGTACGGCGACGGCGGCTGGATCGGGACGGGCACCAGCGCGCCGGTCGCGCTCGGGCGCATCACGCTCAACCTCGCGACCTTCAATGCGCTGACGGACGGGACGACCGACCTCGTGATCACCTTCAACGACGGCGACCCGTCGCGGCTCGTGTTCGGATCGGGCGATGTCCTGTACTCGACCACGATCACGGGCGTCACGCTCCCCGCGGCGCCGATCGCCGGGTCCGCGACCTTCTTCGCCATCGATGTGCCGCTGCCTTCCATCCTCACCCGCGGTGGCTACAACGACATCGGTTGGTCGGTGAAGTGCCAGAACTTCAGCTTCGCCGGCCAGTTCGGCTTCCAGGTCTCGACCTGCAACGCGCAGTACGCGGGCTTCTACACCAACAACGCGTCGTTCTTCAACGGCGCGTCTTGGAGCCTCTTCGCGTTTGGACCGGATCCCTGCACGCAGGTCGCCAACCTGAGCGCGATCGTCTACACGGCGCCCTGCGGCGGCGACATCGACGGCAATGGCACCGTCGAGGCGGCGGATCTCGCCGCGCTCCTCGGCGCCTGGGGCAACGGTGGCAAGGGCGAGCCCGCCGACCTCAACGCCGACGGCATCGTCGACGCGCAGGACCTCGCGGTCGTGCTCGGCAACTGGGGACCGTGCCCGGGCTGAGCGCGCGCGGAAACGACGGCACGCATGCCTGCAACGCACCGCGACGCGAGGCCGAGCACAGCGACGCCGAACACAACGACGCCCAACACGACTACGCCGGAAACGACAACGCCGCAGGCATGTGCCTGCGGCGTTGACTGAGTGGACCTGATCGGGATCGAACCGACGACCTCTTCCATGCCATGGAAGGGACGGCGCGCGATTACGGTAAAGAGCCTACTGGTAGGACCAGCTCAGCCCTTCATCGCGTTCAGCATGTGGTCCATCGCGTGGGCGTGCTCGTGCTGCGGGCTGAACAGGATGACCTCGGAGTCCTTGACCGCACGGACGCTGTGGCCGGGCGGCCAGTAGAAGAGGTCGTTCTCCTTGCAGATGTCGACCTTGCCATCGGTGTACGTCACCACGAGTTCGCCGGAGATCATGTAGCCCCAGTGCGGCGCGTGGCAGGCGTCGTCCCTGAGGCCCTTGAGGAGCGGCGCGATGTCGGTTCCAGCGCCCAGGGAGAAGTACTCGCCTCCCATCTTGCCGAAACCGGTCGCGTCGCCGAAGTCGGTTGCGACACGCGCGACGGCGCCGGGAACGTTGATCTT
>JBMOGJ010000051.1:0-20986 GCA_049318425.1 Phycisphaerales bacterium | reverse complement strand
CGCTGCCGAAGGGCAAGATCCGCGTCTACAAGGAGGACCCGGCCGACGGCACGCTCGAGTTCATCGGCGAGGACCTGATCGACCACACCCCGCGCAACGAGACGGTCAAGATCCGGCTGGGCGAGGCGTTCGACGTGGTCGGCGAGCGGATCCGCAGCGACTTCACCATCGACAACGCGGCGAAGCGCATGACCGAGACCTTCCGGATCGAGCTGCGCAACCAGAAGTCGGCGCCGCAGAAGGTGCGCGTGATCGAGCGGCCCTACCGCTGGACCAACTGGCAGATCACGAAGAAGAACACCGACTTCGTGAAGCTCGACTCGGGCACGATGGCGTTCGACGTCGAGATCGCGAGCGAGGCGACGAGGACGATCGAGTACACGGTGCTGTACACGTGGTGAGTCGCGCGGCCTCGCCGCGCGGTGGGTGAGACGCGCCGGACCGCACGCCCACGGCCGCCCGTACCCGCCAACGACCGCGCAGTACCCGCCAGTGAACGGTCCTCTGCGGGTACGAATCCGGCTCAATCGCAACGCACCGCTGCGCATGCACATATGGCAGCATCCCGTGTGTGCCCGCCAAGTACCGGGGAGTACCCGCGAGTGGGCGGTAGTTGGCGGGTACGGGAGTTTTGCTGGGGGCGAGTGGGGTGCGCGCCCCCTCGTGCAGCGGCGCGCGGCTCTCGCGCTCTTGACGCCGCGTACACGGAACGCTCACACGGGCGCACGAACCTCCTGCCTTCCACAGGAGGTTTTTCTATGTGCATGTCCAACCGGACTTCCCCCCGTCTGCACCGCGGAACGGTCGTCGGCATCCTCGCCGCCACCATCGCCACCGCGTCCACCGCCATCGCGGGTGACCCGTACATCTCCATCTCGCATCTCGCGAGCACGCCGCGCGCCGGCTACGACGTCGCGGGCGCGGAGATCGTCGCGTTCGACGCCGCCACCTCGCGCGCGTTCGTCGTGAACGGCTTCACCAACGCCATCGACATCTTCGACCTGACCGTGCCCGCGGCGCCCGTCGCGGCCGGCAGCATTGCGCTGCTTCCATACGGCGGCGGCGTGCAGAGCGTCGCCGTCAAGAACGGCCTCGTCGCGTGCGCCGTGTCGGCCGCGGTCAAGACCGATCCGGGTCTCGCCGTCTTCTTCGACACCGCCGGCACCTTCGTGGCGTCGGTCACCGTCGGCGCGCTGCCCGACATGGTGACCTTCACCCCCGATGGCACCAAGGTCATCATCGCGAACGAGGGTGAGCCGAGCCTCGACTACACCGTGGATCCCGAGGGCTCCATCAGCATCATCGAGGTCGGCGGCAAGTCGATCACCCAGGCCGATGTCACCACGCTCGGCTTCAACGGCCTCGCGTCGGGCGTGATCGATGCGTCGATCCGCGCGTTCGGCCCCGGTTCGCCGACCATCGGCCAGGACCTCGAGCCCGAGTACGTCGCCGTGGCGCCGGACTCGGCCACCGCGTGGGTCTCCCTGCAGGAGCACAGCGCGATCGCCGTCGTCGATCTCGCCAGCAAGGCGATCACCTCGGTGCGCGCGCTCGGCACCAAGAACCACGGCCAGGGCACCCCGAACCTCACGACGGCGACCTTCACGGCGCCGCCCGTGCTCGGCACCACCGCGGCCGGCCAGGACATCCTGCTCGGCGGATTCAGCGGCCTCTGGATCGACTCGGTCGACGCGGCCACCGGCGTGATCACGCTGTGGGCGAACACCGACCGCGGTCCGAACCTCGAGCCGGTGAACGTCGACGGCGACGCGGCGCTCGAGCGTCCGTTCGCGCTGCCCGGCTTCCAGCCGCGCATCTGCACCTTCACCTACAACCCGGCGACCAACGCCTTCGCGCTCACGGGCCAGATCCTGCTCCGCAAGCCCGACGGCTCGGCGCTGACCGGCCTCCCCAACATCCAGGGCATCGGCGCGGGCCTCGCCAACACCGATGAGCAGCCCTGCGACCTCTTCGGCAACCCGATCGCGAACGACCCGCTCGGCGGCGACCTCGAGGGCCTCGTGCGCACCGCCGACGGCAGCATCTGGATGTGCGACGAGTACCGCCCGGCGCTCTACAAGTTCGACGCCACCGGCCTCATGCTCGACCGCTTCGTGCCCGCGGGCGCGAACGCGTTCGGCGTGACCGTCGGCACCGAGAGGTTCCCCGCCGTGTACGCGCAGCGCCGCGACAACCGCGGCTTCGAGGCGATCGCCGTCTGGAACAACGACGTGTACTGCTTCGTGCAGAGCCCGCTCGACAACCCCGACGTCGCCAACGACGCCAACTCGAAGGCCTCGCGCAACGTGCGCATCGCGCGCTTCAACACGACGACCAACACCGTCGTGGCGGAGTACGTCTACGTGCTCGAGGGCGGCGCGAGCGACAAGCTCGGCGACGCCTGCGCGTTCGCGCCCGGCAAGTTCCTCGTGGTCGAGCGCGACAGCGCGCTCGGCAGCACCTCGCTCAAGAAGATCTTCCGCATCGACCTCGCCGGCGCGACCGACATCTCGACGCTGCCGCCCGCGGTCGTCGGACCGGGCGGCACGCTCGACAGGATGACCCCGGCGCAGCTCGCGGCCGCGGGCATCGTGCCGGTCTCGAAGACGGTGCACGTCGATCTCGCGGCGGTGGGCTACGCGGCCTACGGCGACAAGGTCGAGGGCCTCGCGATGCGCGACCCCGCCACGCTGTTCGTCATCAACGACAACGACTTCCGCATGCCGCTGACCTTCGACGTCGCGACGGGCACCTTCCCGGTGAATCCCTCCGCGGTGCCGACCACGCTCGGCATGATCACCTTCTCGGGCAACGGACTCGATCCGAGCGACCAGGACGGCGCGAATCTCATTGCCGGCTGGCCGGTCGAGGGCGCGTACCAGCCCGACGCGATCGCGTCGTTCAGCGTCGGCGGGCAGACCTACTTCGCGGCCGCCAACGAGGGCGACTCGCGCGAGTGGGGCGCGTTCGTGGACATCGCGGCGGTGTCGACCTTCACGCTCGATCCGCAGGTCTTCCGCGGCGGCGCGTGGCTCAAGGGCAACACCCGACTCGGACGCCTGCAGGTGCGCAAGGATCTCGGCGACCTCGACGGTGACGGCGACTTCGACCGCATCGTCCCGCTCGGCGCGCGCAGCTACACCATCTGGAACGCCGCGGGCCAGCGCGTGTGGGACTCGGGCGACCAGCTCGAGCAGACCGTCAAGGCTGCGAACCCGACCTACTTCAACGCCAGCAACACCAACAACACCCGCGACAACCGCAGCCGCGCGAAGGGCCCCGAGCCCGAGGGCGTGACCGTCGGCACCGTCGCCGGGCGGCAGTACATGTTCGGCATCTCCGAGCGCGTCGGCGGCATCTTCGCCTACTCGATCGATGATCCGACCGCGCCGGTCCTGCAGACGTACGTGAACAACCGCACCTTCACCGTGGCGACCAACCTCGCCGGCTCGGGCGACCTCGGCGGCGAGGGCGTGACCTTCGTCGGCGCGGCGGACTCGCCGAGCGGCAAGGCGCTGCTCCTCGTGGCCAACGAGATCAGCGGCACGCTCGCGGTGTGGGAAGTCAACGCGGTGTGCGACGCGGTCGGCGACCTCAACGCCGATTGCGCGGTCGACGGCGGCGACCTGGCGCTGCTCCTCAACAACTGGGGCGGCACGGGCACCGGCGATATCGACGGCGACGGCACGGTCGGTGGCGGCGACCTCGCGGCGCTGCTCAACAACTGGGGCTGATCGAGCGATCGACGCCCATTCCCGACAGCACGGCGACCTGCCCGAGGCCCTGGCCTCGGGCAGGCTGCTTTTTTGGCGACAGCTGAGAGACCTGCCCGGCTCAGGCGGAAACCCCATGTCGGAAGAAGCAGCCGGGATCGTCCCCCCGGCGAGGAGCACCCATGGCCGATCCCGCCAGCACCCACCCCGTCCGTTCGACGCCCGTTCGCCCCGCGCCGCGGCCATCTGCGATCCCCGCGCCGCGGCCATCTGCGATACCCGTGTCGGGGCCATCCGCGAGCCCCGACCTGCCGGCGGCACGCCTGCACTGCGAGGTCCGCGTGGCCCACGCGGGTGCGCGCATGCCGTCGCTCGCGGCGGCGCGCATCACGGCCAGCCTGCGCGCGCGCGGCCACTCCGTGCGGTACGTCGAGTCGGACGGCGCCGACCTGCTTCGCCTGCCTGCGCTGCGGCAGACGGTCGACGTGCTGGTCGCGGTCGACGCCGACGACTCGGTCCGCGTCGCCGCGCGGACGACCGGCGTTGCGGAAGCGTGGCGGCACGACGAGCTGGTTCCCGACTTCACCGATCACGCGTTCGAGCGCACGCGGCTGCTGCCGATCAGCGCGGCGTCGGCGTCGGGCGCGACGCGGTCGCTCGCCGCGGTGCTGCATGAGATCCGCGAATACGCGCGTCGCCATGCGATGCCCGACCTCGTGTTCGTCGATCCGGCGTTGAACGGACCCGCGGGCATCCTCGGCGGGCTCGTGGAGTCGATCCAGCGTCACGCCCATGGCGTCCAGTGGATGGCCGCCGCCCGCGTCGGAGCCGACGAGGCCGACGGGCTGTCGCGCAGGCTGCTCCGCTCCGCGGCGCTGGCGGGCCTGCGCGGACTCGTGCTGCGTGCGTCGTCCGACGCCCATCCTGCACGGCTCTCCGAACTTGCCGCACACGCCCGCGGCGCGGGGATCGCGACGCGCGTCGTCGCGCCCGAAGCCATCGTCGAACGCCGTACGCCCGGTGCGCGCCTCGTCCTGCCGGCCATCGTCCAGGCTCGGCATGGCGTCCGCCAGCCCGCATCGATCGCACTGATTCCCTGAGGAGGAAGCCATGTACACCGAATCCACCGCAACCGATCGCGCGACCGAGGCAACCGCCTTCGCCGAGCCCCTGCGTCACCGTCTGCGCGCCCTCTCGCCTGCGGCCAAGCTCGCGGAGGCCGAGGCCTTCATCCGCCAGTACCACGACGAGCATGGCCTCCCCGCGGCTGCCTGCGAGTCGCGCCTGCGCGCGGTGCGCGCGTCGCTCGCACGCACGGACCACTACGACCACACCGCGGACGAACTCGCGTTCGGCGCGCGCCTCGCCTGGCGCAACCACGCGCGCTGCATCGGTCGGCTCTTCTGGAAGTCGCTCGTCGTGGTCGATCGCCGCGAGGTGACCGAACCCGCCGAGATCGCGGCGTGCTGCGCCGAGCATCTCGTGCAGGCGCGCGGTTCGGGTGGGATCCGCTCGACGATCACCATCTTCGCCCCCGTGCGCGGCGACCGGCTGCCTGCGCACATCGAGAGCAGGCAGCTGGTGCAGTACGCGGGCTACCTCGAGGCCGACGGCTCGGTGACGGGCGACCCCGCGAGCATCGAGGCGACGCGCAGCGCGATCGCGCTCGGCTGGACGCCGCCGGCGCCGCGTGGGCGCTTCGACATCCTGCCGCTCCAGATCTGCGACGCGCGTGGGCAGCGCCATCTCTTCGAGTACGCCGCGGGCATCGTCGAGGAGGCGCCGATCGAGCACCCCGCGCATCCCGCGGTCGCCGCGCTCGGGCTGCGCTGGTACACGGTTCCCGCGGTGAGCGCGATGGTGCTCTCGATCGGCGGCATCGAGTATCCCTGCGCGCCGTTCAACGGCTTCTACATGGCGAGCGAGATCGCCTCGCGCAACTTCGCCGACGAATCGCGCTACGACCAGCTCCGCGCCGCCGCGGAGGCGATGGGCATCGACACCTCGCGCGCGCTCTGGAAGGACCGCGTGCTGACCGAGCTCAACGAGGCCGTGCTGCACTCGTTCAAGGCGGTCGGCGCGACGGTCCTCGACCACCACACGGCGAGCGAGCAGTTCATGGAGTTCTTCCAGAAGGAGCGCAGCGCGGGCCGCGAGCCGAGCGCCGAGTGGTCGTGGATCGTGCCGCCGCAGTCCGCGGCGTCGTGCCCGGTGTACCACCTGCCCATGCAGGACCGGCATCAGGTCCCGAACTACTACGGTTCCGCGGCCACCGACGGGGCGCGGCTCGGCACCGCGCCGGTCGCCCAGGAAGTGACCGAGGACGCCGGGCCGAGGGCCTCGCGCTGCCCGTTCGCGCGGGGACTTGGATTTCTCGCGGCGAAGCTCGGCAAGCCGCTGCATCACCCGCCGGCGCGGGCGATCTCGATGAACACGCTCTGAGGACGCGCGGGCCTCACGCCCGCCACAGCCGCACGAGCTCGGCGACCGACAGCGACTCGGGCCGTGCGTTCGGCTCGATCCCCTCCGGCCACGCGCGCGTGCGGCCGAGGATCGCGCCGAGCTGCTTCCGCCGCTTCGAGAACAGCGTGTGCACGAACGCGCCGAACGCCTCGGTCTCGTCGTGCGGGATCGCGGGCACCGCGCGCGGGCGGATCGCGATCATCGCGCTCGTGACATCCGGCGGCGGCCAGAAGCAGCCCGACGAGAGCACCGCGATCTGCTCGACCTCGCAGAACGCCTGCACCACGATCGTGAGCGGTCCGTACTCGCCCGAGCCCGGGCCCGCGCGCAGCCGGTCGCCGACCTCGCGCTGGATGGTGACGAACTGCCCGAGGCACTGCGGCATGCCGGCGCAGATCGCCATCACCGGGCTCGCCGCCTGGTAGGGGAGGTTCGCGACCAGCGTGAACGGCCGACCCGCGAGGCGCGCGAACGCGTCGGCGTTGAGCGCGCGCTTGCCGTCGAGGCAGTCGCCCTCGATGAGCGTGAAGCGCGGGTTCGCCGCGAAGTGCTCGCGCAGGTGCGCGGCGAGGTCGCGGTCGAGCTCGATCGCGACCAGCTCGGCGCCGCGCGCGAGGATCTCCTCGCTCATCGTGCCGGTGCCGGGACCGATCTCGACGACCAGGCTGCCCTCGCCGATCCCGCTCGCGTCGACGAGCTTCCGCAGGAGGTTCTGGTCGACGAGGAAGTTCTGTCCGAAGCGGTGCTTGGGCGAGAGCCCGCGCGCGGAGAGGATGGCCCGGATGTCCGACTGGGTCTGCACGCGGCGCATCCTACGGGCAACGCATGCCGGGAAAGAAACAGGCCCGGCGCGTGGCCGGGCCTGCGGGTGGTTCGTGGTCGGCCGGATCAGCCCCAGTTGCTCAGCAGGATCGCGAGATCCCCGGCGTTGACCGAGCCGTCGCCGTTGATGTCGCCGCTGCCCGAGCCGCCCCAGTTGCCGAGGAGGATGGCGAGGTCGCTCGCGTTCACCGAACCGTCGCCGTTGAGGTCGGCGGGGTTGCCGGTGGCGAGCGCGATCACCGCGCTGTCCATCGCGACCGGCGCGCTCTTGCCGGCGGCGAGCCACGCGTTGTACGCGATGAGGCCGGTGCCGTCGGTCGTGTTCTGGTCGCGCAGGAACTCGATGTACTCCCTGCTGGTCGTCTGGTAGAAGAGGGTCACCGTCGCCTGCGTCGCGCCCGCGGGGATCGTGAAGACGGTGTCGTCCCAGTGCTGGCCGTCGGCGTAGGTGTAGCCGACCGCGCCCGAGCCGATCGCGTTGAACGCGGCGTTGGTGAAGCCGCGCGGCGGGATGCGGTTGTCGGAGAAGACCTTGTTCGCGAGCGCGAGGTGGAAGCCCGGACCCGCGGCGAGGCCGGTGATCTTGGCGATCGCGGGGGAGATGCCCTGCTTGGCCTGGTAGACCTTGGTGTCGCCGCTGGTCAGCACCGCGGTGGAGCTGTCGTAGGCGCCGTGCTCGGCCACGACCTGGTTCTTCGCGTTGGTGAACTTCACGTTGATCCACATGCGGCGACCCTCGGGGTAGCCGGTGGGGAGCTTGTGGCCGCTCTCGTTGGTCACGCGCACCTTGATGCTCGAGCCCTCCTGGGTGAGCGTCATGTCGGAGGCGTTCTGCAGCATGGTGATGGTGCGCGCGGTCGCCTGGTCGATGGCGGGCTGCGAGAGGCCGATCGAATCCGCCTCGTCGGGCAGCATGCCGTCGCGGATCGCCTGGACGACCCAGGTGTTCGCGCCCGCGAAGGAGTGCTGCGGCATGTCGGGACGCTCGAAGAACGGCGGTCCGAACTCGTAGAAGCGGCAGCCGCCGGCGATCACCTTCGGCATGTGGCAGTCCTGGCAGCTCGAGACCACGCCATCGGCGTCGTTGCCGCCGAAGCGGTGGTCGGCGTACTGCACGCCGTTCACGTAGTCGCTGTTGAGCCACTCGCTGTAGGTGCGCTGCTCGGGGAACATGTCCGTCGGGTTCTGCGTGGGGTGCGCGGCGCCGAGGGGGTTGAGCTGGAACTCGCCGGTCTTCGCGTTCTTGGTGTAGATCGGGTTGCTCACGTCGTGGCAGGTGCCGCAGAACTCGCTCTGGCGGTGGTAGGGCGAGGTGATGAGCCGCGCCTCGACGCCGTGGAGGTTCTGCGGGACGTCGCTGAACGGGCCGCGGCGGGTCGACTTCGGGTCGACCACGAAGCGCGCGTTGCCGGCGCCGGTCGGGATCAGGCCCTGCGAGGCGAGCGCGCTGATGATCGGGACATCGGGGTCGGCGGGATCGCCGGGATAGGCGACCGCGCTGTCGGGTCCGAGCTCGGGATTCACCACGCGGTGGCAGAAGTTGCAGTTGATGCCGTCGAAGTCGTCGCCCTGGAGGTCGGCGATGCTGCCGTTCGACGAGTGGCCCGCGAGCCAGCCGCCCGGCGCGTGGCAGCGGATGCAGGTCTCGCCGCCGATGTTCGCGTCCTGGTTCGCGATCGCGACGGCGGCGTGCCACACGGGGTCGCGCGCGCTCTGCGCCATCAGGCTGGTCGCCCAGGTGTCGTACGGCGCGATCTGGTCGCCGTATCCCGAGTGGCAGTAGGTGCAGCTGATGCTCGTCTCGATCGGATCGATGGTGGGATCCTTCGGCGAGGGCTGCGTGCCGGGCTGGAAGAAGTCGGCGGCCGTGGTGGGCACCTTGACCTGTCCGCCGCCGCCGCGCGCCATCACGGTGGCCACGGTGCCTCCGACCGCGGCGACCGCGAGGACGAAGAGCGTGCCGCGCGCGATCCGTCCGGCGAGGAGGCTGCGATGCGAGGGCTGGGGGCGGGAGGAGTGCATGCGGGTCTGAGCCATGTCGGTGGTGTCCATTCGTGTCCGGACCGTTCCAGCTCCTTCTCCTGTTCCAGTTGCAGTTCCTGTTCCTGCGGATCGGTCCGTCGCGGAGGTCGGAGGCAACGCGGGGCGTTGCGCGGCATCGGCGGAGCGGGCGACCCTGACGGTCGGGAGCTGAAGCGCTGGGTCCACGGTGGCAGGGGAATGCCACAACGGTTCAGCGATGGTTCACGGAGCTGCTGTCGGGATGTTGATCGGCGTCCTGCAGGCGTCGGTTCGCTGGGGCGCAGGAACCGTTGCCACTTTCTCGGGGTTCGCCCGAGAACGGGAAGGGTAGATCGCCTTTCGACGCGTTCAAGCGGGTGCCGCGAGGTTCCGCGAGGATCTCGTCGCGGTGAAGGGACAGGCATGTCGACGCGCCCGTCGCGACCGCAGTATCGGACGCGCGGGTACACTCGCGCCATGCTTCCTGCGTCTCGAAACAACGCCATTTGCGCCGCGATGGCGACGATCGCCGCCGCTGCCCTGCTCGGTGGATGCGCCTCGCCGTCGACCGGTCCGGCGTACCTCAGCGTGCCGCGCGCGCAGTACGCGGAGGTGTTCGACGCCGCCTGCGACGCCGCGCGTGCCGAGGGCCTCACGCCCGAGCTCGCCGACCGCCAGTCGGGCGTGATCTCGACCCAGCCGCGCGCCGCGGGCTCGGTCATCGAGCCGTGGACCTGGCAGGACCTGACCGCCAGCGATGTGATCGAGGCGACCTTCGGCTTCGAGCGCCGCCGCGCCTTCTTCGAGTTCGTGCCGGCGGGGTTCAGGCCGGTCGCGCCCGAGGGCTCGGCGCCGCTCGCCGGACCCGTACTGCCGGGCTCGGAGCGCGAGGTCGCGCCGGCGCTCGCGGTGGAGGGTGACGGCGTTGGCGGCGAGACCGCGCGAGCAAGCAGCACCGTGCCCGGCGTCGACGGCGGAGCCCTCGAGCTGCGCGTGTCTGTCTCCGTCGAGCGGCAGTTCCGCCCCGGATACCAGGGCACGGCGTACACGCGCGCCCTCGGCAGCTACGCCCGCGAGCTTCCGCCCGCGCGCGGCGGCTCCGCCGAGCGTCCCGCGTCGCAGGACCGCTCGACCTGGACGCCCGTCGCCCGCGACGAGCGCCTCGAGCGCGCGCTGATCGCGCGGATCGCGGAGCGGATCGCGTCGAAGGAGCGTTGAGGCGCGGGAGCGGGTGCGCGGCCACGCCCCATGCAACGCCCGACGCAACACCCATCGCAACGCCCAACGCTTCGCCGCGATCACGCAATCCGCGGATCCACAAAGCGATACATCACGTCGACCGCGAGGTTGAACACCACCATGAGCGTGGAGTAAACCAGGACCACGCCCATCACCAGCGTGATGTCCTTGCCGAGCACGCCGTCGACGAAGTTCTGACCGATACCCGGGACCGCGAACACCTTTTCCACAACGAAGGAGCCGGTGAGGGCGACCGCCGTGGCGGGGCCGAGGTACGACAGCACGGGCAGGAACGCGTTCTTGAGCGCGTGCTTGAACGCGACCTTCCAGCGCGGCAGGCCCTTGGCGCGGGCGGTGCGGATGTGGTCGGCGCCCATCTCCTCGATCATGCCGAAGCGGATGAGCCGCGAGATGTAGGCCGCGAACGGCAGCGACAGCGTGAATGCCGGCAGCAGGATGTACTGCACGCCGCCCCAGCCGCCGACCGGGAACAGTCCGAGCTTGACCGCGAAGAGCATGAGCAGCCCGCTGCCGATCACGAAGCTCGGCAGGCTGATGCCCGCGATCGCGAGCACCTGCGTGCATGCGTCGACCGGCGAGCCGGGGCGCAGTCCGCCGATCGTGCCGGCGGTGATGCCGAGCGCGACGGCGATGATCATCGCCGAGAGCCCGAGCGTCATCGACACGGGCAGGCCGGTCGCGAGGATCTCGTTCACGCTCCAGTCGGGCTGCTTGAGCGACGGGCCGAGGTCGAACGGCCGGTCGTGCCGCCCGAGCGCCCACGACACGCCCGAGGCCTTGCCGAGGTAGTCGAAGTAGAACGCGACGGGGTCGTCGAGCTTGTACTGCTTCTTCATCGCCTCGACGATCTCGGCGGGTGGGCGGCGGCCGTCGGGGTTCTCGAGCGGATTGCCGGGCACGCTCCACGCGAGCACGAAGGTGAGCGTGTAGACCGCGAGCACGATGAACGGCAGCTGCAGGAGCCGCCGCGCGACGAGGCCCGCCACGCTGGTCGAGGGCTGCGCGCTCATCGCGGCGCTCCGGGTGCGGCGGTCGTGGAGGGGAGGCCGTCGCCGCGCTCCGGCATGGCGGGGACGCCGTCGCGGCGCTCGAGCACCGAGATGTCCTGCTCGAGGCGCGGGTGTCCGGTGATGCCTCCGAGCCGCGACGGGTCGTACATGTACACCGTCACGTAATTGCAGAGCGGCAGCAGCGGGACCTCCTCGGTGAAGAGCCAGCGCTCGACCTCGGCGAGGCGCGCGAGCCGGCGCGCGGGATCGGTCTCCGCCTCGGCCTCGTCCATGCGGCGGTCGAACTCGGGGTTCTCGTAGCCGCGGTCGTTGTTGCCGTTGCCCATGCGCTGGAGGTCGAGCCAGGTGGTCGGGTCGCCGTAGTCGCCGTACCAGCCGCCGCGGGCGACCATGAAGTTCCCCTTCTTGAGGTCCTCCTTGTAGAGCTTCGAGTCCTTGCCGCGGCACTCGGCCGCGACGCGAAGCTCGCGACGCCACATGTCGCGCATCGCGAGCGCGAGGTTCTGGAAGCGCGGGCTCGCGGTCGAGTAGAGGATGTCGACCGTCGGGAAGCGCTCGCCGCGCGCGTCCTCGACGACGCCGTCGCCGTTGCGGTCCTCGTAGCCGGCGGCCTTGAGCTCGGCGCGCGCGCGCGCGGGATCGAAGCCGAGGCCCTCGATCACCGGGTAGTCGGGGATCGAGCCAGGCGGCACCAGCGTGCTCGCGACGCGCTCGCCGAGCCGCGTCACGCGGTCGACGAGCTCCTGCTTGTTCACGGCGAGCGCGAAGGCGCGCCGCACGCGCGCGTCGTGGAACGGGTTCGCCTTGCCGCCGGGCAGCGCGCGCCGGCAGTTGAAGCTGAAGAAGTCGGTGCCGAAGGCGTCGAAGCCGCGGACATCGCGGCGCTCGCCGGGGCCCGGGGGCGGGAGCCGCCCGACGGTGTCGTCCTCGAGTTCGCCGCGCGCGAGCCCGGCGTCGACGTCGGCGCGGAAGCGCGCGAGGTACGCCTTGCGCTCGGCGAGCATCTCCGTCTTGTACTCGGGGCCGAGGTCGGTCAGCCAGTCCGCGCCGCCCGACTGGAAGCTGAGCACGCCGGTGTTGGGGTTCTCGATGGTGCGGCACTCGACCGACTTGGCGCGGACCTCGGCGCGGTTCCAGTAGTGTGGGTTGAGCTCGAGCCGCATGTCGCGCTTGTAGCGCCACACCGTGGGCACGTACGCGCCGTTGGTGACGATGCGCCCGGGCTTGGTCCAGTCGTGGCGCTGCACCAGCCGGCCGGTCGCGCGGTCGAAGGACACGAACTGCTCGACGGTCGCCGGATGCACGGGCGCGAAGCAGGGGAACGCGCAGAGGTCGAGGAAGTACGCGAGCGGCCTGTTGAGGCGCACCACCAGCGTGCGGTCGTCGGGCGCGGTGACGGCGACGGTCGAGCGGAACGACTCCTCGGTGCGCGCCCACAGCGCGCGGGCGTCGACCGGCTCGCCGCGCGCCGCGGCCGCGGTGAACTCCTTGAGCGCGGCGGCGCGCTCCTCGTGGAACGCGCGCGCGCCCTCGATCGCGAAGAAGAGCGCCGAGTAGTCGGCGGCCGAGTCGGGCAGGATCGCGCGGCGCCACGCGTAGAGGAAGTCGGCGCTCGTGACCGGGTCGCCGTTCGACCACTTCGCGTCGGCGCGGAGGTGGAAGACGATGGTGCGGCGGTCCTCGGAGAGCTCCCAGCGCTCGGCCACGCCGGGAACGATCGCGCAGTCGGACGCGCGCAGGTTGACCAGGGTCTCGTAGATCACGCGCGCGCGGCGGAGCTCGTGCTGGTAGCTCATCCGCTGCGGGTCGAGCGTGTAGCAGTCGGACCGCTCGATCAGGATCAGGTCGGCGGGCGGCAGCGGCGAGTCAAGGGACAGCGCGCCGAGCAGCGCGAGGACCATCAGGAGCACGGGGGCGAAGACACGCACCCCGGCAGGGTAGTCGAGCCGGCGTCAGCCGCGGTACGGCGCGGCGCCGACGATGTCGGCCCAGCGCTTCGCCTCGGCGTCGAACTTCGCCTTGTCCTTCGACTCCCAGGTCGGGGTCAGGATGCGCTGGTCGCCCTCGGGCTTGCTGCCCGCGTAGGCCGCGGCGCGCTCGCTGCGGTCGATCAGGCGGAGGAGCACCTCGCAGGAGTTCATCACCGAGCCGTAGCTCGCCGACATGGCGGCCGACTCGTGCGCCGAGGTCCACTGTGCGCTCGCGGCCGACACCAGGTCGGACAGCGCGGGGGCGAGGGTCTTCGAGACCGCGGCGCGCTCGGCCTGCGACATCTCGAGGAGGTCGTTGCGGACGCCGACGAGCACGCGCTGGAGCGCCTGCATGCGCGGATCGGCCGAGGCCGAGCCGCGGATCGCCTTCGAGACCGAGGCGATCGCGTCGATCAGGTTCTTGCGGACGGCGCGGGCGTTCTCCGGGGGGAGCTCCTTGCGGCGGGCGGCGGCGGCGATGGCGCCGAGCTTCTGCTGGAGGGCGAGCACGTCGGACTCCGCGGTGGCGGCGTCCTTCAGGCGGCGCGACACCGTCTCGTAGTAGGCGTTGTTGGCGTCGAGGTCCTCGAACGCGTCGGCCACCAGGCTGGCGGCGGCGATGCGCTTGCCGGGCTCGGTCTCGGCCGACGGGACGGTGCGCTCGACCACGAGGTCCAGGCCCTCGGGGGTGCGGGTGAAGCGCAGCACCTGCATCGCGTTGATGGCGCGGCGGAGGTCGCTGCCCTTGACGGTCGCGGCCAGGTCGCCGGCGATCGCCAGCGCGAGCGCCTTGCGGAAGGTCGGGGTGGCGGCCGGGTCGCGGGCCAGCGTCACGAGCGCCCAGCGGGACTCGTCGGTGGCGGCGGCGTCGTTGCCGTCCTTGATGGCGTCGACATGCTTCGCGATGAAGCCCTCGAGCGCCGTCTTCTGCGCCTCGCTCAGCGGCGCCGTGGCGCCGACGATGGCGCGGTCGAGCGTCGACTGGGCGAGGGTGGTCGAGCCGACGCAGGCGGCGAGGATGGCGGGGATCAGGAGTCGCGAAATCATGGCGGGTGTCGATCCGGTCTCGATCGGGACCTCAGGTGGGGACAAGGCGATCCAAGTCCTCTCCGCAGGGAGGGGTGCCAGGGATGCGTCCGCCCGATGGCGGGCCGAAAGTTGGACGCTAATCCAACGGGGGCAGGCTGTCAACGAACCGACCGTGCCCGCACGGGCTATGGCGCGGACGACGGCACGGGCTCCGGACGGCGCGCGGTGGCCGCCGCGCGTGCCCCGCGGGCCTGTCCCGCGTTCGTCCCCCGATGCCTCCCGAGCCGATGAAGGGAACCCATGCGCCCGGTCCGATTCGCCACATCCCTCTCGATCGCCAGCCTCCTTGCGACGGTGCCCGCCACCACGCTCGCCACGGCCCCCGAGGGCGCCGGCGTCCAGGATGCAGGAACGGGTGCGGCGCCGGTGACTCCGCCCGCAGCGCCCGCGACCCCGCCTGCAGCGCCAGCAACCACGCCTGCAGCGCCGGTGACTCCGCCTGCAGCGCCAGCAACCACGCCCGCAGCGCCTGCGACCCCGCCGGCGACCCCCGCCGCGGCGCCGATCGTGCCCACCGTCACTCCCGCCGACGCGCCGAAGCCGACCGACGCCCAGCGCGCCGTGGTCGAGGAGCGCCTCTCGCGCGCGCTGGCGGCCCGCGCCCGCATCGTGCTCCAGCGCGAGGTGGTCTTCCTCGGCATCCTGCGGAACTCGAAGGACCTCATGCGGGAGGCCGTCGACCGCGCGCCCGACAATCCGTTCATCCTGCGGCTCGCGATCGACCTCGCCTCGGTGCTCGAGGAGGGTGACGCCGACTCGGCGGCCTGGCTGTCCGAGGGGCTTGCCCGGCTGTCACGGATGGAACCCGACGACGAGGTGCTGCGCCTGCGCCGCCTGCTCGACGCCATCGAGCGCCGGCAGACCGCCGAGGCGCGCATCGAGGCGAGCCGCAGCCTGCTGACGCCCGAGGCGATCGACCGGATCGGCAACCGCGTCGCCGCGCGCATCGCGTTCGACCTGGCGATGCTCCTGCGCCGCACCGGCGACAACAAGGGCTTCGAGGAGCACGTGCTGCTGGCGCTCGACCTCGATCCGTTCTTCCCCGAGGCGGCCGAGATCGCGGCGGGCTACTTCCGCATGAGCGCGCCGTCGGTCATCGACGAGGTGCGGGCGCTGCGCGGCGCGATGCTTGCGAACCCGATGCAGGAGTCGATCGCACTCGGCCTCGCCGAGCTGTGCATGAAGCACGGGGCGTACCAGGTCGCGGTGAGCATCCTCGAGATCGAGGTGCGGCTGCACGAGGCCCGCGGCGTCGACGCCGACTACGACGCGATGCTCACCGACCTCTGCCTCGCGCTCTGGGGCGCGGGACGGCCGGACGTGGCGTTCATCCTCTCGTCGCAGCGCCAGTCGCAGCTCGACCGCGTGCTGCACCAGGAGATCGAGCGGCAGGGGATGACGATGACGCTCGAGGAGCGCGCGAAGGCGCACCTGCCGGCGTCGCCGCAGTTCGCCACCGCGATCGCGGCGATGGCGGTGGCGGAGTCGCCGAAGACCGCGGAGATCGCGGTGGGCAACGCCGCCTTCGCGTTCGAGGCGCAGATCGACCAGCTCGGCAAGCGCAAGGATCCCGCGAAGTCGACGCCCGCCGAGGACGCGGCCGCGAAGGAACTCGTCGCCGAGCTCGCGCTCGAGAGCGCGATGGTCCAGCTCTGGCTCGGGGGCAAGCTCGACAAGGCGCAGGCGATGCTCTCGCGCGCCGCGGAGTTCGGGCCGCTCTCCGAGGGCGCGCGCGCGCGCTTCGACGGATGGATCGCGCTGCGGCAGAAGGATGCGGCGAAGGCGAAGACGCTGCTGGCACCGCTGGCCGCGGGCGATCTCGCGGCGAAGCTCGGCCTGGCGCTCGCCCACGAGGAGCTCGCCGAGAAGAAGGACGCCGCGAGGCTGCTGCTCGAGGTCGCGCGCGCGACGCCCGAGACCGCGATGGGACTGTGGGCGCGCGCCCGGCTCTGGTCGCTCGTCGGCGGCAAGCCGGTGATCATGCCCGACGCCGCCGCGATCGAGGAGGCCGCCGAGCTGCCCGCGGGCTTCGCCAAGGTGATGCGCGACGGCGGGAACTCGATGCTCCTGCGCGTGATCCCGCGGCAGAACGAGGCGACCGCGTGGGACCAGCTCATCTTCGACATCGAGCTCATCAACCGCTCGGCGTGGCCGCTGGCGGTTGGTCCCGATGGGCCGATCAAGGACACGAGCACCGTGTCGGCGTCGATCCATGTGCCGGGCGAGATGCCGTTCCCGCCGCAGATCGTGCTGGTGCCGATCGACCGGCAGTTCCTGATCCCGCCGGGCGAGACGCTGCGCATCCCGGTCGACCTCTCGGTGACCGACGCGAGCGCGTCGCTGCGCGAGGACGCGCTGTCGGGCGCGTTCGTGTCGCTGCATGCGATCATCAACTGGCGCACCACGCTCACCGGCTTCGAGCCGACGCAGCTCGGCGTCGAGGTCGAGTCGTCGGTGGTGCACGTGAGCGGCGAGCGCATCACCCGCGAGTGGGTCGAGCGCGCGCTCGCGCAGCTGCGCGACCGCACGCAGGTGCCGGATCCCGAGTACATCGCGCTGCTGTCGGGCGCGCTCGTCCGCAGGAGCGCGTCGCCTGGGCTCGTGCCCGAGGACGCCGCCAAGGCCCTCGAGGGCGCGGGCGCGGTGCTCGCCGACGCCGCCATCCGGCTCTGGCCCGAGGCGCGCGCGTGGCTGATCTTCGCCTGCCCGAAGGGCAAGCGCGTCGAGGAGGGCAAGCAGGCGCAGGATCTCCTCGAGGTCGTCGCCGCCGGCGGCGTCGAGACGGCGGCCGCGGTGCCTGAGCTCGAGGCGCTCGACGCGGTGCTCCGCGGCGACGAGACGCCGGTGGTGCGCAAGTCGTGGATCGCGGTGCGCGCGCGCCGGCCCGAGGATCCCGTGATCGCAGCGTCGCTCGAGTCGGCGCACGGCGATGTGCGCACCTTCGCGGCCGACTGCAAGCAGTGGATGATCGAGGCGCGCGACGAGCGCGCCAAGCAGCTGAACCTCAAGAAGTAGCGCTGCGTGAGCGGCATCGGAGGGCCCTGTGGACGAGCGCGCTGCACAGCCGGGGCGGAAGCCGGACGACGGCCGCGACCTCAACCCCGACCGCGGCGGCACCCGCCTCTGGCTCCGCGTCGCCGGCCTCGCGTTCGGACTCGTCTGCTTCGCCGGCGCGATCTACACCGCGATGCGCGAGCGCGACGAGTTCGCGCGCGCGATCGAGTCGCTGCGCGATCCGCCGCCGCTCGCGGTGGCGCTCGTGCTCGGGTCGATCGCGCTCGGCGCGGTGCTCACCGCGGTGCTCTTCCACATCCTGATGCGGCGCTTCGGCAAGGTGCCGTTCTGGGAGATGCAGGCGCTCATCGCCGCGACCGCGTTCGCGAACTACCTGCCGCTCAAGCCGGGATTCGTCGGTCGCGTCGCCTACCACCGGCTGCGGCACGGCATCCGCGCGGCGCACACGGTGCGCACCATCGTCGAGGCGATCGGGCTGAGCGGCACGGTGGCGTCGCTCTTCCTGGTGTCGCTGCTCGGGTTCCGCGCGCTGGGGATCCAGGGCGAGTGGGCGCTGCTCGCGCCCGCGGTGCTCGCGGCGGGCCTGCGCTTCCCGCGCGTGCGCACGCTGTCGCAGGCGCTGCTGGTGCGGCAGGTCGAGCTCGCGCTGTGGACCCTGCGCTACTGGGCGGTGTTCCAGCTGGTGGGCGCGCCGATCGACCTCGAGACCGCGATCGTCCTCGGCAGCGTGAGCGTGATCGCGACGCTGCTCCCGATCGTGTCGAACGGCCTCGGCATCCGCGAGTGGGTGATCGGCATCCTCGCGCCGATGATCTCGCACGAGCCGGTGTCGACCAGCCAGGCGATCGTGGCGGAGCTCGTGCACCGCGTCGCCGAGATCGCGGTCATGACGCCGATCGGCATCGCGTCGATCGTCGTCCTCGTGCGGCACAACCGCCGGCGCGCGCTGGAGGGGTAGCGGCCCGACCGAGACCGGGAACCGCGCGCTGCGTCGAGCGCCTTGCGCGCCGCGTCGAGCGTCTTGCGCGACGCGCGCGAGTTCACGGGCGAGTTCGCCGCGCTCAGATCCGCGCGCGCGCGTGGCTCTTCACGCCCGCGCGCGACTTCAGGTTGTCGAGCACGTTCATGAAGTTGATGTACGCGTCGTACGGGCTGTCGTACGGCGAGAAGTACTTGTGGACGTCGCCGTCCGACCAGTACTTGGTGCACATGTAGTAGAGGTGGTCGCTCGTCGTGAGCTTGCGCCAGTCCTCGAGGATGTACGGATCGCCCGCCTTGTGGCGCTCCTTCACCGGGCCCTCGAGCGCGTAGAGCTCGGCGGCCGCGCCGTCCTGGATCGGGTTGCCGAGCCACGCGCTCAGGTCGCGCTCGCTGTCGGCCCACGAGATCCAGTCCTGCACGTCGTACTCGCCGACCGGCTCGTGGCACTCGACGAGCTGGCTCGGCGTGAGGAAGTCGTTGTGCCCGTGGTTCGTGTCGTACACCGCGCCCGGCAGCGCGTCGAGGAACTCGAAGATCCCCGTGTCGGCCCACTGGTGCTCGCCGAAGGTCTCGTAGTCCATGAACAGGTTGCAGCAGAAGCCGTCGCCGTTGATCTGGTTGACCCAGCCCGCGAACTTCTCGGCGGAGAGCGGCCATTCCTTCCATCCGCGGTTCGAGAAGCGGAAGGCGATGTCGTCGCTCAGCCGGTAGTTCTTGAGCAGGAGCTTGATGCGGTCGTTCGGATCGCCCTCGCCCGGCGGCGCGTACAGGTAGTTCGGCGAGCGGAAGCCGAGCAGGCGGTCGACGCCCTCGCAGATGATCGCGCGGTGCTGGCCGCGGCGCGCGATGTGCTCGGCGAGCGCGTTCGAGTAGATGAGCTCGGTGTTGCGGAAGACGCGCGGCGTGACGCCGAAGACCTCCTGCATCTTGCGCTGGTGGCGGTCGACCTGCTCGTCGAACTCCGCGCGCGAGAAGAGGAACGACAGCGAGTGGTGGCTGGTCTCGCCGATCAGCTCGCACGCGCCGGTGTCGACGAGCTCGCGCAGCGTGTCGATCACGTCGGGCGCCCACATCTGCAGCTGCTCGAGCGCGGTGCCCGTGATCGAGTACGCGCAGCGGAAGCGGCGGTCGTGCCGGCGCACGAGGTCGAGCATCTTCCGCGTGGCCGGGCGATAGCACTTGTCGGCGACCTTCCGCAGGATCTTCTCGTTGGCGTCGTTGTCGAAGTAGAACGGGTCGTTCGAGAAGACCGAGTAGCGGCGCAGACGCCACGGCTGGTGGAGCTCGAAGTAGAAGCAGACGCTTGCCATCCGCGCAGCGTAGCGCACCTGCGCGCGGTTGACGATCAGACGCCGTGGTACGACCGATACCACTCGACGAAGCGGGCCACGCCCTCCTCGACGGTGGTGCTCGGTCGGTAACCCGTATCGGACTCGAGCGCGGTCACGTCGGCCATGGTGTCGGGCACGTCGCCCGGCTGCAGGGGCAGCAGGTTCATGGTGGCCTTGCGGCCGGTGCAGCGCTCGATGGCGGCGATGTAGTCGAGCAGCTCGACCGGGCGGGAATTGCCGATGTTGTAGACCCGCCACGGCGCGCTCGAGGTGCCGGGATCGGGGTTCGCGGCGTCGAACGCGGGGTTCGCGCGCGCGGGGCGGTCGAGGGTGCGGACGATTCCCTGCACGATGTCGTCGACGTAGGTGAAGTCGCGGCGGTGCCGGCCGTGGTTGAACACGTCGATCGGCTTGCCCTCGAGGATGTTCCGCGTGAACAGGAACAGCGCCATGTCGGGGCGTCCCCACGGGCCGTACACGGTGAAGAAGCGCAGGCCCGTGGTCGGCAGCCCGAACAGGTGCGAGTAGGTGTGGGCGAAGAGCTCGTTCGCCTTCTTGCTCGCCGCGTAGAGCGAGAGCGGGTGGTCGACCGAGTCGCTCACCGAGAAGGGGAGCTTCGCGTTGCCGCCGTACACCGAGCTCGAGCTGGCGTAGACGAGGTGCGCGCAGCCGCCGCACTTCTCCTGCACGAAGCGGCAGCCCTCGAGGATGTTCTGGAAGCCGACGATGTTCGAATGCACGTAGGCGTGCGGGTTGGTGATCGAGTAGCGCACGCCCGCCTGTGCGGCGAGATGCACGGTTCGGGTGAAGCGGTGCTGCGCGTAGAGCGCCTCCATGCCCGCGCGGTCGGCCACGTCGAGCTTCACGAACGAGAAGCCGCGGCGGGGCTCGAGGCGCGCGAGGCGCGCGAGCTTGAGCCGCGGGTCGTAGTAGTCGTTGAGGTCGTCGAGGCCGACGACCTCCTCGCCGCGGTCGAGCAGGTGGTGCGCGACATGCGAGCCGATGAAGCCCGCGGCTCCGGTGACGAGGACCGCGCCTCTCGCGGCGCTGCTGGAATGGTGGTTCGCCGACGACATGGGGCGGCAATCGTAGCCGAGCGGCTCAGGCGCGTGCGCAGGCGGGGGCGTGCGCGGGGGATGCCGCGGTGGGCCGCACCGGCGCGAGCGCGCCCGCCGCGGTGCCCACGACGCGCGCGAGCTGCGCGTCGCTCATCGACGATCCGCTCGGCAGGCAGATGCCCTCGGCGAACAGGCGCTCGCAGACGGGGGCCTGCGCGGGATCGTGCGCGAACATGCGCGTGCCCGCGAAGAGCGGCTGCGCGTGCATCGGCT
>JBMOGJ010000050.1:0-21132 GCA_049318425.1 Phycisphaerales bacterium | reverse complement strand
GACATCGAGCGCGTCCTCGTCCCCAGCGCCGCCATCGCCGCGCGCGTGCGCGCCCTCGCCGCGGTGATCGGCGAGGACTACAGCCACGCCGACGGCCGCCTCACCGTCGTGCCGGTGATGACGGGCAGCCTGCTCTTCGCCGCCGACCTCGTGCGCGCGCTGCCGCAGCGGCGCATGCGCATCCAGCTCACCACCGTGTCGAGCTACGGCGGCACCCACACCGCGTCGCGCGGCAGTGCGATCGTCGGCGCGCTGCCGAAGCATCTCGAGGGCCACCACATCCTCATCGTCGACGACATCCTCGACTCGGGCGGCACGCTGCGGCTCCTGCGCAGCGAGTTCATGGGCCGCGGGGCGGCCGATGTGCGCGCGTGCGTCCTGCTCCGCAAGCGCATCCCGAGCGCGATGTCGACGCCCGCCGAGTACGTCGGCTTCGACATCGACGACGAGTTCGTCGTCGGCTACGGGCTCGACTACGACGACCTGTACCGCAACCTGCCCTATGTCGGCACGCTTCGCCGCGAGGCGCAGCGTTCGGTCGCCCGCGCGGCCGGCGGGGGAGCATGAGCGCAGGCGGCGACCGCAGCCCCGTGCGCATCGAGGCCGCGCCGGCCGCGGTCGCCGTGCCGTCGGCGCTGCCCCACGCGCTGCAGGCGCTGCTCGCACCCGACGAGACGATCATCCTCTTCCTGCGGCCGAGCGCCCTCTACATCGTGCTGTCGTCGCTCGGCACGCTCGCGGCGGCGCTCGTCTCCGGGCTGCTGCTCGCCTATTCGGCGCAGTTCCCGTGGAGTCCGTGGACTGACGCGCACGCCGCCGTGTTCGGCGTCGGGCTCGCGTCGACGCGGCTCGCCTACGCGTGGCTCGACTGGATCAACCACGCGTACGTCCTGACCGACCGGCGCGTGATCGCGCGCCGCGGCATCCTCCGCACCGCGCTCTACCAGGCGCCGCTCACGCGCATCCAGAACACCATCGTCGTGCAGTCGCTCCGCGAGCGGATCTTCGGCCTCGGCACGCTCGGCTTCGCCACCGCGGGCCGCGGCACCTTCGACGCCTTCTGGGAGTCGGTCGCCGCGCCGTTCGACATCCATGCGCGGGTGAACGAGGCGATCGGGCGCTACGGGCGGCGCTGAGCGCTACGGGCGGCGCTGAGCGCGACGGGCGGCGCTGAGCGTCGCGCGCGGCGCTGAGCACCACGCGCGGCGCTGAGCCTCACGCGCGCAGATGCGCGATCCGCGCCCGAGGATTCTCCAGCGTTCCGCCGATCTCCTTGAGCAGCGAACGCGTGAGCTCGCTCGGATCCTTCGGCGGCACGATCTGCACGACCACGTAGAGGTCGCCCGCGGGCTTGCCGCCCGCCGCCGGCACGCCCTTGCCGGGAAGGCGCATCTTCTTGCCGCTCGCCGTGCCCGGCGGGATCTTGAGCGACACGCTGCCTCCGGTCGGAAGCGGCGCGTCGATCGCCGCGCCCAGCGTCGCCTCGACGATCGAGAGCGGCAGGTCATAGGAAAGGTCGCGATCCTCGCGCGTGAGCCACGGATGGGCCTCCGCATGCACGCGCACCACGACGTCGAGCCGGCCGGGGACCGCGAGCACCTCGTCGTCGTCGATGCCGACGGGGATCTCCACCTCGTGGTTCTCACCGTCGATCGAGAAGCGATGCTTGCCGCCCTTGAGCACGCGCTCGAGCGGCACGCCGAGCTCGTAGGTCGTGTGCGCCTGCGCGCGGGCGCGCGCGCCGGGACCGCGGCTTCGCTGGCCGCCACGGGCGCCGCCGCCGCGACCGAACATGTCGCCGAAGATCGATTCGAAGGTCTCGCTGTCGGAGCTCGTCCACTGCTCGGTCGGCCGGGTCTGCCCGCGCGCGCCGCCGAATGGGCCGCCCGCGCCGAACGGACCTCCCGCGCCGAACGGCCCCGCGCCCGCACCCGCACCAGCTGCACCCGCACCGCCCGCGAACGCCTCGGGCGTCCCGCCGATCCGGATGAAATCGTCGTAGCTCTTGCGCTTCTCGTCGTCCGAGAGCACCTCGTAGGCCTGCTGGATCTCGGCGAAGCGCGTCACCGCCGACTTCTCCTTGTTGCGGTCGGGGTGGTACTGCAGCGCGAGCTTTCGGTGGGCGCGGCGGATCTCGTCCGCAGTCGCAGTCCGATTCACGCCCAGAACCTCGTAGTAGTCGCGCACAGCCATGAGCGGCGAGTATAGGGGAGCCCGACGGACCGGCGCGTGCCTGCGGCGCGCGTCGTGCCCCGCGGCGCGCGCGTCGCAGCCGCTCGATCCGCCGCTAGGATGGCGCCGATGTCCTCGAACACGCCGCGTTGCGAGCCCAAGTCGCCTGCTTCCACCGGGCTCTCGCTGCCGATCCTCGGCGCGGGATCCGGCATCGGCGGCGCCTCGGTCGGCCACGACACCCATACGCCCGGCGGTCCGCGCACGCCGCGCTCCCGCATGGGCTGGCGCCGCGCCACGGTGCTGCTCATCGTGCAGGCGCTGATGATCGTCCACGTCGTCCAGTGGCTCTGGAGCGGCACGACCATCAAGCCCATCGAGCCGTCGGAGTCGATGGAGACCGTCAAGGACGGCGTGATCACGGTGGGCACGATCTTCTTCGTGCTCGCCCTCGCGTCGACGGCGGTGCTCGGCCGCTGGTTCTGCGGCTGGGGCTGCCACGTCGTGATGCTGCAGGATTTCTGCGGCCACCTGATGAAGCGGATCGGCATCCGTCCGCGGCTGTTCCGCTCGCGTCTCCTCCTGTGGCTGCCGCTCGTGCTCGCGGTCTACATGTTCCTGTGGCCGCTGATCTACCGCTTCGCGATCGCGCCCCACACGCGGCCCGGGCTCGAGTGGCCGGGCTTCACCACCAGCCTGGTCACGACCGACTTCTGGGCGACCTTCCCCGGGCTCCTGATGTCGGTGCCGTTCCTGCTGGTGTGCGGCTTCCTGACGGTGTACCTGCTCGGCGCGAAGGGCTACTGCACCTACGGATGCCCGTACGGCGGCTTCTTCGCGCCGCTCGACGAGGTCGCGCCGCTGCGCATCCGCGTCACCGACGCGTGCACCCAGTGCGGCCACTGCACCGCGGTGTGCACCTCGAACGTGCGCGTCCACGAGGAGGTCCGCGACTTCCGCATGGTGGTCGACCAGGGCTGCATGAAGTGCCTCGACTGCGTGAGCGCGTGCCCCGAGCAGGCGCTCCACATCGGCTGGGGAACGCCCGCGTTCCTCGCCAAGCCCGTGGTGGCCGCGCCCGCGCAGAAGCGCTGGGACCTCACCTGGAACGAGGAGATCGCGCTCGCCGTGGTCGCGGTCGGCAGCTTCTTCGCCGTGCGCGGCGTGCTCGGCGTGCCGCTGCTCTTCGCGTCGGGCGTCGCGATCTGCGCCACCGCGCTCGCCTGGATCCTCTGGCAGCTCGCGAGCGCGCGCGACGCGCGGCTCCACCGCATGCAGCTCAAGCGCGACGGACGCGTCACCGGCCGCGGCCTCGCGGTCGGCGCGGTCGCGCTCGCCTCGCTCGCCGGCGTCGGCACGCTCGGCGCGGTCAACGCGCAGTTCGCGCTCGCCGAGTTCGACCATGAGCGCGTGCTCGTCTCGCCGCAGGTGGTCTTCAGCGGCAACGGCAGCAAGGCCGAGGACGCGACCCGCGCCCGCGCCGCGCGCGGACTCGAGCGCTACCGCCGCGCCCTCGCGTGGGCGTCGGCGATCGGCCTCGACGGCCCCGTGCGCTCGAGCGCCGAGGTCCGCATGGCGTGGTTCGACGCCGTCATCGGCGACTTCGCCTCCGCAGGCGCGCTGCTCGGCGGCGTCGCCGAGCGCGACGGCCTCTCCGAGGACCTCGCGATCGGCATCGCGCGTGTGATCCGCGGGTCGGGCGACGGCAACGGCGCCATCGCCTACGCGGGCACGACCTGGGAGGCGAACCCCGCCTGGGGGTCGCTGCGCGAGGAGCTCGTGAACTTCCTCGTCGCCGACGACCGCTTCGACGACGCCTACACCGTCGCGCGCCGCGCGGTCGAGATGTCGCCCGACGATCCGATCGCGCTGCGCCGCCTCGCGGCGATGCTCGTCGAGTCGGTCCGCCCCGACCTCGTGCAGGAGGGTCTCGCGATCGTCGACCGCCTGGTCGTTGCGAATCCCGACAACCCGCTGCTGCTGCTCGCCCGCGCTGTCGGCCTGCAGCGCCTCGAGCGCTTCGCCGACGCCGAGCGCGAGCTGCGCGCCGCGATCGACCGCTGGCCGGGCGAGTGGCGTCTCCACCAGGCGCTTGCCGATCTGCTCATGGCCACCGACCGGCAGAAGGAAGCCGGCCCGATCATGAAGCAGGCGGGCGAGATGCGCGTGAAGGCGCTCAAGAAGTAGTGCACGCGGCCTCGGCCGCGCGAGAAGTAGTGGACGCGGCCTCCGCCGCGCGAGAAGCAGTGGACGCGGCCTCGGCCGCGGTCGCTCACGACTCCGCTTCGCGGAACAGCTGGTAGAGCTCCGCGGGCGTCTGCGCCGTGTAGGCGCGCTGGCGGAATTCCGGGCTCGTCATGATCTTCGAGATCTTGCCGAGCGCCTGGATGTGCTCGTCCTTCTTCTCCGGTGGCGACACCAGCAGGATCACCAGCTGCACCGGCTTCTTGTCGATCGAGCCGAACTCGATCGGCTGCGCCGGCTTGCCCATCGCGAGCACGAGGCCCTGCGTCCCGCCGCACTTGCCGTGAGGGATCGCGAGTCCCTCGCCGATGCCGGTCGAGCGCTGCGACTCGCGCTCCCACACCGCGCGCTTCACGCTCACGGGATCGGGGCACAGCTCGTTGGTCGCCAGCAGGTCGACGAGCTCGTCGATGATGGCGTGCTTCTCCGTGGCCGCGAGCGGGACCTTGACGGAGGTCGGGGAGAGGATGTCGAGGATGCGCATGGCGCGGGGTTCCGTTCGGGGTGGAAGGGGAGATGGTACCACTCGCCGCACGCTGCGCGGGGCGGTGGATTCCTCTCCTCGTCGTCGTCGGTCGTCGCCCTCGGTCGCCGGCTTCGGTCCTCGGCCTCGGCCTCGGTCAGCGCCCTCGGTCCTCGATCGGCGTCGCGCCTCAGCTCCGCAGCAGCAGCGTGTGGAACCCGCCGTCGCGGTACTGCGCGAGCGGCTCGCCCGGCATGCCCGCGGGCATGATGGTGCGGTCGAGCACCGGCGCCAGGCCGTGCCGGTTCGCCAGCCGCCGCGCCTGCGCCTCGTTCTCGGCGTGCTCGATCGAGCAGGTCGCGTAGAGCACGGCGCCGCGCGGCGCGACCAGCCCGATCGCCGGATCGGCGATCTTCTGCTGGAGCTCGATCACGCTCTTGGTGCGCGCCTTGGTGAACCGGTAGCGCGCCTCCGGGCGGCGCGCGAGCACGCCCGAGTTCGAGCACGGCACGTCGAGCAGCAGGAGGTCGGCCTTGCCCGCGGCCTCGCGGAAGAGCAGCTCGTTGCCCAGCACGCGGATGTTGGGATGGCGCTCGCGCAGCCGCGCCAGCGCCTCGAAGCGCGCCTCGTCGGGATCGGTCGCGAGCACGGTCGCGCCGGGGAACATCTCCGCGAGCTGCCGGGTCTTGGTCCCGCGTCCCGCGCAGAGGTCGACGATCAGCTTCGGCTCGCGGGCGATCGCCTCGCGCAGCGTGCGCTCGAGCACCGCGCAGGTCGACGCCGCGGTCGGATCCTGCACGCGCAGCCGCGGCATCTCGCCGAGCAGCGCGGTCATCTCGGCGTGGGTGCCGGTCCACACGCCGAAGCCTGCGTCGGCGTGCGGCGTCGCGAGTCCGGCGAACCGCGCGTCGGCCGCATCGAACGGCGTCACGATGAGCGGCGCATCGACGAGGTCGTGCAGCGCGATCCGCTGCGCCTCCTTGAAGCCGAACGCGCCGATCCAGTGCAGGATCAGCTCGCGCGCGTGGCTCGTCTTCTCGGCGATCGCGGCGGCGGCGTCCTCGCTGAACGCCTGCACCGAGAGCCGCAGCGCACCGCCGTCCGCGAGCGGCACGAGGTCGCGGCGGGTGTGGTCGAGCACCGCGCCGTCGCCGGCGGGCACCCGCTCCACCACGCTGCCCGCGACCTTGCGGAGCACGGCGTTCACCAGGCCGCCCGCACCCGGACGCAGGCGGCGCTTCGTCCACTCGACGCTCGCATCGACCGCCGCCGCCGCGGGCACGCGGTCGAGGAACAGGATCTGCGCCGCGCCCGCGAGGAGCGCCGCCTGGATCGGCTTCTCGAGGAGCGGCCAGTTCTTCGACAGGTGCGGACGGATGCACGCGATCAGCGTCAGGTACCGGCGCACCACCGCGTGCTCGATCGCGCGCGCGAGCGCCGCGTCGCGCGGGTCGAGCGCCGAACGCCCGCCCGCGACCGCCATCGGTCCCGCATGCAGCGAGGACCTCGGGTCGAACGGCGCGATGTCGAGGTCGGGAAAGCGCATCGCCTGCGCGAGGATGCGCTCAAGCGCGATCTCGCGCGCCGAATATCCGACGGGGGCCTCTCGCTGATGGTCCTCGCGGTTCACGCGCGCGCCAGCTCCGGCGAGCGCTTGCCGCCGCCGCGCGTGACCGCCTTCTTGGGAGCGCTGATCGACTTCGCCGCGCCCTTCTTGAGCGCCGCCGCGATGTCGGTCTTCTCCCAGCTGAAGGTGCCCTTGCCGCCCTCGCCCGGCTCGCGGCCGAAGTGGCCGTGGCTGGAGGTCGACGAGTAGATCGGCGCGCGCAGCTTGAGCATCTCGATCAGGCCGTACGGCGTGAGGTCGAAGTGCTCGCGCACGAGCTTCGAGAGGATCTCGTCGCCGACGTTGCCGGTTCCCTGCGAATCGACGAGCACCGAGACGGGCTCCGCGACGCCGATCGCGTAGGCGACCTGGACCTCGCAGCAGCGCGCCAGCTTGGCGGCCACGATGTTCTTGGCGATGTAGCGCGCCATGTACGCCGCGCTGCGGTCGACCTTCGACGGATCCTTGCCGCTGAACGCGCCGCCGCCGTGACGGCCGCGGCCGCCGTAGGTGTCGACGATGATCTTGCGGCCCGTGAGGCCGCAGTCGCCGTGCGGGCCGCCGATCTCGAACTGTCCGGTCGGGTTCACGAAGACCTTCACGCCGTCATGCCACCACTTGCCGAGCACCGGCTTGATGATGGCGTCGGTCACGGCCTTCTTGAGCTCGGCCTGCTTCTTCTCGCCGTTCCACTCGGGCGCGTGCTGGGTCGAGAGCACGACCGCATCGACCTTCTTCGGGTCGAGGCCGTCGTACTCGATGGTGACCTGGCTCTTCGCGTCGGGACGGATGCCCGAGATGATGCCCTTGCGGCGCACCTCGGCCTGCCGCTCGACGAGCCGATGCGACAGGTTGATCGGCAGCGGCATGAGACGGTCGGTCTCGTCGCACGCGAAGCCGAACATCATGCCCTGGTCGCCGGCGCCCTGGGCCTTCTTGGCCTTGCGGACGACGCCGCGCGCGATGTCGGCCGACTGCTCGTGGAGCAGGTTGATCACGCCGCAGCCGTTGCCGTCGAAGCCCATCGCCGCGTCGTCGTAGCCGATGCGGAGGATGGTGTCGCGGATCGTCTGCTGGACGTCGAACTTCTTCTTCGGGTTCTGATGGAACTTGATCTCGCCCGCGACGATCGCCTGGGCGGTGGTCACCAGCGTCTCGCACGCGCAGCGGCCCTCGGAGTCATGGTCGAGGATCAGGTCGAGCACGGCATCCGAGATCGCATCGGAGACCTTGTCGGGGTGACCCATCGAGACGCTTTCGGAGGTGAACAGGTGGCGCGAGGTGCTCATGGTGTTCGGCTTGTTGTATTGAAGGTGCTGGAAACGCTTGCCACGGACCGACCAGGGCCCGCGCGAAGGGGCGGACTATAACCGCGGCGCTCACGTCGCCCCGCAGCGCCACCCGCGCAGCCGGAAAAACCCTCACCGTTCGGTGGAAATCGGAAACCCCGTCCCTGACACGCCCGAACGCAGGGGTAGTGTGGATTGGCGCGTGACGATGCCTGCCTGGCGACGCGTGCCTGTCCCGTCCGCGGACCCTATCCGCCGCACGACGCCTGTCTCGTCCTCGCGCCCCGCCGTCCCCGACCGACCGTCCCCGACCGACCATGCCGAACATCCGCTCGACGCCGTCCTCTTCGCTCGCGATGCTCGCCGCCGCGCTCTCGGCGGCGGCCGTGCACGCCGGAGCCCACGCGCAGGGACCCGCGGCGAGCGTGGCCGCATTCGGCCCCCTCGCCGTCGCCGACCCCCCGAACCTCGTCGAAGTCGCCGGCCACGCCTCGTCGCATGTGCTGATCCAGATCGCGCCCGGCATCAGCGTCGGCGCCGGAGTCCGCGGAGAGCCCGTGCTGCGCGCGCCTGGCCGGGCGCTCGTCGCGTCGGCGTCGGCGCGCGTCCTCCGCGAGGCGGGCGTGGTCGCGGTCCGCAGCATCTTCGTCGCCCCGCCGCGCGACGCCGCCACCGCCCGTGCGATCGGCCTCGACCGCTGGTACCGCGCCGAGCTCGCGCCCGGCCGCGATCCGGTCGCTGCAGCCGCCGCGCTGCGTCGCCTCACCTCCGCCATCGCCCGCGCCGACCTCGACGCCGAGGGCGGACTGGCCGAGATCCCGAACGACACCGACTTCTTCACCCAGTACGCGCTTCGCAACACCGGTCAGGTGATCGGCGGCGTGACCGGCGTCGTCGGCGCCGATGTCGGCGCGGTCGCCGCGTGGAACGCGACGCACGGCAACGACATGGTCATCGCCGTGCTCGACTCGGGCATCGATCCGCACGGCGAGCTCGCGGGCCGCATCCTGCCCGGCATCAACATCCCCGACGGCACGACGATCACCACCGACGAGTGCAACCACGGAACGCACGTCGCGGGCATCATCGCCGCCGCGGGCAACAACGGCACCGGCATGGCGGGGCTCGCGTGGAACGCGCGCCTGCTGCCCGTCGTGGTCGTCAACGGCTGCACCGGCTTCGAGGCCAACGTCGCGAGCGGGCTCATCTGGGCCGTCGACAACGGCGCCCGCCTGGTGAACATGAGCCTGCAGTTCTACGCCTTCAATCCGGTGTTCCAGCAGGCGGTGCAGTACGCGCACGCGCAGGGCGCGCTCATGGTCGCCGCCACCGGCAACAACGGCAACACGAACATCGCCGCCCCCGCGCGCTGGCCGGAGACCATCGCCGTCGCCGCCACCGACAACCGCGATCTCCGCGCCAACTTCTCGAACTTCGGCGCCGAGGTCGACCTCGCCGCGCCCGGCGTGAACGTCTGGTCGCTCTCAGGCACCACCGGCTTCACCAACAAGTCGGGCACCAGCATGGCCGCGCCGCACGTGACCGGCGCCGCCGCGCTGCTCTGGGCCTACAACCCCGCGCTGACGCGCGACCAGGTCCGCGCGCTGCTCGAGCAGGGCGCCGACGACATCGGCGATCCCGGCACCGACACGCTCTACGGAAAGGGCCGGCTCGACATCGCCAGCTCGATCGCGCTCGCGCCGCCGCCCTTCGTGGCCGAGGACCTCAACCGCGACGGCGCCGTCAACGCGATGGACCTCGCGATCCTCCTCGACGCCTGGGGACCCTGCGCCGACTGCGACGCGTGCGTCGCCGACCTCGACGGCGACTGCATGGTCGGCGCGCAGGACATCGCCCGCGTGCTCAGCGCGTGGTAAGCACGATCGCCGCGCGCCGCCCCAAGCACTCCCTCCCGCGAACTTCGCCGCGAACCCCGCACGCAGCGCCGCCCCGGAGCGCCGACCGCGCTATCCTCGCGTTCCCCCCATGCTCGTTCCGATGGAACTCTCCCGCGTGCTGATCCTCGACTCGAGCGCCGAGCAGTTCATCGAACTGGCGGAGCGCGGGGGGACCCGCAGCTTCGCGATCAAGATCGGCACCAGCGAGGCGATGGCCATCGAGCGCCGCCTCAGCGGACAGAGCCTGCCCCGCCCGCAGACCCACGAACTGCTCGACCAGGCGATCTCCGCCCTCGGCGGCGAGCTCGTCAAGATCGTCATCCACCGGCTCGAGCAGGGCACGTACTTCGCCGGCATCCTGCTGCGGCAGGGCGGCCAGCTGATCGAGCTCGACGCGCGGCCGAGCGACGCCATCGCGCTGGGCATCAAGCACCGCACGCCCATCGAGGTCGCCGAGGAGGTCCTCGAGGCCGTCGCCGACGAACGCCCCGCGATCGAACCGCCGATCGAGGCGGGCGAGGACGACGACGAGGATTGATCGCGAGACATGACGATGCGCCCTGACGACCGCTCCGACGACCGCCCCGACGAAAGAGGCGATCCCGAGGTCGAGCCAACGCTCGCCGGGTCGCGCGGTTCCACGAACTCGACCGAGCTCGTCGTCCACCCGTCCTGCGGCCTACTCGTGCCCTCGAACTGGGTGACCAACGCGGCGCCCCACGCGCGGATCGATCCGCGGCCCGGTCCGCGCGCGTCCGCGGCGACCGGCATCGGCGGCCAGCTCAAGGCGCGTCCCGACGACTTCATCGTCGAGGAGATCCCCGCCTACGACCCGTGTGGCGAGGGGGAGCACCTCTACCTCGGCATCCAGAAGACCAACATGCCGCACACCGAGATGCTCGGCGTCCTCTGCCGGCACTTCAAGGTCGAGGAAGGCGCGATCGGCTTCGCGGGCATGAAGGATCGCGTCGCGGTCACCCACCAGACGGTGTCGGTGCATCTTCCCGTCGACCGCCCGGTCGGCGAGCTGCAGCACGAGCGCCTCGTCGTCATGTGGGCGAAGCGCCACAGCAACAAGCTCCGCCGCGGTCACCTGCGCGGCAACCGCTTCGTGATCCGCATCCGCGGCGTCGACCCGATGCAGGTGCGCACCGTGCAGCGCCGCATGCAGGAGCTGGCGCAGCAGGGGATCCCCGACTACTTCGGCGAGCAGCGCTTCGGCTACCGCATGAACAACCAGGTCATCGGCCGCCACTTCGCGCGCGGCGAGTGGCGCGAGCTCCTCGACGAGATGCTGGGCTCGCGCGGCGCGCCCTTCCCGCCGCACCAGATGGAGGTGCGTGAACTCTACGACCGCGGCGAATACCAGGCGGCGCACGACCTCTGGGGCCGCAACGACCAGGCCGAGCGGATCGCGCTGCGCGCGCTCGCCCGCGGACGCGATGCCGCCGGCGCCGTCCGCGCGGTGCCCGCCCACACCCGCAGCTTCTGGATGAGCGCGCTGCAGGGCGCGGTCTACAACCACGCCTTGTCCGAGCGCGTGCGCGACGGCACCTTCGGCGACGTGCTGCGCGGCGATGTCGCGGTGCTCGCGGGCACGAGCTCGCTCTTCCCGATCGCGGCCGATGCGCCCGACGACGAGCTCGCGGAGCTCCGCGCCCGCTGCGCGCGCCACGACCTCTCCGCCTCCGGACCGATCCCCGGCCCCGGCATGCCCGAGTCCGCCGGCGCCCCGCGCGAGATCGAGCGACGCGCGCTCGCGGCCTGCGGCGTCGACGACGCGCACTTCGCGCCACCCGCGCTCGACAGCGCCGGCGCGCGGCGTCCGTACCGCATCGTCATGCGCGACTGGTCGGTCGACTCCGGCGTCGACGCGCACGGAGGCTACATCCGCGTGATGTTCGACCTGCCGAAGGGCGCGTTCGCGACGGTGCTCTGCCGCGAGATCTGCGGCTGACCCGCGCGCGGCGACGCCGCGGCATGCGCGGGTCCGCACCGCGGCTCACCGCTCAGCACGCCACGCCGTGCGCGCGCGCCGCGGACAGGATCTGCGCCGCCGTGTCGCGCTCGTGGTCGATGCGGACGACGTTCCATCCGCACGCCCGCGCGGCCACGCAGTGCTCCTCGAGGTCGTCGAGGAACAGGATCTCTCCGCCGCGGAATCCCGTCGCCTGCTCGAACGCGCGGTAGATCGCCTCGCTCGGCTTCTCGCACCGCAGGAGGTGCGACGCGTGCCGGTGCTCGATCTCGCCCATCGCGGGCAGCTCGAGCAGCGCCGTCCAGTGCCGGTCGTTGGTGTTGGACAGGCATGCCGTGACGGCGCCCGCCTTGCGGATCAGCCCCATCACCCGTGCCACGCCCGGATACTCGCCCACGAGGATCGCGTCGTGCGCGCGCGCGATCGTGTCGCGGTCGAAGTGCCGGCCGAGCACGCGCTGCGCGTCGTCGAGCCAGCCTTCCCAGCCGTACTCGCCGCGCTGGTGGCGCGCGGTGGTCGCGCGGAACGCGCGCATCTCGTCGTCGCTGATCGCGTCGAGCAGGTAGCCGGGCACGCCGACGGCATGCAGCGTCTCGGCGGGGGACCGGCGGATGCGGATCACCACGCCACCGAGGTCGACGCAGACGAGCTTGATCGGGTGCCGCGAGGTCATGGAGTTCGGTCGCCGTGTGTCGTGCCGCGCGGCGCGCGCGGGGGGAGGAGCGCCTTCGGGCGCGGACCGCTCACGCCGAGCGCTTCTTCGCCGCGTCCTTGATGGCCTTCTGCTGCGCGCGGCGCTCCTTGAAGAACGCGCGGAGCAGCTCGATGCATCGCGGCGCGAGCACGCCGCCGTGCATCTCGACGCGGTGGTTGAGCCGCGCGTCGCCCGGGATCGCGTAGAGCGTCTCGCACGCGCCCGCCTTGGGGTCGGTGGCGCCGTAGATGAGCTTTCCGAGCCGCGCGTTCACCAGCGCGCCGGCGCACATCGGGCACGGCTCGAGCGTCACCGCCATCGAGCAGCCCTCGAGCCGCCACTCGCCGAGCCGCTTGCCGGCCTCGCGCATCGCGACGATCTCCGCATGTCCGGTCGGGTCCGCCTTCGCCTCGCGGTTGTTCGCAGCCTCGCCGAGGATCTCGCCGCCGCGGTAGATCACCGCGGCGATGGGAACCTCGCCGTCAAGCGCGGCGCGGCGGGCAAGCTCGATGGCGCGCTCCATCATGCGCACATCGATCTCACTCACGCCCTGATGTGCTGTACGCACCAGGCGCAGGGAATTCATCGTTCGTCTCCGTCTCCGGCGAATGCGCGCCAACGCAACGACAGCGCGCAACTCCTTCGACGACCCTCGATGGCAGACTCGGTCACTCGGGCGGCGGATCACGACGATCGGCCTCCGGTACCCTCGTCATCGTCCTTTGAACCGGTCGAATGCCAGTCATCTGGCTCTTCTTCCCAAGATC
Organism: Phycisphaerales bacterium; assembly: GCA_049318425.1. Lineage (GTDB taxonomy): Bacteria > Planctomycetota > Phycisphaerae > Phycisphaerales > SM1A02 > QWPT01. The sequence goes on along the minus strand of JBMOGJ010000050.1, from coordinate 8,021 downwards.
GGCGGTCGCGCTGTTCCGTCTGTGCCGTCTGCGAGGCCGCACCACCGAGCCCGCGGACCGAGAACACGCGCCCCTGCGCGACCTTATGGGCCGGAACCAGCAGCAGCAGCACGATGCCGAACTCGTAGAGCAGCCAGAGCGGCACCAGGAGCAGCAGCATCGAGGTCAGGTCCGGCGGCGTCACCACCGCGGCGATGATCGCCATGATGAACACCGCCCAGCGGCGCTTCTCGCGCAGCATGCGCGGATTGACCATCCCGACCCAGCCGAGCAGCAGGATCGCCACCGGCATCTGGAACGCGACGACCGATCCCGCCAGCAGCAGCAGGGTGAAGTTGATGTACTCGCTCAGCCGGTAGACCTGCGACACGCCGCCCAGCACCGAGAGCGGGATCTCGAGGAGCTGCAGCTGCGGCACCGTCGGTTCGGTCGTCGGCGAGACGAGCTCCGTCGCGCGGTTAGCGAGGTCGAGCACCGCGTTGGCGACGACCTTCTGCACCGGAACCGCCACGCGCAGCACCTGGTCCTTGGTCGAGATCCACGCCTCGCCCGCGCGCGGCGCCGGCGGATCCTCGTCGAGCACGGGGAACGCGAACGGCGGCAGAGCGGCCGGAGCCGTCGGATTCGACGCGTCCGCCGCGGTTCCGTCGGTCGTCGCCGCAAGCGGCGGGGGCGCGTCGAAGGTCTTCGGCCGCGCCGCACCGAAGCTCACCAGGAACAACAGCGTGAAGGGCAGCAGGATCCAGTAGAAGAGGGCGATCGCGCACGCCGTCAGCACCGACGACAGCGGCGCGAGGAAGTGCACGTACCGCCGCTCATGCACGAACAGGCCCGGCTCGACGAACTTCCACAGCTGGAACAGCAACCACGGCGCCGACACCGACAGCGCGGCGACGACCGCCAGCTTCATGTCGACCGTGATCGTCTCGGCAGGGGAGAGGGCCTGGATCTGGACCGTCTGCCCGTTCGCGCGCAGCGCCGCAAAGAGCGGTGCGACCAGCAGTTCACGGATGTGCGGCGCCAGGAAGAAGAACCCGATCGACAGCGGCAGCGGGACGATCAGCGCCTTGAACACGCGTCCGCGCAGCTCGTGCAGGTGCTCCCCGAAGCTCATCGAGGCACCTGTGGTTTCTTCGGGCTGGTCGCGGGGTGACATCGGGGTGCGAGTGTACGACGATCAGGCGCGCAGCATGATCAGAGCATGATTGGACAGGCATGCATCCGTTGGGACGCGTGACGGGGCAGGCATGCATCAGCGCCGACGCAACGCCGCGACCCGGACGACCCGAGTACGCTGCCACCGTGATCGACACGCACTGCCACCTGACTTTCCCGGATTACCTCGGGCGCGTGCATTCCGTCCTGTCCGCGGCTCGGGAGTCAGGCGTCGACGGCGCCATCACCATCTCCACCACCACCGGCGACGCCGTCCGGGCCCTCGCGCTGGCCCGCGAGCACGAGCACCTCTGGTGCAGCGCCGGGGTCCACCCGCTCTATGCCGACAAGCCCGCCGACTGGGCCGAGATGCGTGCCGTGGGGCTCGATCCGAAGTGCGTCGCCTGGGGGGAGCTCGGACTGGACAGGCACTACGACGATCCGCCTGAGCCGCTCCAACGCGCCGTCCTCGAGCAGCAGCTCGCCCACCTCGTCGCCTGGCGCGGGCAGGATCCCCGACTCGACAAGCCGATCATCCTCCACTGCCGCGAGGCGTTCGACGAGCTGATCCCGATCCTGCGCGCGACCGGCCTGCCGCCCGAGCGCTTCGTCTTCCACTGCTTCACGGCAGGTCCGCGGGAGATGCGTCTCCTCCTCGACTTCGGGGCCTTCGTGAGCTTCACGGGCGTGGTGACCTTCCGAAACGCCAAGGACACCCACGACGCGGCCCGCCTCGCGCCGCCCGACCGCGTCATGGTCGAGACCGACGCCCCGTTCCTGACCCCCGAACCGTTCCGGACCACCCGTCCGAACGAGCCGAAGTTCGTCGTCCATGTCGCCGACGCCCTGGCGGATCTCTGGAGACGCGATCGCGCCGAAGTCCGCGCCCGCCTGGCCGACAACGCCCGGACCTTCTTCAGGCTGCCCACCTCGACGTAAGTCCTCGACCCGAATCGCGCACCAGCCGCGCCTTCCCTCCGGACGCACCCCGACGGGACACCCGAATCCACCTCGATTCCCCGCCTCAAACCCTCACTGGGGTATGGTCCTAGAACAAAGCCTGACACGCGCTTCCGCGTTTGACGCCCTAGGCGGTTGGTCTTACGATGAACGCTTGGACTTCGTGAAATTTTGCACGAAGTCCTGCCCCCATTCCCGGATGCATGTCCGGTTCACGGAGCTCTTCCAGAGATGAGCAGGTTTCTCTTCCCGCGATGGTCGAACCTTCTGCTGCCGACCATCATCCTCGCTGCCGCGACCATTCCTGTGTACGCCATCTTCTTCGTCGCGTACGGGCTGAGCCCGAAGACGCTTGAAGTGGGATACCAGCCCGAGCAGCCGGTGCCGTTCAGCCACGCGCTGCACGCCGGCGAACTGGGCATGGACTGCCGCTACTGCCACACCTCGGTGGAGAAGGCCGCGCACGCCAGCGTCCCCGCGACGCAGACCTGCATGAACTGCCACACGCAGATCCGCCCCGAGAGCCCGAAGCTCGCCAAGCTCAAGGACAGCTACGCCACCGGCCTTCCCGTCGAGTGGACGCGCGTCCACAAGCTGCCCGACTTCGCCTTCTTCGACCACAGCGCGCACGTGAACCGCGGCGTCGGCTGCGTCGAGTGCCACGGCCGCATCGACAAGATGGAGGTCGTCTACCAGAAGTCGCCGCTCTCCATGGGCTGGTGCCTGGAGTGCCACCGCAACCCCGATTCGGTCCTGCGTCCCACGAGCGAGATCACGAACCTCGCCTACGACCCCGCGACCGAGCTGAGCGCCGAGGAGCGCAAGGCGCTGAAGGACAAGTTCCACATCAATCCGAGCCAAGACTGCTCGACCTGCCACCGCTGATCGCACGGCAACTGCAAGGGACACTCGATGCACGAATCACGCACTGGCTGCGACACCTCTGGCAACGACGCGAGCATGAAGTTCTCGCGCGCTGAGTACTGGCGCAGCGCCGACGATCTCGAGAAGACGCCCGAATTCCGCGAGCTCATGGCCCGCGAGTTCGGACCGAACGCGCAGGAGCTCGCCTCGGGCGAGGAGCGCCGCACCTTCATCAAGCTCATGGGCGCGGGCTTCGCGCTCGCCGGGCTCGCCGCCTGCCGGCGCTGGCCCGACACCAAGATCGTGCCGTTCGCGCAGGGGCAGGCCGGCCGCACCGCCGGCGTGCCCGTCGACTACGCGACCTGCGTCGAGGTGGCTGGCATCGCCTGGCCCGTGCTCGCCAAGAGCTACGACGGCCGTCCCATCAAGCTCGAGGGCAATCCCGCGCTGCCCTTCGCCGCCGGCTCGAACGCGATCATCCAGTCGCGCATCCTCGAGCTCTACGACCCGGACCGCAGCCGCCAGGTCACCAAGCAGGGCCAGCCGAGCACGTGGAGCGAGTTCGCCGCGTGGTGCGGCTCGACCGCGTCCAAGTACAAGTCGAACGGCGGAGCGGGCCTCGCGGTCCTCGCCGACGACAGCATGAGCCCGACGCTCGACGACATGAAGTCGCGCTTCCTCGCGGCCTACCCGAAGGCGTGGTGGGGCAGCTGGAACGCGATGTGCGCCGACGCTGCGGTCGACGCGTCGAACGCCGTCCTCGGCGGTTCGTTCGTCGGCATGCCCTCGCTCGAGAGCGCCAAGGTCGTGCTCGTCCTCGACGCCGACCTCTTCGGCTGCCCGGCCACCGGCATCGCGCACTCGCGCGCGTGGGCCAAGGGCCGCCGCATCGAGGAGAGCGATCCCTCGAAGCAGTCGCAGTCGCGCATGTTCGTCGCCGAGCCGTCGGTCACCGTGACCGGCATGAGCGCCGACGAGCGCTTCGCCCTCCGCCGCAGCGACGTCGCCGTGTTCGCGGCGCTCGTCGCCAAGGAACTCGGCATCTCCGCCGCCGATGCGCTCGCCGCGTCGCCGTCCGCCGCCAACCTGCTCGACGCGCACCAGAAGGAAGTCTTCGCCCAGCTCGTCGCCGACCTGAAGGCCGCTGGCTCGCAGGCGCTCGTCGTCGCGGGTCCGATGCAGCACTCCGCCACGATCGCGCTCGCCGCGGCCATGAACGAGAAGCTCGGCGCGGTCGGCACGACGGTCAACTACATCCCCGGCCCCGCGTCGGGCGGCGCCGCGCAGCTCAAGCAGCTCGCCGACGCGCTCGCCTCGGGCGCGATCGAGACGCTGGTCGTCCTCGGCGGCAACCCCGCCTACGACGCGCCCGCCGACCTCGACTTCGCCGGTCGCATGTCGAAGGCCAAGGAGGTCGCGCACCTCTCGTTCTACGCGAACGAGACGAGCAAGAGCTCCGCGTGCACCTGGCATGTCCCCGCCGCGCACAGCCTCGAGTGCTGGGGCGACGGCCGCGCGCTCGACGGCTCCATCGTCGTGCAGCAGCCACTCATCCTGCCGCTCATGGACCAGGAGCAGGGCGGTCGCAACGCCCTCGAGGTCCTCGCCGCGCTCACCGGCGACGAGCAGACCTCGAGCTACGAGATCGTCCGCCGCGCGCACATGAAGGTCAGCGGCCTCGCCGGCACCGCCTTCGAGGCCTGGTGGCGCCAGAACCTCGACCGCGGATTCGTCGAGGGCACCGCGATGAAGGCCGCGCCCGCGCCCGCGGTGAACGCCGCCAACCTCGCGACCATCTGCACCGGCACCGCGGGCATGATCGGCGTCTCCGCCGGCATGACCGAGGTCGCCTTCCTCTTCGACGCCAAGGTCGGTGACGGTCGCTTCGCGAACCTCGGCTGGCTCCAGGAGCTGCCCGATCCCGCGACCAAGATCACCTGGGACAACGCGCTCCTCATGGCGCCCGCCACCGCGCGCAAGCTCGGCGTGAAGAACGGCGACGTGATGAAGGTCACCGTCGGCACCACCTCGATCGAGGCCGCCGCGTGGTCGCTCCCCGGCCATGCCGAGGACTGCGCGTCCATCGCGCTCGGCTACGGCCGCGGCGAGGTCGCGGGCCGCATCGCCGCGGGCGCTGGCTTCAACGCCTACCCGCTGCGCAACACCGCGGGTCTCGGCATGAACAAGTGCGGCATCGCGAAGGCGGGCAGCACCTACGGCTTCGCCCACACCCAGGACCACGGCGCGACCGACGCGCTCATCGCGAACGTGCCGAGCGACGGCATCCAGGCCCGCCTGCCGAGCCTGGTGCGCGAGAGCAGCCTCGCGAACTACAAGTCGCACCCCGACTTCGCCCGCCACGTCGGCCACGTCGCGCACCGCCTCTCGCTCTGGGAGGAGTCGAACCTCGACGGCGCGAAGTACCGCTGGGCGATGACCATCGACCTCTCGTCCTGCACGGGCTGCAGCGCGTGCGTGGTCGCCTGCCAGGCGGAGAACAACGTCCCCATCGTCGGCAAGGCGATGGTGGCGCGCGGCCGCGAGATGCACTGGATCCGCATCGACCGCTACTTCCGCGGCTCGAACGGCGACAGGCCCGCCGGCTTCGCGGTGCAGCCGCTCGCGTGCATGCACTGCGAGAACGCGCCCTGCGAGCAGGTCTGCCCCGTCGCCGCGACGGTGCATGACGAGCAGGGCATCAACGTGATGGTCTACAACCGCTGCATCGGCACCCGCTACTGCAGCAACAACTGCCCGTACAAGGTGCGCCGCTTCAACTTCTTCGACTACCAGAAGCGCGAGCCGAGCCGCGAGGAGGGCTTCCTCAAGGTCCAGCCCGACTACTACAAGTCGATTCCCGAGGACCACAACCCGATCACCGACAACCCCGCGGGCTGGACGCGCATGCAGTTCAACCCCGAGGTCACCGTGCGCTCGCGCGGCGTGATGGAGAAGTGCTCCTTCTGCATGCAGCGCATCCAGGAAGCCAAGATCCGCGCCAAGAACGCCTGGGCCAAGGCCGGCGGCGTCGACAGCGGCAAGGACACGTGGTCGATCGAGGACGGCGCCGTGGTCACCGCCTGCCAGCAGGCGTGCCCGACCCAGGCGATCGTCTTCGGCGACCTGAACAACCCGCGGAGCCGCGTCGCCCAGCTCTCCAAGAGCAAGCTGAGCTACGACCTCCTCGAGGAACTCAACACCAAGCCGCGCGTGAAGTACCTCGCGCGCGTCAAGAACCCCGCCGTCGACCACTCCCACGACGACCACGACCACGGTCACGATCATGGCGACGGCCACGATCACGCCCACTGATCCCGGAGCGCACCCATGACGACGCTCAATTCCAACTCCACCATCGTCGACAACACCGTCGACGCGCCCGGTGAACGCGCGCCGCTTGTCCTGAACATGGACAAGTTCAGCCAGGTCACCGCCACCGTGTGCCGGGTGAACGAGGCCGACAAGGCTCCGTTCGCGTGGTACGTCGCCTTCGCCGGCGCGCTCGGACTGCTCAGCGTCCTCGGCGCCTGCATCGGCTACCTGATCGTCACCGGCGTCGGCGTGTGGGGCCTCAACAACCCCGTCATGTGGGCCTACGACATCACGAACTTCGTGTTCTGGGTCGGCATCGGCCACGCGGGCACGCTCATCAGCGCGATCCTCTTCCTGTTCCGCCAGAAGTGGCGCACGGGCATCAACCGCTTCGCCGAGGCGATGACGATCTTCGCCGTCATCTGCGCCGGCACGTTCCCCGGCATCCACGTCGGACGCGTGTGGTTCGCCTACTGGCTGTTCCCGATCCCGAACCAGATGGAGATGTGGCCGCAGTTCCGCTCGCCGCTCCTCTGGGACGTGTTCGCGGTGTCGACCTACTTCACCGTGTCGCTGCTCTTCTGGTACACGGGCATGGTCCCCGACCTCGCGACCCTGCGCGACCGCGCGAAGGGCAAGGTCCAGCAGCTCGCCTACGGCATCTTCGCCCTCGGCTGGCGCGGCTCGAATCGCCACTGGCACCGCTACGAGCGCGCGTACCTGCTGCTCGCGGCGCTCTCGACGCCGCTCGTGCTCTCGGTGCACTCGGTCGTGTCGTTCGACTTCGCGACCTCGCAGCTCCCCGGCTGGCACACCACGATCTTCCCGCCGTACTTCGTCGCGGGCGCGATCTTCTCCGGCTTCGCCATGGTGGTCACGCTCGCCGTCCCGGCGCGCGAGCTCTTCGGCCTGAAGGACCTCATCACCCTGCGCCACCTCGACAACATGAATAAGGTCATCCTGGTGACCGGTTGCATGGTCGGCTACGCGTACTCGATGGAGTTCTTCATCGCCTGGTACTCGGGCGCGATGTACGAGAAGTTCGCCTTCATCAACCGCGCCTTCGGCCAGTACTGGTGGGCCTACTGGATCATGGTCAGCTGCAACGTGATCACGCCGCAGCTCTTCTGGTTCAAGAAGATCCGCACCAGCATCCCGATCATGTTCGTGCTGTCGCTCTTCGTGAACGTCGGCATGTGGTTCGAGCGCTTCGTGATCATCGTCACCAGCCTCGCGAACGACTTCCTCCCGAGCTCGTGGGACCTGTTCACCCCGACCTGGGTCGACATCGGCACCATGGTCGGCGCGTTCGGCCTGTTCTTCACGCTGTTCCTCCTGTTCTGCCGCTACCTCCCGATGATCGCGATGGCGGAGGTCAAGGCCGTCATGCCGCAGGCCGACCCGCACGGCGCCGGCGCCGGCAAGCACGGCCACCACGGTCACGGTCAGGGCCACAGCCACGACCACGCGCAGCACGGCTCCGGCCACGGCCACCACTGAAACTCGCTCTCCCCCAAGGTTGATCCACATGGCGACGATCGTCACCAACCCCTCCGACACCAAGGCCGAGCAGCCCGCGAGCCCCGCGAAGCTGTACGGCTACATCGCCGAGTTCGAGACTCCCGGCGACCTCATGGCCGCCGCCGAGAAGGTCCGCGACGCGGGCTTCAAGTGGTGGGACTGCCACACGCCGTTCCCCGTGCACGGCCTCGACGGCGCGATGGGCATCC
>JBMOGJ010000049.1:0-21239 GCA_049318425.1 Phycisphaerales bacterium | reverse complement strand
GTCGATCGCGGCGAGGAGCGCGGGCGCGTCGGCGCCGTTGATCATCGCGACGAGCGGCTTCGCGGGGGACGCCGACCGCGCGTGCGCGTCGACGAGCTCGCGCGCCTGCGCGACGGCGATGTCGCGCGCGGCGCCCTCGGCCTGCTTGCGCGCGGCCTTGGCCTTCTCGCGGAGCGGCTCCATCGCGCGGTCGGTCTCGACGCGGGCGACGGCGCCGAGCTCGATCGACTCCATCACCTTGGTGATCTCGGTGAGTTCGCGCACGAGCGCCTCGCCGTCGAGCCGCGCAGCGTCCTTGATGCGCTGCGCGAGGCCGTCGGCGGCCATGTGCGCGGCGATCGCGCGCGGGCCGGTGAGCGCGAACACGCGGCGCACGCCGGCGGCGAGGCCGCCCTCGCTCACGAGCACGAACTGCCTCGCCTCGCCCATCGAGGCGAGGTGCGTGCCGCCGCAGAACTCGATCGAGAGGTCCTTCCACTTCGGATTGTCCGGCTTGGCGACGAGCTCGGCCACGGTGGCGCCGATCGCGACCACGCGGACGGGATCCGGGTAGCGCTCGCCGAACACCGCGCGGACGCCGCCGATGCCGCGCGCGACCGCGAGCGGCACCTCGCGGGCGTCGACGGCGAGGTTCGCCTTGATCGACGCGTTCACGCGCGACTCGACCTCGCGGATCTGGTCGAGCGTGAGCGCGGCCTTGGCCGCGTAGTCGAAGCGGAGCTTCTCGTCGTCGACGAGCGAGCCCTTCTGCTCGACCTCGTCGCCGGCGACGGCGCGCAGGGCGAGGTTGAGGGCGTGGGTCGCGCTGTGGTTGGCGCGGATCGCCTCGCGGCGGTCGCGCTCGAGCATGAGCTGGCCGGTCTCGCCGCAGCTCATGCGGCCGTGCTTCAGGCGCCCGATGTGGAGCACGAAGTTGCCGGCGCGCTGGACATCGTCGACGAGGAACACCGCGTTGCCGCCGCTCGCGCGCTCGAGGTCGCCGCCGTGGCTGGTGGCGCGGTCGACGCGGAACGAGCCGTGGTCGGCGACCTGGCCGCCCATCTCGGCGTACATCGGCGTGCGGTCGAAGATGAACGCGAGCGCGGCCGAGCTGTCGGCCTCGACGTGCTCGTCGAAGCCCTTGCCGTTCCAGATCGCCATGAGCGTGGCGTTGGCGGGCTTGCCCGCGAACTTGCCCTGGTCGTCGGTCGGCTTGATGCCGAGCTCCTCGAGCTTGGCGATCGCGTCGGGCGGGAAGTGCATGCCCGCGTCGCTTCCTCCCGCGCTGCGGCTGCGCTCGCGCGCGGCCTCCATGAGCGCCTCGTAGCCGGCGACGTCGACGGTCATGCCGGCCTCCTCGGCCATCACCTGCGTGAGGTCGATCGGGAAGCCCGAGGTGTCGTGCAGGCGGAAGGCGTCGTCCGCGGCGATCTGCGTGCCGCCGGCCTTCTTCACGCGCGCGGCGGCGTCGGCGAAGAGCGCGAGGCCGCGCTCGAGCGTGCGGCCGAACTGGACCTCCTCCTCCTCGATGAGCTGCGCGACGCGCTTCGCGGCGGGCGCGAGCTCGGGGAACGCGCCGCCGAGGCTGGCGACGACCGCGGGCACGAGGTCCTTGAGGAACGGCCCGCGCACGCCGAGGGTCTGGTGGCCGTGGCGCACCGCGCGGCGGAGGATGCGGCGCAGCACGTAGCCGCGGCCCTCGTTCGACGGGCTCGCGCCGTCGGTGAGCGCGAGCGTGAGGCAGCGGATGTGGTCGGCGATCACGCGGTAGGCGATGTCGGTGTGGTCGTCGAGCTTGCCGGTGTAGGCGCGCGCGCCGGTGCGGACGCGGATCGCCTCGAAGACGGGCGCCCACAGGTCGGTGTCGTAGTTCGAGCGCTTGTCCTGGATCACGCTCACGAGGCGCTCGAGGCCCATGCCCGTGTCGACATGCTTCGCCGGCAGCGGCTTGAGCGAGCGGTCGGGCTCGCGGTTGAACTGGATGAACACGTGGTTCCAGATCTCGAGCACGTCGGGGTCGCCCGAGTTCACGAGGTGCGCGGCGTTGCGTCCGCCGCCGATCCGGTCGTAGTGGATCTCGGTGCACGGACCGCACGGGCCCGTGTCGCCCATCTCCCAGAAGTTGTCCTTCATGTTGCCGGGGATCACGTGGTCCTTCGGCAGGAGCGACTCCCAGAGGGCCTTCGCCTCGAGGTCGGGCTCGAGGCCCGCGGCGGGATTGCCCTCGAACCAGGTCGCGTAGAGGCGGTTCGGGTCGAGGCCGTAGACCTTGGTGAGCAGCTCGAAGCCCCAGCGGATCGACTCCTGCTTGAAGTAGTCGCCGAACGACCAGTTGCCGAGCATCTCGAAGAAGGTGTGGTGATAGGTGTCCTTGCCCACGTCCTCGAGGTCGTTGTGCTTGCCGCCGGCGCGGATGCACTTCTGCGTGTTCACGGCACGCGTGTAGCTGCGCTTGCCGCGTCCGAGGAAGACATCCTTGAACTGGTTCATGCCCGCGTTGGTGAACAGCAGCGTCGGGTCGTCGTGCGGCACGACGGGGCTCGACGGAGCGAAGGTGTGGCCGGCCTTCTCGACGAAGAAGTCGATGAAGGCCTTGCGGATCTCGGCGGCGGTGGTGGGGCGGTGCGCGGACATGGAGCGGGGAAGATAGAGCACCCGACGCGCGCGGTGACGGAGGCGGCGGGGAAGTGTTGGTAGGCTGCGCGAATGCAGACACGCAGGCCGTTCGTCGGTGGCAACTGGAAGATGAACCTCGACCGCGTGCAGGCGGCGGCGCTCGCCCGCGCGGCGTGCGATGCGATGCGCGAGCACGGCGCGCGGGTCGACGGGGCGGTGTTCCCGGCGTTCGTTCATCTCGAGACGGTGCTCAAGACGGTGCACGGTGCTGTTCACGGGGCGGTGTACGGGATGGAGGCCGCCCCATCGCCCGCGGGCGGCGCGCCGATGGTCGGCGGCCAGGACTGCTCGGCCGAAGGGGCGGGCGCGTTCACCGGGCAGGTGTCGGCGCCCATGCTGAAAGATCTCGGCTGCGGTTGCGTGCTTATCGGACACTCAGAGCGCCGCCACGGCCTGGGCGAGGGCGACGCACTGCTCGCCCGCAAGGTCGGCCGCGCGCTCGGCGCGGGCCTCGTTCCCGTGCTCTGCGTGGGCGAAACCCTGGCCGAACGCGAGTCGGGGCAGGCCCACGCGGTGATCGACGCCCAGCTCCGCGGCTCGCTCGCCGGCCACGCAGAAAGTGCGCTCCCGACCCTGGTGGTGGCGTACGAGCCGGTCTGGGCCATCGGCACCGGCCGCACCGCGACCCCCGATGACGCCGCCGAAGCGCACCGCACCGTGCGGCGGACCCTGAAGGAACTGTATAGTGCGCGATTCTCCGAGCAGGTCCGTGTCATCTACGGCGGCTCGGTGAACGCCAGGAACGCCGCCGAACTCTTCGCCCGCGAGGAGATCGACGGCGGTCTCGTCGGAGGGGCATCGCTGGTCGCGTCGGACTTCGCCGCGATCATCTCCGCCGCCTCGCGGCGATCGTGACGGAACGCCTGATGTGATGCAGGCGAACGCCCGATCGCAAGTGCCAGCAAGACAGCCAGATCGGGTCACACGCCAATGCTCCTCAACATTCTCACGCTCCTCTTCATCGTCGTCTCGGTTGCGCTCGTCCTGATCGTGCTCGTCCAGCGTCCGCAGGGCGGTGGACTCACGGGCGCGTTCGGCGGCGGCGGCGGCACCGACACCGCGTTCGGTGGCCGCACCGGCGACGCGCTGACGGTCGCGACCATCACGGCGTTCTCGATCTACCTGCTGCTCGCGATCGGACTCAACATCACGAGCAACATGCAGCAGCAGGCTGCGGCCGAACCTGCGGCGAACACGGCCGCGCCCGCCGATGGCACCGCGCCCGCGGGCACGACGACCACGACGCCGCCGACCGAGCCGACCAAGCCGATCCCGCTCTCGCCCGACGAGGTGAAGCAGCTCCTCGCCCCGACCCAGGGTGGTGGCGCGCCCGCGCCCGTCCCCGCGCCGGCCCCCGCGCCCGCCTCGGGCCCCGCGCCGAACACGCCGGTCACCACCGAGCCGACCACGCCGGCGCCCGCGCCCGCGAACGGCGGATTCTGATCGCCCGCGCGCGCGGCACCGCGCGCACCCGACCGACGACCGCAGCCCGGGCCTCGCGCCCGCGGCTCCCGACCCTTCACACGGACGCATGAGCCCCCGATGATTCGCTCGATGACCGGCTTCGGAAACGCCTCCGCGGATGCGGACGGCTGCCGATTTTCGGTCGAGATCAAGAGCGTCAACAACCGGTTCTTCAAGGCCACCGTGCGCGTGCCCGAGGAGCTCTCGACGCTCGAGACCGAGCTCGAGACCGCCGTCGCCAAGCGGCTCGGCCGCGGAAGCGTGATGGTGCTCGTGCGCTTCGTGCCGGGTGGATCCGTCGCGGCCGCGGAGGTCAACCCCGACGCCGCGCGCACCGCGCTCACCGCGCTCCTCGCGGCGCTGCCGGACGAACTGCGCGACCGCGCGACCGTCGACCTCGGCGCGCTGCTCGCGGTGCCGGGCGTGCTGCGCACCGATGGCGTCGAGAAGATCGTCGAGATGGCGAGGCCGGTGGTGCTGCGGCTCGTCGACGAGGCGTGCGACCGCGTGCTCGCCATGCGCACCCGCGAGGGCGAGTCGATCTCGCGCGAGCTCGTCCGGTTCGGCGAGGCGATCCGCACCGCGCTGGCGGCCGTCGGCGAGCGCGCGCCGCTCGCGACCAGCAACTACCAGGAGCGCCTGCGCGCGCGCATGAACTCGCTGCTCTCCGAGATCGGCGCGACCGCCGCCGAGCAGGACCTGCTGCGCGAGGTCGCGGTGTTCGCCGAGCGCTCCGACGTGGCCGAGGAGGTCGCGCGCCTGACCGGCCACCTGCACCAGTACGAGCAGGTGATCTCGCCGAGGCATCCCGAGCCCGCGGGCCGCACGCTCGACTTCCTGTCGCAGGAGATGCTCCGCGAGGCGAACACCATCGCGTCGAAGTCGCAGGACGTCGAGATCGCGCGCCGCGTGGTCGAGATGAAGACCGCGATCGACCGCATCAAGGAACAGGCCGCCAACGCGGAGTGACGCGTGCAGCCGTCGAGCGACTCATCCTTCGAGCCGAATGACCATTTCCACGCGCGCGCCCCGGGCGCGGGCGGCGGCGCGGACCCGTCCGCGGGGTCGTCGATCGACGCCCAGCGCGAGAAGTTCCACGCCCGCGAGATCGCGCAGGTCCTCTCGCACTACGACCTCGGCGTGATCACGCAGATCCGCGAGTACCGCCGCGGTTCGCGCCGCGCGCCCAAGGTGAAGCTCGACACCGAGCGCGGCGAGTTCATGCTCAAGCGCAAGCACGCCGGGCATTCGCGCGCCCGCGCCGAGGCGGGCCACGCGCTGCAGGCGCGCGCCGCGCAGGGCGGGGTGCCGGTGGCGGAGCTGGTCGCGATGCGCCACGGCGGCACGCTGCTCGAGCTCGGCGACCGCCTCTACGAGATGTACCGCTGGGTGCCGGGCACGCGCTTCGAGCGTGATCCCGAGCAGGCGCGCGAGGCGGGCGTCGCGCTGGCGCGACTCCACCGCGCGCTCTGGTCGGTCGAGGTCGGCGGCGACCTGCCGACCGGCGGCTTCTCCGACACCGACGCGGTGCGGCGGTCGCTCTATCTCGCCGACGCCTCGGCGCGCCTGCGGGCCGACGCCGAGGGGCGGACCGCGATCGGCGGCTTCACCGCGTCGCTCGACGGGCACCTCGCGCGCGTCGAGAAGAAGCTCGTCGAGAAGGGGCTGCCCTTGCAGCGGGTCTCGGCGTGCCACGGCGACTTCCATCCGGGCAACACGCTCTGGTTCGGCGTGACCCTCGGCGCGGTGATCGACTTCGACAGCGCGCGCCACGAGTCGGTCGCCGCCGAGCTCGCGAACGCGATGCTGCAGTTCGCGCTCAAGCACCGCGTCGGCGAGAACCCCGACGCGTGGCAGATCGGCCTCGACACCGACCGTCTCCGTGCGTTCTGCGCGGGCTACGCGTCCCAGCCGGCGACGGTGCCGCACGCCGAGCTCGCGCCGCTGCTGCCGTGGCTCATGATGTCGGCGGTGATCGCCGAGGCCGCAGCGCCGATCGCGCGCGACGGAGACTTCGCGGGCATTCCCGCGGTGCCGTTTCTGCGCGCCACCTCGCGGCTCGTCGACTGGATCTCCGACCGCACGCGGGCGATCTCGTCGGTCCTGGTCACCTGACCGCCGCCGTGGCCGCGAACCCGCGCTACGCTAGAACCCGCATGCCGAACGCCGCGCACGTCCTCGCCGCAGCCATCGTGGTCGCGCCCGCAGCCACCGTCGCCGTCGCCTTCGCCGTCGTTCCGGCGGCGGTCGCGAGTCCGTCGCCTGCGCCCGCGCCCTCGCCGCAGCTCGTGGTGATCGACGGCAACCAGCAGCAGATCGTGGTGCCCCGCGCGCAGGCGAAGCTGCCGAGCGACGCCGACCTCGCGCGGATCGACGTGCCCGCCGAACTCGTGCGCCTCTCGCGCGCGCTCGACGCCGACGCCTTCGCCGACCGCCGCGCGGCGCGCGAGGCCATCGTCGCGCGGAAGCCGCAGCCCGACGAGCTGATGGCGCTCCTGCTCCGCACCGATCTCGGCGAGGAGGCGCGCCACCAGCTCGTCGGCATCCTGCGCGACCGCATTCTCTACGCGCCGCGCGGCGCGCTCGGGATCCGCATGGAGAACGCCGCGCTTCCCGAGGCGGGCGTGCGCATCAGCGGACTCGTCCCCGGCATGCCCGCCGAGAAGGTGCTGAAGGTCGGCGACATCCTCGTGCGGGTGAACGACGCGCAGCTCCGCAACACCGTCGACCTCGTCTCCGCGGTGCAGTCGCTGCCGCCCGGCGTCGAGGTGAAGGTCGTGGTGCGCCGACTGCGCCGCGACGCGCTCGCCGTGCAGGCGCCGGCCGGCGGCAACGCGCCCGCGGGCCAGAATCCGCCCATCTACGAGGATGTCGAGGCGACGCTCCGACTCGGCTCGACCGAGGAGCTCAACGAGAAGGGCGACGCGAACTTCCCCGTCGCCGGCGGCGTGGGCGGCGCGCAGGGCGTGGCCGGCGGCCTCAACAACTTCGTCACCTTCGAGCGCGTCGAGGCGGCGCGGCTCGCGGCCAAGCGGTTCCTGAGCACGCCGGTCGAGGTGCGGTTCCCCGCGCGCACGCAGGTGCTCGAGGACCGCGCGCCGGTGACCGTCGACGGGGTGCGCAAGATGCTCATGAAGCTGCAGCTCGCCGACGGCGACCCGGACCTCGTGCGGATCCACCGCATGCGGCTCGACCAGATCGCGGAGCAGCTGCAGCGCGCCGTCGACGACGACACGCGCGCGCGGCTCCAGCGCGCGCTCGAGGCGCTCGAGGTCGAGGTGCGGGGGTCGTTCTAGGCGGGCGTCATCCGTTCCGCAGACTTCGTCTGCGGGCACTCACGTCCGGCGGGTCCCACATCCGGCGCTCAGGAGAGCGGGTTGCGGAAGTGCTCGTTCTGGATCGGCACGATGACCTCGAGGACGTGCTGCAGCACCTCGGCGGGCGAGCCCATCGCGTTGACCTCGCGCACGATCGACTTGGGGTAGAAGTCGAGCACGGGGCGCGTCTCGTTCGCGTAGACCTCGAACCGCTTGCGGATCACCTTCTCATCGGCGTCGTCGATGCGGTTCTCCTTGAGCGCGCGGCGGCGCATGCGCGTCACCATCGCCTCGACATCGGGGCACACGAGGTGGAGCACCGTGAGGACCTCGAGGTACTGCTCGAGATGCTTCGCCTGGTTCACGTTGCGCGGGATGCCGTCGAGCACCAGCAGGTCGACGTTCGGCTTGTAGATCGAGAGCACGGTCTGCGCGTGCATGTTCTGGCGCCACATCTCGATGGTGAGCTCGTCGGGAACGAGCTCGCCGCGCGAGGAGTACTCCATGAACTTCCGGCCGAGGTCGGACGCCATGTCGAGCGAGCGGAAGACATCGCCGCACGCGAGGTGGTAGAAGCCCGGGACCTTGCCCAGGATCTTGCCCTGCGTGCCCTTGCCGGCGCCGGGGGCGCCGAAGAGCAGGATCGTCTTGTACCGTCGCGTGCTGCCGGTCGACATGATGTTCGCCTCCGCGTTCCCGTGTCCGCGCGGCGGGTCCGGCGGACGGGAGCGGAGGGTAGATCGGCTCCGCGGGGGCGGGGGTTGAGGGGCGTTGAAAAAGGCAAAAGTCGTGGGGGGCGCTGCGGCGGGCGTTACACTCGCGGGATGCAGTTTCCCGCGAAGCGATGGTTGCTCCCGGAGGAGGATGTTTCCCGCCGAACCGGCGCGGATTCCGTCGTCGACCGGCTGATGGCGGCCCGCGGGGTGCCGTCGGGCGCGGCGCGCCAGGCGTTCTTCCGCCCGGAGCTCAAGCACCTGCAGCGACCGGGCGCGATGCACGGCATGCGCGACGCCGCGGTGGCGCTGTGCGAGGCGGTCCGCAACCGCCGCCGGATCGCGATCTACGGCGACTACGACGTCGACGGCGTGATGGCGACCGCGATCGTCTGGCACCTCCTGCGCGCCCTCGCGCCCGACCTCGAGGTGCGCACCTATGTCCCGCACCGCATCGAGGAGGGCTACGGACTCAACCCCGATGCGCTCCGCCGGCTGCGCGAGGAGGGCATCGAGGTCGTCGTGACCGTCGACTGCGGCGTCTCGGCGGTGCACGAGGCGCGGCTCGCACGTGAGATCGGCCTCGAGCTGATCGTGACCGACCACCACGAGCTGAAGGCGACGGGCGAGGTGCCCGTGGCGCGCGCCGTGGTGCATCCGCGGCTGACGGGCGAGGGCGTGACGCAGCGCTTCGGCGAGCTGTGCGGCGCCGGCGTCGCGTGGAAGCTCGCGTGGCAGGTCGCGGAGACCTGGTCCGGATCCGAGCGCCTGCCCGAGGTGCTGCGCGAGCGCCTGCTCACGCTGCTCCCGCTCGCGGCGGTGGGCACGATCGCCGACGTCGTGCCGCTCGTCGACGAGAACCGCGTGCTGGTCGCGCGCGGCCTCCACGGCATCGGCCGCACGGGCATCGTCGGCATGGACTCGCTGCTCGCCGCGTCGCGCGTCGAGTCGGCGTCGGTCGACCCCGAGAAGATCGCGTTCCGCCTCGCGCCGCGCATCAACGCCGCGGGCCGCATGGGACACGCCGAGCTCGCGATCGAGCTCTTCACCACCGCCGACGCGCGCCGCGCCGACGACATCGTCGACACCCTCGGCGCGCTCAACGAGGAGCGCCGCACGCAGGAGCGCGCCATCTTCGAGTCGGCGCTGGAGAAGCTCGACCGGCTCGTCGCCGAGGGCCTCTGCGCCGCCAAGCCGCGCGGCATCGTGCTCCACGACGAGGAGTGGAACCTCGGCATCGTCGGCATCGTCTGCTCGAAGCTCGTCGAGCTCCACGCGTGCCCGGTGGTGCTGGTCACCCGCAACAAGGACGCCTACAAGGGCAGCGGGCGCAGCGTGAAGGGCATCGAGCTCCACCGCGTGCTCGAGGCCTGCAGCGCGCACCTCTCCGGCTACGGCGGCCACGCGATGGCGGCGGGCATGCAGGTCGGGAGCGTCGCGGAGATCGAAGCGTTCCGCGAGCGGTTCACCGAGGAGTGCGACCGCCTGCTCCCGCCCGAGGAGGAGCAGAAGCCGCCGCTCGAGGTCGACTGCGCATGCGGCATCGCCGACATCGCGTCGCCCGCGGTCGTGACCGAGATCGCGCAGTTCGCGCCGTTCGGGCGCGACAACCGCAAGCCGGTGTTCCTGCTCCGCGACGTGAAGGTCACGCAGACGCGGGTCTTCGGCAAGGTGCCCGCGGCGCCGAAGGCGTCGGTCGCAGGCAAGGCGGCGCCGCAGCCGATGCCGCCGCACCTCGAGCTGGTGGTGAAGTCGGCCGCCGGCGGGCGCGAGGTGTTCCTCCGCGTCCAGTGGTGGGGCGGTTCCGGACACGCGGAGGAGTTCGCGAAGGGCACGTGCGTCGACCTGGTCGTCGAGGTCGGGATGAGCACCTTCTCGCGCATGGCCGAGGTCGAGGCGAAGCTCGTCGACATCCGTCACGCGGTCTCCGCGCGCGTCGAGGTGCCGGCGTGAGCGCGGCCGAATTCCCGACCACCCACGCGACCTGGATCGCGGCGCAGCTCGCGCGCGGCGAGCAGGGCGTCGCCGAGGTGCACGACCACATCATGCGCCGCTACGCCGCGCCGCTGCGCGCGTACATCGGCGCCTCGTCGCTGCGCACGGTCGACGACGCCGACGCGCTGGTGAATGGGTTCTTCGTCACGCGGCTCTCGCGCGGCGACTATCTCGACAAGTGGCGCGCGAGCGCGCTGCCGCTGCGCCGCTGGCTCGTGAACGGGCTGCTGCTCCACGCGCGCGAGCGCATCCGCGAGCAGCGCAAGGCCGGCGGCGGCTGCGAGGGCTGCGCGTGCGGCTCGCCCTGCGACGCGGTGGAGTCGATCGGCCTCGAGCCGAGCGCGTTCGAGCAGTTCGAGCGCGCGTGGAGCCGCGCGCTGCTCGGCGACGCCTGCTCGCTCGCCCAGCGCGAGCTCGTGGCCGAGGGCGACGGCGACGCATGGGAGGTCTTCCGCCGCCATTTCCTCGATGGGATCGAGTACGCCGACATCGGCACCCAGCTGCGCATCAGCGCCGCCGAGGCCCGCACGCGCGCGCGCCGCGCGAGTTACCGCTTCGAGCGTGCGCTGCGCCAGCTCCTCGAGGACGAGGGCGTCGCCCGCGACGACCTCGACGAGGAGATCGCGTGGCTGATGGAGGTGTCGGGGAGGTAGCGCGCGGGGGGCGTCGTCAGATCACGACTTCCGCACCCGCGCCGATCTCCTTCGGGAGAACGGCGTCGGCGAGGTCGTTGGCCTCGAGCGCGGTCTCCGCGAGGATCTCGATGCGGGCGTCGACGTCGCCGTTGGGGCGGCGCGGCACGCGCACGCCGAACTTCTCGAGCCACGCGCCGTTGCGGTTCGACTGGATCTGGTGGCTCGACGCGGGGCTGTCGTCGCCGGACGCGTTCTTGATCGGCGCGAACTCCTCGATGCGCGCGGTCTCCATGACCAGGCTCTTCGCGGCGAGCGCGAGCGCGTCGAACACGAAGGCCTCGAACTTGATCGCGTTCGGCTCGGAGGGCTCGACCGTCTTCGCCTGCGCGTCGCACCAGTAGGGGACCTTCTTCTTCGCGCGGTGGAACGGGAGCGCGAAGTCGCCGCCCGTCAGGCGGTCGAGGAAATCGACCGAGATCACGTGGATCGCGATCGAGCCCGCGTTGAAGCGCAGCCGGCCCGCGGCGTCGGTCGACGCGGTGAGCTCGGCGGGCATGTCGCTGTACTCGACGACGCCGGTCTTGCCCGCGATGTCGCAGAACACGCCGACCTTCTCGCCGGCGTCGCGCTTCGCGACCATCTTGCTCGACATCTCTCCCGAGGAATGCGCGGAGTGCGCGTGCAGGCCGAGGAACACCGGGTCGGCGATGCGCACGAGCGGGTTGTCGACCTGGAAGTACGAGAGCTGCGCGATGCCGCGGGCCTTCATGTCCTCGAGGGCGCCGCTGTGGTGGAGCGCGCGGAGGGCGCCGCCGTGGCCGTCGGGATTCACGGCGAGCGCGCCGGGCGTCTCGAGCATGAGCTTGCCGTCGAGGGTGATCGACGGCATCGTGCCCTGCGGGAAGAGGAACGTGTCGGCGGGGTTGCGGCCGAACCAGTTGTTGTCGCGGAAAAACGCGTGGGTGTCGGCGTCGTTCAGCGGGCTGGTCATGATGTACCAGGGGATCGCGCAGCCGTAGCGGCGCTCGGCGGCGGCGATCTGCTCGGCGAACACGCGGAAGAGCGGCTTGCCCGTGACCACGGTCGCGGGGTAGGTGCCCTTCGGGCCCTTCCAGCCGAGGCGCGTGCCCTGTCCGCCAGCGACGGTGAACGCGGCGACCTTGCCCGCGCGGAGGAGCGACTCGCCGTGCGCGCGCGCGTCGGCGTCGGGCGCGCCGAGCGCGACGTAGGGCGCGGGCGCGAGTCGGGAGAGGTCGGTCTTCCCGTCGCCACTGCCGGCGGCGGTGCCTGCGATGAGCCGCGCCATGAGCGCGAGGTCGACCTCGGCGAGCTGCGCGAGGAACTCGGCGCGCGCGCGCGGGTCGAGCGCGGCGAGGTGGCGCAGGACGTGTCCCTGCCCGGCGGCGGCGAAGGCGTCGGCGATCCGGGGCTCGGTGTCGGCGGAGATCATCGTGGCGAATCCATCTCGGGGTTGCGTTGTTCGGGGGAGCCGCGTGGGCTCGCTGGGAGGGCTCACTGCGACGGCGGAAGCGGCTTCGACCAGCCTTCGGGACGGTGGCGGACGATGAGCCCCGCGTGCAGGTAGATCACCTGCTCGCAGATGTTGGTGCAGTGGTCGGCGATGCGCTCGATCGACTTGGTGATCGTGAGCAGGCGGAAGGCGTACTCGACCGGCAGCGTGCCCGCGGCGACCTGCTCCTGGGCGGTCTTCATGAGCTCGTGCTTGAAGCGGGTGACGGTGTCGTCGAAGAGGAGCACCTGCTGCGCGAGGCTGGTGTTGCCGGCGGCGAGCGCGCGGTTCGAGTCGCGCAGCATGCCGATCACCGAGTTCGCCATCACGCGGAACACGTCGGGGATGCGCGCGGGCAGCGGCGTGTCGCCGCCGACGGCCTCGGCGATGTCGACGGCGCAGTCGGCGATGCGCTCGAACTCGTTGTTGACCTTGACGATGGTGAGGACCGAGCGGATCGACTTCTCGTCGGTGACGCCCATCGCGAGGAGCGGGATCGAGGCGCGCTCGATCTCGACGTCGACGCGGTCGATCTCCTCGTCGGCGGCGATGACGGCGCGCGCCTTCGCGCGGTCGCCGTCGAAGTAGCACTCGACGGCCTTGAGGGTCACGTCGAGCACGCGGTCGCCCTGGCCGACGATGTCGTTGCGGAGTTGTGCGAGCCGGTCGTTGAAGGTGTGCACGGTCGGCCGAGTATACCTGTGGCGCGTATGCTGACGGGCTCGCCGCGGCGGAGCCGTCCGCGCGAACCCGGAGTCCGACCGATGACCGACCGAACGCCGCACCGAGCGCCCGATCTCTGCGTGAACATCGACCACGTCGCCACCGTCCGGCAGGCGCGGCGGACCTACGAGCCCGATCCGGTGCAGGCCGCGGTCGAGGCCGAGGCGGGCGGGGCCGACGGCATCACCGTGCATCTCCGCGAGGACCGGCGCCACATCCAGGACGCCGACCTGCCGCGGATCAAGGCGGTCGTGCGGACGCGGCTCAACCTCGAGATGGCCGCGACCGACGAGATGGTCGCGATCGCGCTCGGGCTGCGGCCCCAGCTGTCGATGTTCGTCCCCGAGAAGCGGCAGGAAATCACCACCGAGGGCGGTCTCGACGTGGCGGGGCAGGAGGCGCGGATCCGGGAGGGGGTCGCCCGCCTCAAGGGCGCGGGCATCGCGGTGAGCGCCTTCATCGACGCCGACGAGCGGCAGATCGCCGCCTGCGCGCGGGCGGGCTTCGACTACTGCGAGATCCACACCGGGCCGTACGCGCACGCGTTCCACGACCACCCGGGCGGGCTGGACGACCCGCGCACCGCCGCGGAGCACGGCAAGATCGTCCGCGCGGCGGCGCAGATCGGCGCGCTCGGCATGCGCGCGAACGCCGGGCACGCGCTCAACGCCCTGAACGTCGGCGCGGTCGCGGCGATCCCCGGGCTGCACGAACTCCACATCGGGCACGCGATCGTGTCGCGCGCGGTGTTCGTCGGGCTGCGCGCCGCGGTGGCGGAGATGAAGGCGGCGATCGCGCGCGGAGCGTGACCGCGCGGCGTCCTCGTATCGCCGCGCGGCGGGGTCGCATGTCCGCGCGGCGTGGTCGCATGTCCGCGCGGCGGGGGCGCGCAACGCTACACTCCGCGCCCATGATCCAGTTCAGAGGTTGCTACACCGCGATCGTCACGCCCTTCACGGCCGACGGCATCGCGGTCGACGAGGCCCGTCTCGCGGAGCAGATCGCCTTCCAGGCCGAGGGTGGCGTGAGCGGCATCGTCGCCTGCGGCACCACCGGCGAGTCGCCGACCCTCGAGGAGGACGAGCACCGGCTCGTCGTCGAGACCGCGGTGGAGATCGGCCACAAGCGTGGGCTGCAGGTGATCGCGGGCGCCGGTTCGAACTGCACGCGCCACGCCGTCGACCTCCAGAAGCTCGCCTTCGACCTCGGCGCCGACGCGGGCCTGCAGGTCTCGCCCTACTACAACAAGCCCTCGCAGGAAGGCCTCTACCGCCACTTCATGACGGTGGCCGACAGCTGCCCGCTCCCGGTGATGCTCTACAACATCCCCGGACGCTGCGGCGTGGCGATCAACCCCGAGACGGTCGCGCGCCTCGCGCGGCATCCGAACATCGTCGCCATCAAGGAGGCGACCGGCTCGATGGACTCGGCGAGCGAGATCCGCCAGCGCTGCGGCATCACCATCCTCTCCGGCGACGACACGCTGACGCTTCCGTTCGCCGCCTGCGGCAGCGCGGGCGTGGTGAGCGTGGTCTCGAACCTCTGGCCGGCGCGCGTGCAGGCGCTCTGCGAGGCCTTCCTCGCGAACGACTTCGCCCGCGCGCAGACGCTGCACCGCGAGCTGTTCACCGTCGCGAAGGGCCTGCTCTCGCTCGATGTGAACCCGGTCCCGCTGAAGGCCGCGATGCGCATCCTCGGCCGCGACACCGGCGCCGTGCGCCTGCCGCTCGCCGAGGCCTCGAAGGACACGGTCGCGCGGATCAGCGACATCCTCACGAACCTGAACCTCTCGACGCTGGGGCAGTCGGCGGCGAGCCAACCTTTGCCGGAGGGCGCGCGGCTCGAGTCGGTGCTCCGGTCGTGAGCGCGCAGCAACCCGCCAACCCGCACGACGTGCGCGCGATGCCCTACAAGATCGCGGTGCTGTGCTACCTCTACGACGAGGAGGGCCGGCTGCTGCTCCTTCACCGCCGCAAGCCGCCGAACCGCGACATGTACTCGCCGATCGGCGGGAAGCTCGAGATCACGCTCGGCGAGGGGCCGCACGACTGCGCGCTGCGCGAGATCCGCGAGGAGGCGTCGGTCGAGCTGCGTCCCGACGAGATCCGGCTGATCTCGATCGTGAGCGAGACCGCCTACCAGGGCGAGGACCACTGGCTGATCTTCCTCTTCGAGGTCACGCGTCCGATCCGCCGGGACGAGATCCCGCACTCGGAGTTCGACGAGGGTCGCCTGGAGTGGCACCGCGTCGAGGATGTCGAGAAGCTCCCGATCCCCGCCACCGACCGCGAGGTCATGTGGCCGAACGTCTGCCGGCACCGCGGTGGCTTCTTCATGGTCCACATCGATTGCTCGAAGGAGCCGATGGAGCCGAGGATGCTCGAGGAGTGGCGCTTCGCGTGAGTGCGCGCGGGGCCGCTTCGGCGCCCGTGTTCCCGCGGCTGTTCCCGACGCTGTTCCCGCCCGTGTTCGCATCGTGGTTCCCGTAATGGATCCATCTGGTGGGTCTGGCGCGGTTGTGACGCCTTTGCGAAAAATGTCGTGGGCGTAACCTCCCGATTCGGCTTGCCTTGGAGGGAAAGCGCGGCAAATTGGGCCGCTTTTGTTTTGATCCTCCCGATTCGGTACTAGGTTTGGCGTGGAGAAACTAGGGAGGGGCGGTCCATCCGCCCTTAGGGAGGGTACGGAATTGGGTCATCACAACATGAAGGGAACGGCTGTTGCCGTTTCCGCCGTGGTCTTTGCGGGCGCCGCTACGGCTGTCGCCAGCGCTTCGCTCACTGCCACCCTGACCGGCTACGCCGCCGGCGGATACGAGCAGGTGGGCTTCAACTCCAACCTGAGCTGGGACTCCGGCACGGCGGTCACGCTGTGGTCGGTGCGCGCCCAGCAGCACGCCTTCACCGAGGCGGGCGGGAACCAGTTCCTGTCGTGGTGTGCCGAGGTCTACCAGGGCGTCGCCCAGGGATCGACCTACACCTTCGACGTGGTCGCTCCCGAGCAGGCTCCCGGCGGCGACGTCGCCCCCGGCCCGATGGGCGCCATCAAGGCGACCGCGGCGCGCGACCTGTTCGCCCGCTGGATCAACCCGGTCAATGGCTATGTGAACGGCGCGATGGCCGACCGCGACGCGAAGAGCGCCGCGTTCCAGATCGTGCTGTGGGAGATCACCCACGAGAACTTCACGGCCACCTCTGCGCAGGGCATCCTGTCGCAGATGTCGCTGTCGAACGGCGCCTTCCGCGCGAACATCTCCGGCGAGACCGCCTCGTGGTACGCCGCGATCGTGCAGTCGCTCGGCGTGGACGGCTTCCAGACGGTCGCGCTCGATGGCCTGACCGACGAGCTCGCGCAGGACCAGCTGCGGCTCAGCGCGATTCCCGCGCCCGCCGCGATCGCACTCGCTGGAATCGCCGGTCTCGCCGCGCGCCGTCGTCGTCGCTGACGCGGTCGGCGTCGACACGGTCGTCGCTGGCGCGCCGTCGCCTCTCCGTCGTCCGCTGCAGCTCCGTCGCCTCCGCCACGGGCGCGGGTCGCGTATTCTCGCGCCATGTCGGTTGATCTGTCGCCTTCGGACCTCCCCAACTATCCCATCGATCGGTCCGTCGCCGACATCGCGCGCCACTGGACCATCGATCCGCGCATCCCCGGGACGGTCCGCGGGTTCGACGCGCCCTTTTTCCAGGCGGGTCTCGCGGGCTACAGCGATGGCGCGATGCGGCTCGTCGCGCGCAAGCACGGCGCGCCGTTCTGCGTGACCGAGGCGCTGCTCGACCGGACGCTCATCAACGGCGGCAAGGGGCGGCGCAAGGAGGATCCCGATCTGCTCGCCACCGAGTGCGGCATGGGCGAGATCGAGGACAACGTCGCCGCGAGCCTCGACGACCACCCGATCGCCGGCCAGATCATGGGCACGATGCCCGACGAGATGGCGCAGGCGAGCGAGCTGCTCGTGAAGATGAACTACGACGTCATCGACGTGAACCTCGCCTGCCCGGTGAAGAAGATCAAGAAGTCGAACCGCGGCGGGCACTTCCTCGCGTACCCGGACGACGCCATCGAGATCCTGCAGGCGGTGCGCTCGGTGGTGCCGGCGCACATCCCGTGCACCGTGAAGCTGCGGCGGGCGTTCGACGACACGCCCGAGATGGCGGAGCGCTTCGAGCAGATCTTCGCCGCCTGCTACGAGATCGGCTACGCCTGGGCGGTGGTGCACTGCCGCACCGTGCAGCAGAAGTACCTCGGCCCGGGCAAGTGGGAATTCCTGCGCGACCTGTGCGCACGCTACCCCGACCGCGTGATCTTCGGCTCGGGCGACATCTGGACCGTGGACGACATCTTCCGCATGCATGCCTACACCGGCGTCCAGGGCGTGAGCGTGGCCCGCGGCTGCATCGGCAATCCGTGGATCTTCAGCCAGGCGCGCGCGATGATGCGCGGCGAGCCGGCGCGCGAGCCCACGCTCGCCGAGCAGCGGACCGCGCTCGAGTGGCACTTCGACCTCGCGATGCAGCTGCACGGCGAGGCCGCGGGCGGGCGGCGCATGCGCAAGTTCGGCATCAAGTTCGCGTCGCACCATCCGCGGGCCGACGAGGTCAAGCGCGAGTTCATCGACTGCGAGACGGTGGAGCAGTGGAAGCGCACGCTCGACCGCTGGTATCCGGCGGACGCTGCGGCGCTTCCGGCGTGATCGCGCGCGGGAGGTCGAAGAGCGCGACGCCGGGGCTCGGCGCGTGCGCCTCCTCCTCGAGGTAGAGGTGGCCGATGGCGGCGGTGCAGCCGGAGCCATCGCTGCGCCGGATGAGCGCTGCGCTCGTACCGAAGAGCGACATCGGGAGCAGCGATGGGCCGACGAGGACTCGGCCGGGCGAGGTCGCGCCGTGTTCGAAGACGAAGGCGAGGCCGGTGTCCTCGACCGTGGCGCGTGCGCGTGGAGGGGTTGGTGGAGGGCAGTCCGCTGCGCTGGTGCCGATGCCGCCCATCGCTGCACCGTCGCGTGCCAGTGGTGCGTCGAACCCCGGTGCACCGACGATCACGACGCCGTCGCGCGCCGCGATCGCGCTGCCGAAGCCCATGCCCGGCTGGAGCCACGCGCGGAGGGCCGCGGGATCGGACCCCTGCGTCGGCAGCAGCGGCACTGCTGGCCGATCGAGCGCGGTGAGCTCGAACCGCCACGCACGCCCGCAGCGGAGGCCTGCGTGCGAGCCGCGCGGCTCGCCCACCAGCAGCGCGGTGCCGTCGATGGCGAGGGCGCTGCCGAACCAGGCGTGCGGTTCGGGGGAGGGCGATTGCAGGCGTGTGAGCCAGGTGGCGTGTCCGTGGGCGTCGATGGCGTAGAGATGGACGGCGCCCGCGCCGTCGACTGCGGGGGACCTCCGACCGCCCGGCGAGGACGCGCCCCCATGCGCGCCCTCGCCCGGGCAACCGACGGCGAGGATGGTGTGTGCGGACGCTTCGGCTCCGAGCGCCACGGCGGTGCCGAACCAGGCGCTCGACGCTGGATCTGGCGCGGTGATGGTCGCGCACGCCATCCACGGATCCGTCGGCCCAGAGGGCGAGCGCGCGGGTCGGAAGAGATGCACGCGGCCGGCGTCGATCGCGCCCGCGAGATCGTGGCGGGGCGCGCCGACCGCGAGCAGCGGCGGTGCACCCGCGGCGCCGCCGAGCGCCAGCGCGCGCCCGAACTCGGCGCCGGGTTGCGGGTCGTCGGCGGCGAGCGTGGCGACATGGACGGTCGCGGTGGGGGTGGTGGCGTCGCCGCCCCCGTCGCCGCCCGCGGCATCAGCTGCGGTCTCGATCCGGAAGAGTTCGACCGCGCCGGCGAAGCCAACGGCTCGGTCGGCGCCGATGGCGAGCAGGGAGGAGGTCGCGGCGCGCGCGGAGCCCGCCTCCTTCACCCGACGCAGGGCGAGCGCGCAGCCGAAGTGGTCGCCCGACTCTTGCGACTTGAGGAGCGCGATCGGTGTGATCGTTCGCAGCGCGCTGGCGGAACCTCCTGCAGGAGGCCGCAGCTGGACGATCGCCACGCGTCCCGCAGACAGCGCGTCGTCGCCATCGGTGGGCGATGCGATGGCGAGGAGCTCGCCGTCGGCGGCGAGCGTCTCCCCGAGCCGGCGGTGCGAGGCGCGCTCGACGCCGGGCGCGCGCTCGAGGTCGGCGAGGAATTCGGCGTCGATGACCCCGTCGGGCACGAGGATCGGCGGCGCCGCGTGCGCGTCCGACCACGCGCGCGCGGCGCCGCACTCGAGGGCCACCGTGGTCGAGATCGCCAGCGCGGCGAGCGCGACGCGCGCGGCCCTCGGGACCGCCATCCTCCGCTCCGATGCATGAAACAATGAACGAGACATCGCCCTTCCCCCGAGTCGAGTGTGCGTGGTGGGCGCGGGCCACTGCGGCGCCGCACGAGTGCGCGAGGCTACCGCCGAAATCCGCGGTTCCCGAAATGCGAGACACTTTTTCCGGGTGATTTCGAGTGCGGAGATTTTCCTCGATCGCCGCCGCGCCGCCAGCGCCAGGCGTGCGCACGCGCGGCGCGACCTCCGCTACGCTCCGCGCATGACCATCGCCGCGCGCAACGGACTATTCAGCTACCACGACGGATCGCACGAGCTCGAGGGCTACCTCGCGCTGCCCGCCGCTGCATCGGGTGCGGGCGCGACGGCGCGGCGGCCGGTGGTGCTCGTCATCCACGCCTGGGGCGGGCAGGACGACTTCGCGCGCGCGAAGGCGCACATGCTCGCGGACCTCGGATACATCGGCTTCGCCATCGATGTCTACGGCAAGGGCCGTCGCGGCGCGTCGCCGGAGGAGAACTCGAAGCTGATGACGCCGTGGGTCGAGGATCGCGCGGCGCTGCGGACGCGCCTCCTGTCGGCGGTCGACGCCGCGCGGCGGATCGAGGGCGGCGACGCCGAGCGGCTCGGCGCGATCGGCTTCTGCTTCGGGGGGCTGTGCGCGCTCGACCTCGCGCGCGCGAATGCGCCGGGGCTTCGTGCTGCGGTCGCGTTCCACGGGCTCTTCGCGCCGCCGAAGCTCGGCGCGCAGCCGTCGATCAAGGCGAAGGTGCTGGCGCTCCACGGCTACGACGATCCGATGGCGCGGCCCGACGCGATGGTCGGATTCGCCGACGAGATGACGGCGGCCCACGCCGACTGGCAGGTCGTCGCGTACGGCGCGACCGGCCACGCGTTCACGAACCCCCACGCGCACGACCACGCGGGCGGCATGTTCTACCGCGAGGTCATCGCGGACCGTGCCTTCCGCGCGATGCAGAATCTCCTCGCAGAGGCGCTGTAAGGGGTTCCCTTCGCGCGGGGCAGGGGTGATACTGCGTTGATGCCGCGAATCGCCCGGAGCGCATGGATCTCGATGGGAGTCGGAGCCGGAGTCGCCGGGCTCGCCGGCGCCGCTGCATACGCCTTCGCGTCCGCTCCCGCGGGTCCCGTTGCGCCAGCCGCCCATTCTGCGGCCCCGTCTGCGGCCACGTCTGCCGCCCCGTCCGCCGCTGCACCCGCCGTCGACTTCGACCGCGATGTGCGCCCCGTGCTGGCCGCGCGCTGCTACTCGTGCCACGGACCCGACGCGGAGTCGCGCAAGGCGGGGCTCCGGCTCGACACCTTCGAGGGCGCGACCGCGGTGCTCAAGTCGGGCCATCGCGCGGTGACCGCAGGCGATCCCGCGGCGAGCGAGCTCCTCGCGCGCGTGACCGCGCGCTCGGCCGACGACCGCATGCCGCCGGAGGGACACGAGCCGCTCACCGACGCCGAGGTGGCGGCGGTCCGCGCGTGGATCGCGTCGGGCGCCGAGTACACCGCGCCCTGGGCGTTCCGCCCGATCGCCGACCCGGCGGTGCCTGCGGTGCGCGACACCGCGTGGCCGCGCGGCGACATCGACCGCTTCGCGCTGGCGACGCGCGAGGCCGCCGGACTCGCGGCGCCTGCGCGCGATGTCGATGTGGCGTCGCTCCTGCGCCGCGCGTCGTTCGATCTCACGGGGTTGCCGCCGAGCGAGGCGGACGTACGCGCGTTCACGGCCGATCCGTCCGACGCCGAGTTCGCGGCGTTCGTCGACCGCGCGCTCGCGAGCCCCGCGTTCGGCGAGCGCTGGGGACGCCACTGGCTCGACCTCGCGCGCTACGCGGAGACGCTGGCGCACGAGTTCGACTACGACATCCCCGAGGCGTGGCGCTACCGCGACTGGGTGATCGACGCCTTCAACCGCGACCTGC
>JBMOGJ010000048.1:0-21328 GCA_049318425.1 Phycisphaerales bacterium | reverse complement strand
GGCACCCGTGTCGGCACCCGTGTCGGCACCCGTGTCGGCACCCGTGTCGGCACCCGTGTCGGCACCCATGTCGGCACCCGCGTCGGCATCAGGCACGAAGGTCGCGGGCGCGACGCGGGTGGGGCGGAAGCCCGTCCTCACCGCGGCGAAGCCGTCGCGTGCGAAGTCGACGCGTTAGAATCCGCGCGCTCTGAAACCGGCGCGCGGGGTCGCGGAAGCAGGCGCTTCGCGCGTGTTTCCCGGCGTCGGGGCACGAGGCTCGAGGTCCCGCTCGAGGAACGTCTCGGGATAGGTTTCGACGCGCATCCCGTTCGTCGGGATCCGGCGGCAGCAGCGGCGGCAAGAGCCGCGGACGCGGCACCGGACGCGCATCCGCAGAGAACAGGGGTCGTACCCCGAAGGGTCAACGCCATGGGCAGTGGTTTCGCAGTCATCTTCTTCGTCGCGTGCGGTGGACTCGTCCTCCTCGCGGTCGTGCTCGCGGTCTGGGCGATCGGCATCTACAACCGCCTCGCGGCCGGCCGCGTCGGCGTGCAGGGCGCGTGGGCGGACATCGATGTGCAGCTCAAGCGGCGCCACGACCTGATCCCGAACCTCGTCGAGACGGTGAAGGGCTACGCCAAGCACGAGCGCGAGGCGCTCGAGGCCGTCATCGCCGCGCGCGCCCGCGCCGTGAGCGCCGGCCCGATCGACGACAAGATCGCCGCCGAGGGCGGCCTCACGCAGGCCCTCGGCCGCCTGATGGCTGTCGCCGAGGCGTACCCGGACCTCAAGGCGAACGCGAACTTCCAGCAGCTCCAGGGCGAGCTCACCTCGACGGAGAACATCATCAGCCGCGCCCGCTCGGGCTACAACGGCGCCGCGGGCGGCTACAACCAGACGCTCGTCGTGTTCCCGACGAATGTGCTCGCCGGCATCTTCGGCTTCAAGGCGATGCCGTTCTTCGAGCTCGACAGCGCGGCGGAGCGCGTGGCGCCGCAGGTGAAGTTCTAAGTGGCGGCATGCGCCGTCGCGCTGCTCGCGCAGGGCGGGGCGGAAGTCGCCGCCGGCGTCCTCGGCGGCGGGCTCGTGGTCATGCTCGCGCTCGGCGCGGTGGCGCTGGTCATCGTCGCCCTGGTGCTCGGCGCGAAGCGGGAGCGTGAGCGGACCGAGGCGCTCCGGGCGCTCGCCGCCGGGCTCGGCATGCGCTTCACGGAGCGCGATCCGTCGCTCGACGCCCGGATGGCGGCGTTTCCGATGTTCGCGCTGGGACACTCGCGGTGCGGGTTGAACCTCATGGAAGGCAACCTCGTGTCCGGCGGCGTGCGGATGTCGGTGCTGTGCGGCGACTACCAGTACAAGGTGACGACGTCGAACGGGAAGCAGACCACGACCACGACGTACAACCTGTCGTTCATCGCGTGCATGCCTGTCCTGTCCATCGGCGAGGACCTGACCGTCCGCGAGGAGGGACTGTTCGACAAGCTGGGAGCCTTCATGGGCTTCGACGACATCGACTTCGAGTCGAGCGAGTTCTCCAAGCGGTTCCACGTGAAGTGCTCGGACCGGCGCTTCGCCTTCGACCTCTTCGATCCGCGGATGATGGAGTACTTCCTCGGTTCGCGCGCCCCGCGCATCCACGCGCGGAGCGGCGTGCTGCTCTTCGACTACGGCACGAAGCGGTGGGATACCGCCGAGTTCTCCGGCGCATTCCGCTGGATCGACGGGTTCTTCGCGCGCGTGCCGCGGCATGTCCGCGCGGCGCGGCTGCCGGAGGCGGATCGCGCGGCGGACCCGGTCCTCAACCCGGTCCACGCGGACGGGACAGGCATGACGGGACGACACCCGGGACGACAGACGGGACAGGCATGAAGCGCCCGCGCGCGCGCCGCAGGCCGGACCGACGGACTCACGACGAAAGGGACTCCCCATGGACAGGTTGATCGCAGGTGGCATCGGACCGGCGTGCTGCGTGATCGCGGTGATCGTGGGTGTCCCGTTGATCTGGCTGATCGCGACCTACAACCGCTTCGCGCGGCTCGGGCAGCATGTGCGCGAGAGCTGGTCGGGCGTGGACGTCGAGCTGAAGCGCCGCCATGAGCTGGTTCCGAACCTGGTCGCGACCGTCCGGGGCTACGCGCAGCATGAGCGCGAGACGCTCGAGATGGTCGTCGCGGCGCGGGCGAAGGCCGTGCAGGCCGGCGATGGCCTGCGCGCGCGCGTGGACGGCGAGGCCGAGCTCGCCCGCTCGCTGACACGCCTGATCGCCGTCGCCGAGGCGTATCCGCAGCTCAAGGCCGATCGGCAGTTCCTCGAGCTCCAGCGCGAGCTGTCGCTCACGGAGGACCGGATCGCCGCGAGCCGTCGCTTCTACAACGCGAACGTGCGCGAGCTCAACACGCTCCGCATCGAGTTCCCGTCGAACCTCGTCGCGGGCGCGTTCGGCTTCCGCGAGGAGCGCTTCTTCGAGCTCGAGGACGCGTCGGAGCGCGCGGCGCCGCAGGTGCGGATCTAGCGCGGGAAACCCTGCTATTCTGAGCGGATGGCGAAGGAGCGCATCGTGACGGCCGCCGCGCAGGAGCGCGAGCGCGAGACGGACACCGACCCGCAGGCGTTGGAGATCCGCCCGCGGTCGCTGCGCGAGTACGTCGGCCAGCGCGAGCTCGTCGAGCGGCTCGCGATCGCGCTCGAGGCGGCGCGGATGCGCGGCGATCCGATGGAGCACGTGTTGCTGCACGGTCCGCCGGGGCTCGGAAAGACCACGATCGCACACGTGATCGCGACCGAGATGGGCACGCGCGCGCACGTCACGAGCGGCCCCGCGCTCACGAAGGCCGGCGACCTCGTCGGGACGCTGACGAAGATGGAGGAGGGCGACGTCCTCTTCATCGACGAGATCCACCGCCTGCCGGCCGCGGTCGAGGAGTTCATCTACCCCGCGATGGAGGACCGCCGCATCGACTTCACGCTCGACAGCGGCATGCATGCGCGGGTGGTGACGATCCAGCTCAAGCCCTTCACGCTGATCGGCGCCACGACGCGCGCGGGCCTGCTGACGCAGGCGCTCCGCAGCCGCTTCGGGATCGCGCATCACCTCGAGTTCTACGGCCATGACGACCTCGTCGGGATCCTGCGGCGGGCCGCTGGAATCCTCGGCGTGCGCGAGATCGGCGGCGACGCGCTCGATGCGATCGCCGACCGGAGCCGCGGCACGCCGCGCATCGCGCTGCGGCTGCTGCGGCGCGTGCGCGACTTCGCGGAGGTCCGTTCGGCCGGCCTCGCCGACCGTGTGGCGGTCGATGGTGCGCTGCGTCTCGAGGGCGTGGACGAGCGCGGCCTCGACGAGCTCGACCGCAAGTACATGCGCGCGATCGCGTCCATCTATGGAGGCGGCCCCGTGGGTCTCGAGGCGATCGCGGCGACGCTCGGCGAGGACGCGGAGACGCTGGAGGATCTCGTCGAGCCGTTCCTGCTGCAGATCGGCTTCCTCGCGCGCACGCGCCAGGGACGCCGTCTGACGAAGCAGGGCGCGGACGCGATCGGATTCGCGCTGCCGCAGTCCGGTGCGCTCTGGGACGCGTGAAACGGTTCAGCCCGCGACGAAGGCGCGCAACGCGTCGAGCAGGCGCTGGTCCGCGTGCCGGTTGATCGTCGTACCGCCCTTCAGCGTCGACGCGCGGTCGAGGAGGGCGGGCAGCTCGGTCTCATCCCATGCGACGAAGACGCCGGCCCGCTGCTGGAACCGCCGGGCGGTGGCGAACTGGTGGTCGTTGCGCGTTTCGTGCAGCTTCGCGCTGCGCGGCATGACGATCACGGGCTTTCCGCGCAGCATGCACTCGATGATCGTGCCTGTCCCCGCATGGGCGACCACGAGGCTGGCCTGGTCGAACTTGCGCCGAATCTCGTCGGCCGACAGGACAGGCATGTGTTCGAAGCCCGCGAGGTCCAGCTTGGTGGCGCCGGTCTGGAGGAACATGCCTGTCCCTTCCACGGGCGTGCCTGTCCCATCGAACCCAGGCCCATTCATGCCTGCCCCGTGCATGCCTGTCCCTTCCGCGCGGGATCGGGCCCAATCGGCGACGGCGCCGACCATCCGGTCGAAGCCGAGCTGGGAGCCGACGGTGACGAAGATCAAACGACGCCTCCCGAGAAGTAGACCTTGCCGGGGACGCGCGCCTTCGGGTCGGCCGGCAGAGGTTCCCCGAGCTCGGGCCACTGCGTCAGGGTGAGCGTCGCGATGCGCGAGGCCTTCTGTCCCGAGAGCGACAGCTCCTCGGCGTTCGCGATCGAGTCGACCCAGACCGTCCGCGCGCCGACGAAGCGCGCGAGCGAGATCGCGAAGAAGCCAGGCGCAGCGCCCGTCGAGACAACCACGTCCGGCCGCACCCGCACGAGGACGAGCGCCACGCGGATCGCGCTCCACACCAGGCGCAGCTTGTTCCAACGGCTGGCGTCGGGCACGAGCATGAACCGGTCGGGCGCGACCTCGCGCGCCATCTCGGGGAGCACCGAGCACCAGATCCGCTCGAACGGATCGAAGGCGGGCGCGAGGCGCCGCAGCTCGGTCCAGTGTCCGCCCGAGGAGCTCACGAGGAGGACGCGCCGGCGCCGTCCGTCCGCGCTCACCGCGCGCCCCCGAGCGTGGGGTTGTACGCGCCGAACGAGCGCATGCCGCTCCGCGAGCCGGCGGGGATCGAGAGCGAGAGTCCGACGAAGGTGTCGTCCTCGATCAGGTCGTAGCCGGCGTTCGCGTTCATGTCGAAGTCGGGGAAGCCGCGGGTGAGCGAGCCCGAGACCGCGCGGAATTCGCCCGCCTCGAGGTCGTACTGCGGGCTGAAGGCGAGCAGGTACCGCTTGCCGACGCGGTAGAGCACGCCCGCCTGCAGCAGTTCGGTCGTGGTCGGCGCGAGGTAGCGGTACTCGAGGTAGGTGCTGACGAGCGGGTTGTGCCGCATCTCGACGCCGAGCGAGGCGCGCGCGAGGTTCTCGAGCGGCGCGCCGTCGTCGGTGACGAAGTCGCGGTCGTCGAACAGGTAGTTCATCGTGCCGCCGAGGGTGAGCGCGTCGGAGATCTGCCAGGTCGATGCGCCGTAGCCGTGGCTGCCCCACTGCGAGAGCTCGGGCCGGAACGAGTAGAAGGCGGGGATCGGCGACTGCGTCCACCGCAGGCTCGCGAACGGATTCGCGGGATCGACCGGCGCGGGCGTGAACTCCGATCCGCCGTCGCTGACGACGAGGCCGAGGTCGAGCTTGAGCCAGTCGACCGAGGTCCACGCGCCCGCACCGCCGCGCTGCGTCTGCAGCGTCTGCCGCAGGCCGAGGTTGACGGCCGAGCCCTCGCTCGCGCCTTCCACCGCCTGGTCGTACACCGGGAGCGAGCCTGCGTCGGCGGAGTCGTAGCCCGACCACACCGTCGCGTAGGGCTCGAGGATGTGCCGCATGCGGTTCAGGTCGAGCAGGCGGCTCTGCACCGCGTCGTCGACGCGCACGAAGCGCATCGATCCGCGCACGCCGCCGCCGGCCTGGAGGCGGAGCTCGTCGTATTCGGCGCTGTAGGCCGTGAGTTCGTCCGCGAGGTAGCCGGTCGCCTGGCCGCTGATGAAGGGCGCGACGGTCACCCACTCGTTCGCCATCGGGAAGCTGAGCTCCTGGCGCGTGTTGAGCCGCCCGACGGTGCCGTCGGTGTAGCCGGCCGCCGCGTAGGCGTCGGAGATCGAGTCGTTCGCGCCGATCGCGCCGCCCCACGCGCCGGTCGGCACGCCGAGGAGCGCGGGGGTTCCCGTGGTCGGTCGCAGCGCCATCGCGGTGGCGGACCACTGCTGCGTCCAGGTGACGCCCTCGAGCGGCTCGTCGCCGTAGCGCTCGTACGAGAACTCGGGGAGCTTGTCGACGGTGTAGCCGCGGCTCGCCAGCAGGTACGAGTTCGAGATGAAGTCGTTGAGGTCGTACTTCGCGAGCAGCGAGAGCGAGGTGTTGTCGCTCGTGCGGTTGAGCTCGACGCTCGACTCGTACTCGCGGCGCTCGTTGTAGGCCTCCTGCCTCCACGACGAGACGAAGGTCTCGTCGGAGATGTACGCGAACTGCGTCCGCAGCGACAGCGTCGGGTCGAGCGCGGTGCGCCACTCGCCCTCGGCGATGCCGCGGAACCCTTCGTCGACCGACACGAGCTCGCCCGCGCTGGTGCGGTCGTCGCCACCCGTGTCGTAGAGGTTGTAGAGCTCGACCGTCCCGTCGCCGAACGAATCGGACAGGCGGAACGTCATGCCGGCCGCGGCGCCGCGGTCGCTGAATCCGTCGATGCGGAGCTCGCGGTCGAGCCCGGGCGTCGGCGCCTCGCCGAGGATCGCGGCGAGGTCCCACGAGGTGCCGATCTCGACGCCGCGGTCCTCGTCGTACCCCATCTCGAGCGAGCGGATCGGGATGCGGTCGACCCGCCCCTCGTAGCCCGGAAGCGGGAGGATGCGGGTGCCTCCGGACTCGATGCCGGCGCCCGAGGCGTTGACGAACACGCCTCCGCCGTCGGTCTCGGGCTGCTTCTCGACGGTGACGCGGTCGACGCCGATCGCGAGGTGCGGCGTGAAGAACTCGCTGGTGGACACGGTCGCGCGCTCGGCCGTCCACTGGTCGGCCGCGATCTGGCGCATCTCCGCGGCGCGGAGGTAGATCGGCAGGTCGCCGCGGCGGCGGTCGTAGGTGCGCAGGACAGCGTCGACGATCGCGGCGCGGTTCGACTTGAGGTCGTAGTAGATCTGGGCGCCGCGGAGGGTGTACTCGCCGTCGCTCGCCTGGACGGCGCCCTCGAGGTAGATGCCCTCGATCTGCGCCGCGTCAAGGGTGCGGTTGCCCGCGCGAAGGCCCTCGAGCGTGCCCTTCGACAGGTCGATGACGCCGCGCTCGGCGGACAGCAGGAGCGCGCGGTCCGCGCCGGTCGCGCTCGACCGGTACTCGATCTCGACCATGCCCTGCACGGAGACGCGGTCGGCCTTCTCATCGATCGCGATCGAATCGGCGCTGAACGTGACTGTCCCTTCCGGCTCGAAGATCGGCATCGCCTGCGCGCTCTCGACCTCGATCGACCGCGGCAGCCCGTCGGCCGAGCCGGATGGGACAGGCATGTTCGCGGAGGGGACAGGCATGTTCGCGCCGTCGAGCGTCGCGATGGCACCTCCCGGGACCGGCGCCGCCTCGACGGGGGGGCGCGCGATGTCGAGGTTCGGACGCGCGCTCGCGCGGGCGGTTCCGGCGGCGATGCCCGCCGCCAGTTCGCGGAGATATCGCGCGAGCCGGGCCTCGCCGGCGCGGAGCAGCGCGCGGCGCTCCGACACCTCGGAAGCGTCCGTCGGAGCGCGCGACCCGAATCGCCGGGCATTTCCGCCTGAGGACCGCGCCGTGTCCGGGTTTCCGTCCTCGGTGACGACCAGCGACAGCTGGGTCGATCCCTTGATCGAGGCCGTGACGAGCAGTTCCTTGCCGCTCGCGCCGAGGCCCGCGCGGCGGGTCGGCTCCTCGGCCCGGTCGAACCAGATGGCGATCTGCGTCGCGGCCTCGCCGCCGAGAGGTAGACGGTTGATCCACACCACCGCCCGCTTGGCGCTGAAGCTGTAGCCGCCGAGCGCGATGCGCACCTCGCCCTCAAGCAGCAGCCGCTGGGTGTCGTCCGCCTTCCAGGTCCATCCGCGTGACGCGGACAGGCTGCAGTCACCCGCGATCGGCCGCGTCGGCAGGACGAAGCCGCCGAGCGACACGCCATCGATCGCCCGCCGCGCGGTCGTCGGGACCGGCGTCGCGGGCGCGCCCGACTGCTGCTGCCCGAGCGTGCTCGGGGTCGCCGCGAGCAGCGAAGCCGCGGCGAGATAGGTCAGTGGCGCGATCGGGGCGAATGGGACAGGCACGCAGCGCAGAATAGCGGGAGGTCGCGAGCGCGGTTCCGTCGGCCGGACCCGGTCGGAGCCGAGCCGCCAACCGGTTACGACCGCCACGAGACAGGCTCGGCCAACTGCGGTCCGGCTTCGCGCAGGATCGCGACTGTCCCGAACGCAACGGCGGCGATCGCCGCGATCGCGGCAGCCTCGAGATGCATGCCCGCCGCGACGAGCCAGGCGGACGCGACGAGGCTCTTCCAGAGGCTCCCGTAGCGCAGGATCTTCTCTCCCGCGCGGGATCCACGCAGCGTGCGGAGCTTCCAGTAGCCGACCGCCGCGCCGACGAGCACGGTCGCCGCCGGGATGGCGATCGCGCCGCCCTCGGTCCAGGTGGCGAGGACGCGGCCATCGTTTCGCTCGAGTTCCAGTGCGAGCAGGACCGCGGTCCAGAAGATCCAGCCGGTCGCGCCGATGAGCGCGGATCGCCCCGTGAGCTTGGGGCGCTTCTCGCCGAGGACGTACGCGAGCGCCCCGACGCCCATGGTCTGGCTCATCGCGAGCCAGATCGGGAGCAGGGTGGTGGTCTCCGTGCACGGGACAGCCATGCTCAGCGCCGTCGCGAGGCCCGCCAGGACGATGCCGAGCGAGGGGACATGCTTGGCGAAGGCGTCGTAGACCAGGATCACCGCGGCGAGCGACATCGCCATGGCGGCGCCGGTGGTTCCGAACGCGAGCGATCCGAACAGTCCGGCGAGCAAGGAGATGGCGGCGATCTGCGCGGCGCGCCTCGGTCGGAGGTTTCCGGCCGGCAGCGGTCGGTCGGGTGCGAACGCGCGGTCGTGCTTCGCGTCGAGGAAGTCGTTCAGCGCGGCGCCGAAGGCGAGGAAACCCACCGCCACGAGCCAGCCCGCACCCAGCACACGCCAGAGGGGTTGCGACGCGACCGGCAGCTCGCCGAGACGCGCGTCGGCACGGCAGAGCAGGATCATCAGCCACACGTTCGCAACGGCGCCGAAGGCGACGGGCAGGCGCGAGAGTTCGATCGCGGCGATGGTTCTGCGGACGATGCGGCGCATCGCCCCATGGTAAGGGGGGCGGTGAAGGGACAGGCAAGCACGGGCGAGGGCGCCCGCTCGAGCTCGCATGGACAGCCGATGGATCGGCGGATGGGACAGGCATGTCACCGGAGCCGACGGGAGAGCCGACGGGACAGGCATGTCGCGGCCCAGGCCCGTCGCGCGCGCCACGCCCGCGTCGAACCACAGCGCAAGAACCGACGGGACGAACCGACGGGACGAACCGACGGGACGAACCGAAGGGACGAACCGAAGGGACAGGCATGAATCGCCCCGCCCATCATCCCCATCGCCACTAACATGGCTGTCCCATGCACACGTCCGTTCCCTTGGCCGCCAACGCCCGCGGGCTGCGCGTCGGCATCACCACCAGCCGCTACCACGAGACCGTCACCGGCCGCCTCCAGGAGGGTGCCCTGAAGGCGTTCAAGGCCGCGGGTGGCGCCGAGGACGACCTGATCCTCGTCGACGCCCCCGGCTCGTTCGAGCTGGTGTCCATCGCCCACGCCCTGGCGACGCGCGCCGACATCGACGCGGTCGTCTGCATCGGCTGCGTGCTGACCGGGGAGACGACCCACGACCAGTACATCTGCCAGGCCGTCGCGGCCGGCCTCGCGTCGATCACCGCCGCGACCGGCAAGCCCGTCGCATTCGGCGTGCTGACCTGCCAGTCGATCGAGCAGGCCCAGGCGCGCGCAGGCGGCGCCAAGGGCAACAAGGGCGAGGAGGCGATGAACGCCGCCATCATCGCCGCGCAGGCCGTCGGCCGAGTGCAGAAGCTCCCGCTCGGGAGGCCGGCATGAACGCGCCCCGCAAGGGACATGTCCGGTCGGAGCGCCGGTTCGCGCTGCTGGCGCTCTACCAGTTCGACTCCGGGCTCGCGGGCGACCTCGATGCCGTGCGCGAAGCCCTCGAGAGCGCGGCCGAGATCGACGAGTTCGGCGAATCGCCCGACCTGTCGAGCGCCGAGATGCGCCTCGCGACGCGCGATGCCGACGCGGCCGCGGCGCGTGCGAAGGCCATCGAGGCGGGACTCGGGTTCGCCTCGCTCGTCTGGGAGTACCGCAAGGACGCCGACGCCGCCGTCAAGCCCTTCACCGCCGAGTGGCCGGTGCACCGCCAGCCGGTCGTCGACCGCAATGCGCTCCGCCTCGGCTGGTACGCGTTCACCCACGCCGGCGATCCGGTCGCGGTCGCCATCGATGAGACGGTCGAGCTGGCGAAGACCTTCTCGACCGAGAAATCCGGCGCGTTCGTGAACGCCGTGCTCGATCGCGTCGCCAAGTCCGCGGGCGGCGGGGCGGGATCGAACGGATGAGCATCTTCCGCTCCGCGCTCGACGCGATCAGGAAGGGACTGCAGAAGACCGCGGAGGCGATCGGCGGACAGCTGCGCTCGCTCCTGCTCGGCAAGTCGCTCAGCGAGGAGCTGATCGACCAGATCGAGTCGCGCCTGATCGCCGCCGACGTCGGCGTCAAGGCGGCCCGCGAGCTCGTCGAGGGTCTCCGCCAGGAGTTCCGCTCGGGCAAGGTCGCGCGCGGCGAGGACGCGCTCGAGTACCTCAAGCGCAGCCTCAAGGCGCGCTGGCCGCAGGGCGACGGCGCCTCCGCGCGCGGGATCGCGGTCGCCCCGGCGAAGCCGACCGTCGTGCTGGTCGTCGGCGTGAACGGCGTCGGCAAGACCACGAGCGTCGCGAAGATCGCGAAGAACCTCAAGGACGACGGACGCACCGTGCTGCTCGCCGCCGCCGACACCTTCCGCGCGGGCGCCGTCGCGCAGCTGACGGTGTGGAGCGAGCGTCTCGGCATCGAGATCGTGAAGGGCAAGGCCGGCGCGGATCCCGCCGCCGTCGCCTTCGACGCCGCCGACGCCGCGATCGCGCGCGGGGTCGACGTGCTGCTGGTGGACACCGCCGGCCGCCTGCACACGCAGGACAACCTCATGCGCGAGCTGACGAAGATCCGCAACGTGCTCGCGAAGAAGATCCCCGGCGCGCCGCACGAGGTGCTGCTGGTCCTCGACGCGACCAGCGGGCAGAACGCGGTCCAGCAGGCGCGCCTGTTCGGAGCCGCCGCGGGCGTGACCGGCATCTTCCTCACGAAGCTCGACGGGACCGCGCGCGGCGGGATCGTCGTCGCAATCCGCGAGGAGCTTTCGGTGCCCGTGAAGCTCATCGGCGTCGGCGAGCGCCCCGAGGACGTGCAGCCGTTCGACCCCGACCGTTTCGTCGAGGCGATGTTCGCGGAGTGAACTCCATCCGATGACGCTCTTCATCGTCAGCATCGTGGTCGCGCTCGGGGTGTCGTTCCTGTGCTCGCTCGTCGAGGCGACGCTCCTGACCCTGACGCCGAGCCAGCTCGCGCGCGTCACCCTGCGCGATCCCGGCGCCGGCGCCGTCTGGCGCGCGTTCAAGTCGCGCATCGACCGTCCCATCGCGGTGATCCTGCTGCTCAACACCACCGCGCACACCATCGGCGCCTCGGTCGCGGGCGCGCAGTTCGCCGAGCTGTGGGGCGATGCGTGGATCTGGACGTTCTCGATCGCGCTGGCCCTCGTGATGCTCCAGCTGACGGAGATCCTGCCGAAGACCCTCGGCGTGCGGCTCGCGGAGTCGATCGCGCCGTGGATGGCGCGTCCGCTCGCCGCGCTCGTGTGGGGCTTCACGCCGGTCGTCGCGGTGCTCCATCTGCTGAACCGACCCTTCGAGCGTCCGCGGCGCGACTGGGAGCGGAGCCCCACGACGGTCGACGACATCGCGAGCCTCGCGGCGCTGGCCCGCATGTCGAAGGACATCGGTTCGCACCAGGAGCGCGTCATCCTCGGCGCCGCGCGGCTCTCGGAGCGCACGGTGCGCGACCTCATGATCCCGCTCGAGCACGTCGTGATGATGTCGGACGACCTGACGCTGCCGCGGGCGATCGTGGCCGCGCATCTCGACGCGCACACGCGCTTCCCGGTCTGCGAGGCCGGCAACCGCGACCGCGTCGTCGGCTACATCAACTTCAAGGAGATGATCTACTTCATGAGCACGAATCCACGTGATCCGAGCCTGAAGGGGATCATCCGCCCGATCACGTTCGTCGACCCGGCGCAGTCGGCCGCGGACCTGATGCGGGTCTTCGTGGACCAGCACGAGCACATCGCGATCGTCCGCGGGACAGACGGGGCGTCGCTCGGGCTGGTCACGCTCGAGGACCTGGTCGAGGAGCTCATCGGCGACCTCGAGGACGAGTTCGACCGGCTGCCGCGGTACGCCCACGCATTGAGCGGGGGGACGTGGCTGTTCGGCGGCGGCGTGGTGATGTCGGACGTGTCTGTCCACACCGGCGGTGCGCTGCCGCCCGGGACGGGATCGCTGGCGAGCTTCCTGGAGGCGGAGTTTGGCGACACGCCCAAGGGCGGACAAGTCCTTCGGCGACAGGGGGTTGAGATCCTCATCAAGCGCGTGCGCCGCGGTCGGGTGTTCGAGGCGGCGATCACGCCCGTGCCCGGGGCGTGAGGGGACAGGCATGAATCCTCCCGCCTGAAGGGACAGGCATGAATCCCGCCAAGTCGTCGAAGGGGTGAGTCCAGGTAGGTCGGCCCGTCGATCTACGATGCATGCCTGTCCAGTACGCAGCCGTCCAGGTCGAGTCAGCGATGAGTTCCGCGATCCGAACGTCCATCCACCCGATTCTCGGCGCTCGCCGAGCTGGCTTCACGATCGTGGAGATGCTCGTCGTCGTGTTCGTCGTGGGTGTCCTGACATCGATCATCGTCCCGGCGATCTCGAATGTCCGGCGCGAGGCGCTCTCGGTGTCGTGCCAGGCCAACCTGCGGCAGATGCATGCCGCCATCGACGCGTATCGATCGACGCTCCGGGGAC
Source organism: Phycisphaerales bacterium (assembly GCA_049318425.1). Lineage (GTDB taxonomy): Bacteria > Planctomycetota > Phycisphaerae > Phycisphaerales > SM1A02 > QWPT01. Next base: position 8,546 of record JBMOGJ010000048.1, on the reverse strand, counting down.
TCATGCCGATGTGCGATTTCCTGCCCGCCTCGACGCCGGAGGGCCCGGTGGGCGGATTGGTCGAGGTGCTCGAGAAGACCGTCGATCGCGATTGCGAGTGCTGGTACTGCGCCGCGGATGACGACATCGATGGCTCGATCGCCGCCGGCACGAGCTACATCTACTTGCCGGGACTGCTGCGCTACACGCCGCAGGTGCAGATCCAGGTCGCGGCGCTGATGTATGCGTCGCAAGGCGAACCGCTCACCGAGCGTCAGCGCGATCGGCGGCGCCGTGACGCTGAGGCGAAGCTGGTCGGACAGCTCTACGAGCGCAATCCGCGCGAATTCGCGATCCTGACCGACAGCCAGGACCGTCACAAGATCGGTTCACGCGTGCCGCGGAATGCGGTGTACATCGACGGCAGCGTCGGGATCCTGCGCGAGGCCGACGAGGGCGACCGCCCGTGATTCGGACGTCGAACAACGCCTCGATACCCCGAGTCGCGGGAGCGACTCGCTGAACTGGACAGGCATGCCTCGCAGCATGCCGCTCCCCAAATGCACCCCACATGAGCCTGACTGAATCCATCACCGGACTCCGCGATCGCCTCGACGAGGCCATCCTGGACGCATGGGAGACCCGGCGTCGCGAGATCGGCATCGCGCTCGGCGGTGCGGCGCTCGCTGCAGCGCTCGGCGCGGGCGCCTACTGGTGGCTCGAGATCCGCTTCCGTCCGCCGCCGTCCATCTTCGATACGCCGGTCGATGACGTCCTCGGCTACTTCGCCCTCGATGACTTCTCGCAGCTGCCCGTCGACGAGCGCATCCGGTTCCTTCGCGAGCTCGCCGATCGATTCCGCGGGATGGGACAGGCAGAGAGCGCGACCATGGCCGCGTTCCTCGCCGGTCTGTCCGGTCCCGCCCGCGAGCAGGCCACGCAGAACGCGCGACTGCTCGCGAAGGACATCCTCGCGCAGGGCGCGGACGAGTACTTCCGCATCCCCGAGAAGGACCGCGGCAAGTTCATCGACGACTGGATGGTGAAGTGGATCAAGACCGGCGAGCGCATCGCGACCGGCAAGGAGAGCGACAAACCCGATGACGAGCGCCTGGCCGACATGAAGGAGCAGGGCGAGCGCGGCCGTGAGCGTGCGGGAAACCGCCCCGCGAACGAGATGCCGAGCCTCACCGAGGATGGCGCGGTGCGGTTCCTCGATTTCTGGGCCAGCGACGTGGAGCAGGCATCGAACCCGCGCGAACAAGGGCAGATCGTGCGCTTCCTCGGTGACGTACGGAAGCGCTTCGGCGGTGGGTGATGCGGCGGCGGCGCGGGCCGGCCGCGCGCTTCGCCCGACCGCCTACTCGTCCCCGCCGATGCCGCTGTCGTAGTCCAGCCGAATCGGGACGACGCGCCTCCGCCCGCGCCGTCGAGCCTCGGTGATCAGCGCACCGAGGGAGCCGTGGCAGGTCCCTCGAGGAATCCGTCCCGAGAGGTCGGGCGGCATGCGCGATGTCGAGCCCGATCCGAGCATCCTGGTCCGCAGGTGCGGTCGCGTCGAACGCCAGTGGAGCTGCATCCGCGCAAGGCACTCAACTGCAGCGTGGCTCGCGCCCGCGCGTTCGAGGATGCGGAGCGCGTCCTTCAGGGCGGCCCCAACGGCGGAGGGACGCTGCCGATGTATCGCCCCGGACTTCGCGGGGTGGATGCGCCGACCCGCCCTGTCCACGCCGTCGAGGTACTCGGTGAGCGGGAGGTCGAGCCAGGGCGCGGTGGACGTGGGCTGCGAGGTCGAGCGCTCCGGAGCGGAGAGTTCCGAAGCCGGGGGCTTCGCATCGCGCCCCGCCGAGGTCCGCCCGGCGACGCTGCATGGAAACGCAGGCTCCCAGCGAATGCGCTCCAACTCCGCGGCGATCGACCGCGGTCGGTGTTCGCGAGCAGCCATCGCGCGGCAGGCGCGCGCGAGGCGGCGGCAGAGTCTGCGCCACTGGAGCGACGCGGAGGTCCACGCGCTCTCCTCGACTCCCGGCGCCGCGCACGCACGGACCTCGTTGAGCTCGATGTAGCCGGAGACGCGCGCGAGCGCGGCATCGTCGAGCACAGGCAGCGACTGGTAGCGCCCCTCCCAGAAGTGGCCGGTCACGCGGTCCTCCGCATTCCACAGGCGCGCGCACGGCTCCTTCAGCAGCCGGTGGAAGAAGCCGAGGTCGGCGAGGTCGCGGCGGGCACGAGCGACGCGCGCGGGATCGGCGAGCCACAAGTCGATCTCCGCCCGCGTCGGCGCGGAGTGCCGCGGGACGCCGAGTTGACGGCGGACCCGCTGGTTCGGCATCAGCGCGATGCGCCTTCGCACGACCTCGCGATCGTCCATCGCGGCCGTCCCGTCGGGGCGAATGCGAAGCAGGATGTGCATGTGGTTGGACATGACGGCGAACGACAGGACATCGATCGCGGCATGGGATGCGAGAAACCGGAGGCGCTCCACGAGCCACGCGCGGCGCGCGCCGGTCGCGAGCAGCGACTCGCGGCGCACGCAGCGCGAGATGCAGTGGTAGATGCCGACGGATTCGGAGTCGACGGTTGCGGAGCGGGGACGGGCCATGGCGCGAGACTAGCGGTGCCTGGGCCGATTCCTGGAATTGATGCACTTTTGTCCGTCGAAAGTTCGGCGTCGAAAATTCAGCAAATCGGGTTTGGCGTGGGTCGGGCGCGGCGGCGCATGCAACCGTGCATGCCTGTCCCGTCAGCGCGTCCTCAGCGCCACTCGTGCCGCGGATACCTGCGCCTGAGCTCGTTGCGCATCTCGGGGTAGAGCACGCGCCAGAAGTTCGCGAGATCCTGGGTGACCTGCAGCGGACGGAAGTTCGGTCCGAGGATCTCGACCACCATCGGAACGCGACCACCCGCGACCTTTGGCGTCTCGTCCAGTCCGTAGAAGTCCTGGATCTTCGCGCGGCCCCGCGGCGGCGCCCCGACCGCGTACTCGATCTTCATGCGGAAGCCTCGGGGCATGCTCAGGGCTGAGGGTGCCATCTTCTCGATGAACTGCAGGTCGTCCCAGGAGAGCGCGCTGCGAAGCGCATCGATCGCCGGCTTCGCCTCGACCTCGCGGGCGCGGATGCACCCCGAGCACAGCTCGGCCCGAATGACCTCGAGATCCTCGTCGGTGTACGTGATCAGGTTCCGCTCGGGAAACCACTCAGCGACACAGCGGACGCGCGCGATCCAAGGTTCGCAATGCTCTTCCCAGCCCTCGAGCTTGATGTCGCCGCCGGCGATTCGAGACGCAAGCTCGGCCTCCACCTCGGGCGAGGGCCTCGCGGGACGCGCCTTCCGCGCGATGACGGCATCGAGGAAGAGTTCCTCCTCGGCGGCGTCGACGGCGCGCGTCTCCTTGTTCCACGCGATGGCGGTTCGGCGCGAGAACGCATGCGGCAGCGTGCGCTCGACGATCTCTCGCGGCACCGGGTGCGCGACGGGGATCGAGACGAGGCGGTCGTGGTCCGGACCGGACTCGCGGACCTCGAGCGCGACGAGGAAGCCTGGCTCGTGCACGAGCGACTCCTTCGCGAGTTCCACCTTCCGCCTGCCCGCGAGGGTGCAGTGGGGGCGGTCCCGCTCGAGCTTAAAGGCGATGCGGTCGATGAAGCCTTCGACGAGGGCCTGGTTGAGGGCGTGCATGCCTGTCCCTTCCACGACCCCGTCGATGGCGGTCGCATCGAGCCGCTCCTCGCGCTCCGCGCCAGCCCGGTCCGCCTTCGGCGCCCTCCGGTCGGCGGAGCGGTGATGCATGCCTGTCCCCTCCACGCTGCGCGCGAGTTGGTCGGCCACGAGCACCGCCTCCCGCACCGCGAGCCGGTCCGCCTCGCGGGGCGCAGTTCGGGTCTCCGCGGCCTCGAGGAGCCGTTCGCGGACCAGCGCGTCGCTCCGCGGCTCGTCCTTTCCAAGCAGCGACAGCAGCGCGAGCGGTGCGATGCCCTCCGCCGGATCCCGGTCCGACAACGCCGCGGCGATGCGGGCCACCCGCTGCGCGCAGCCGAGGCGCGCTCCCTCGACCAGCGCGCGCGCGAGGCGCGGATGGGCGGGCACACGCGCCATGGCGCGGCCGACTTCGGTGAGTCCACGGACCCGCGTCCCATCGACCTCGATCGCGCCGAGCGTGGCGAGCGTCCTCGTCGCCTCGTCGATCCGCGCGGCGTCAGGGGCGTCGAGCCAGGGAAAGCGGGCGAAATCATCCACGCCCAGCGACATCGTCTCGAGCATCGCGCTCGCGAGGTCGATGCGGGCCACCTCGGCCGGCGTGTGCGCCTCGCGGCGCTCGTGCTCCGCGCTCGACCACAGTCGGATCGCCCGCCCGGGCGCGGTGCGACCGGCGCGGCCCGCGCGCTGCTCGGCGCTCGCCTTCGCGATCGGCTCCACGCGGAGTGTGTCCAGTCCGCGCAGGGGGTCGTACCGGTGGATCCTCGCGAGCCCGGAGTCGATCACCGTGCGGACGCCGTCGATGGTGAGGCTGGTCTCGGCGACGTTGGTGGACACGATGATCCGCCGGCGCTTCGCCGGATCGACCGCCGAGACGGCGCGGTCCTGCTCCTCAGGCGGCAGCGCTCCGTGGAGCGGCAGGACCTCCGCCTGCACGCCGGTGCGGGAGAGCGCGATGCGCGCCTTCTCGCATGTCTTCATGATCTCGTATCCGCCGGGCATGAAGACGAGGATGTGGCCGGGATCGTCGGTCCGTCCCGTCGCGAAGCCATCGAGGACGCGCTCGATCGCGGCGCCGGCGAGGTCCCACGGCGTCTCCCGCGAGGGCTTCCCGAGGTACTCGACCGAGACGGGGAAGGAGCGGCCTTCGGCGACCACGGTGCGGCACGCGAGGAACGCCTCGAGCCGCGTCGCCTCGAGCGTGGCGCTGGTGACGATCATCCGCAGGTCGCCGCGCCGCGACTCCTGCGCGAGCTTGATGAGTCCGAGCGCCACGTCGACCGCGACCGAGCGCTCGTGGAACTCGTCGAGGATGACGGCGCCGACCCGCGCGAGGCCGGGATCCCGCTGCATCTGGCGGACGAACATTCCATCCGTCACGAAGCGGATCCGCGTCCGCGCCGACACCTTCCGGTCGTGCCTGGTCTCGTATCCCACGATGCCGCCGCACTCGTCGCCGAGCTCCTGCGCGACGCGCATGGCGAGCGTGCGCGCCGCGAGTCGACGCGGCTCGAGCACGACGATGTCGCCGGCGATTCCCGGGGAATCCAGCAGGAACTTCGGAAGCTGCGTCGACTTTCCCGAGCCGGTCGGCGCGACGACCACGAGTCGGTTCGCCTCGCGCACCGCGCCTCGGATCGCGTCGCGCACCCTCTGGATCGGCAGTTCGTCGGGAGTCGGCGGACGCGCCATCAGATCGCGCTCTCGTGCCATGAATCGCCGCCGCGCCGCCGGTGTCGCGGTCCGCCGCGGGTGCCGTCGCCGGAGATGCGCTCCTCGTCGTCGCTCGCGAAGCGGGGGAGCTCCGGCGCCACCACGCGCTGGCCGATGTGCGACTCCCAGACGATCTGCACCGCCTCGTCGACGCTGTCGGTGACGGTGAAGATGTCGAAGTCGCCGGGGCTCACGGTCGCGTACTCGTCGCGCAGCGTGGACTTCATCCACTCGACGAGCGGCGACCAGAAGCCGGATCCGACCAGCACGACGGGAAACGGCACGATCTTCAGCGTCTGGATCAGCGTCAGTGCCTCGAACAGCTCGTCCATGGTGCCGAAGCCGCCCGGGAAGATGATGAAGCCGCGCGCGTACTTCACGAACATCACCTTGCGGACGAAGAAGTAGCGGAACTCGATGTCGACGGTCTGGAACGGGTTCGGTCGCTGCTCCATCGGCAGCACGATGTTGAGGCCGACGCTGGTGCCGCCGGCCTCCTTGGCACCCTTGTTCGCGGCCTCCATGATGCCGGGTCCGCCTCCGGTGATCACCGAGAAGCCCTTCTCCGCGAGCATGCGGCCGCACTTTTCCGCCTGCCCGTACGCGGGATGGTCGGGCTTGAGCCGCGCCGATCCGAACACCGCGACTCCCGCGGGATACCGCGACATCGTCTCCACGCCATCGACAAACTCGCTCAGGATGCGCAACGCACGCCAACTCTCGAGCGCGAGCGCCTGCTTTCGTTCGACCTGTTCCATCTCGGGAGGTTACTCGCCCGCCCCAAGCCCGCTCGACGCTTGATGGGACAGGCATGCACTGGTTCGAACCCCTCGTACCTCCAATCCAAGCACGCGCCCCCGACCGCACCGTTGTCCCGATGGCCCCGGGCGTTTTGGGACAGGCAAGCAACTCCCGTCGACGCCAACCGATCCAGGCCGCGGCCGCGCGCCGCGTTCGAACCCGCGTGCGCACCACGGCACCGGCAGGGCATCGAGACGTAAACTCATGAATGACATATACTTAGGTCCGCGCATTTGATCCCCGCGCGCACTTTCGCTAGACTGCCACCCTATGGCCAAGGACACCCCCGCGCGCCGCTCAGAGCGCAGTGTTTCCCCCGCGTCCGTCAAGTCGAAGGAGCTCAAGGCTGGCGCCCAGCCACGGTCTTCGACCTCGCCGACGACCGCCGCAGCCTCCTCAGCAGCATCTTCCGGCAAGCCCTCCCCGAAGTCCGTGGCCAAGCCTTCGGCGTCTGTCATGCCTGTCCCTTCCACCAAGCTCACCGCCGCGAAGGGGCCGGCCGCCACGCACGCCGAAGTCATGGCTGTCCGATCCGCCGCGACGCCGTCGCGACTGCCGAAGCTCCCGCCCGCCGGCGCCGCGAAGGGGACAGGCAAGCACGACGCGAAGCCCGCCCCCGCCCCCGCAACCCCCGCACCGACCCCCGCGCCCGCCTTAGCGAAGCCCTTGGCCGCCAAGTCCTCGGCCACCAAGCCCGCGGCCAAGTCCACCACCCGCATCGTCGAGTCCAAGCCGAACACCGCGTCCGCGCCGGTCGAGATCATGGCTCGGTCGCCGACGATCCCCGCGCGCTCCGAGGCGACCCAGAAGGCCATCGCCGCCGCGACGCCGCGCCAGAACACACCGCAGCCGCCCGCGCGCCAGCTCGGACTCCGCGCGACGCGACCGGAGGAGGTCGCGAACGTCCGCCCCCTCGAGCTGAGGTCCGGTCGGTCCCATGAGGGCCGCGCGCCCAAGGGCTCCGCGGACATCAACGGCTACAACGCCGCCGTCCGCTACCTGCTGGAACGGACCGACTTCGAGCGCTCGCGCTCGGTGAAGTACAACGAGACCACCTTCAAGCTCGAGCGCATGGAGCAGCTGCTCGCGAAGCTCGGCAATCCGCACCAGCAGATCCGCACGGTCCATGTCGCCGGCACGAACGGCAAGGGATCGACCGTGCACATGATCGCGTCGATGCTGCAGGCCTGCGGCTACACCGTCGGCGTGTACACGAGCCCGCATCTCGTCGAGCTGCGCGAGCGGATCCTGATCAACGGCCAGTCGATCGACCGGGCGATCTTCGCCGAGGCCGTGAAGCAGGTCGCCAAGGCCGCCGAGAAGGCCGGCGTCGAGCCGACCTTCTTCGAGGTCGTCACCGCCGTGTGCTTCAAGCACTTCGCGGAGCAGGCGGTCGACATCGCCGTCATCGAGGTCGGCCTCGGCGGACGCCTCGACTCGACCAACGTGATCCGCCCCGAGGCGTGCGTCATCACCTCGATCGACTTCGACCACACCAAGCTCCTCGGCAACACGCTCGAGGAGATCGCGCGCGAGAAGGCGGGCATCTTCAAGAAGGACGTCCCCGCGTTCATCTTCGAGAGCGAGCCGTCGGTGCAGCAGGCGATCGCGGAGGTGGCCGAGAAGGCCGGCGCGCCGCTGCGCGTGGTCAACAAGGACATCGACTACTCCGCGCGCTTCTGCGTCACCGAGGACCTCGGCCCGCACACGCGCGTGTGCCTCTACACCAAGACCTCGCGGCTCGAGCACCTGCCTGTCCCGCTCCCGGGCGAGCACCAGGCCTCGAACTGCGGCCTCGCGCTCGCGGTCGTCGACCACCTCAAGACCGTCGGATTCGACTGTCCCGAGGACAAGATCACGACCGGACTCGCCGCGACCAAGGTTCCGGGCCGCATGCAGCTCGTGTGGGACCGCCCGCGCGTCCTCGTCGACGGCGCGCACAACCCCGCGGCGGTCGGCGCGCTGATGCGCTGCGTCGGCGCGCATGTCCCGTACGACTCGATGATCTGCGTCTTCGGCTGCTGCTCCGACAAGGACGTCCCGGGACTCATCGACAAGGTGAACCTCGGCGCCGACAAGGTGATCTTCACGCGCGCCGCCGGCAATCCGCGCGCCGCCGATCCCGAGGACCTGCAGAAGCTCTTCCACGAGCGCTCGGGCAAGATGAGCCAGGTCGCGAAGTCGCTGCCCGAGGCGCTCGAGATGGCGACGCGCGCGGTGAGCCGCGAGGACCTCGTGTGCGTCACCGGCTCGTTCTACCTCGTGGGCGAGACGCTCAAGCACCTGCAGCACTTCGACCGCTCGAAGGGCGGCAAGATCCCCGCGCAGGTTCCCGATCGCGACTGATCGGCGCG
>JBMOGJ010000047.1:0-22426 GCA_049318425.1 Phycisphaerales bacterium | reverse complement strand
GCACGCGGTTGTCGTCGCCCTCGAAGTAGCCGATGCCCTTGCCGTCGGCGCCGTTCACGGTGAGGCCGACGGTCTTCATGCCGCGCTCGGCCGCGGCCTGCAGCGCGTTGCCCGCGATCCAGTACCTCGGCGCCTTCTCGGCGACGTCCGTGGCCTTCTCGCCGCCGACCGCGTCGACGATGTGGTCGCGGTCGAACACGCCGACCATCGCGTCGATCCCGGGCGCCCACTCGAGCAGCTTCGCGCGGTGGCGCTGCACGAGGCAGCCCGCCACGACCACGCGCTTGATCTCGCCCTTCTCCTTGCGGCGGATCGCGTCGTGGATCACCTCGAGCGACTCGTCCTTCGACGCCTCGAGGAAGCCGCAGGTGTTGACCACGATCGCGTCGGGCCGCTGGTCCTCGCTCACGAGCTCGAAGCCCGACTGCTTGAGGACGCCCAGCATCTTCTCGCTGTCGACGAGGTTCTTCGGACAGCCGAGGCTGACGAAACTGACGCGGCTGACGCGCGCGCCGAGGTCGCCGGGCCTGCCGGGGGTGCCGTTCTTCGTGGACGAAGCCATAGGGGGAACAGTGTAGGTCGATCAGCGCCCGCCGCCGAAGCCATACGGGCCGCGGGCGGTGATTTCGCGCCAGACGCCGTCGGAAATCCCGTCGGGCCGCTCGCCGCGTGCGATCGCGGCGCGGAGATCGGTCGACGAGAGCTCGACCGGCGGGATGTCGAGGAGCCAGTCGGGCGCGTCCGCGAATCCGCTCCGGTCCGCGAAACCCCGGAGGAACTCGGCGACGGCCGCGCGCGTGTCCGGCGGGCGGACGACGACCGCCGGCGTCGCGCACCCCAGCAGCTCCCGCCATCGGTGCCAGCGCTCGATGCCGCGGATCGCATCGCTGCCGACGAGGAAACGGACCGCGCCGGCGAGGTTCGCATGGCGGCGCAGGAGCGTCTCGACGGTGTCGATGGTGTAGCTCGGCCCCGTGCGGTCGATCTCGAGGCGGGAGAGGCGGACCTCCGCGGGGAAGTCCGCGTCCGCCGCTGCAAACGCCGCGCGGCACATCGCGAGGCGGGCCTCGGGGTCGGCGGGCGGCGTCGCCGTCTTGAGCGGGTTGATCGCCGCCGGCATCACGATCGCCGCCGGTGCCTGCAGCGCGCCCATCGCGGCGGAAAGCACGGTGGCGTGCCGGCGGTGGGGTGGGTCGAACGAGCCGCCGAACAGCAGCAGCGGGCGCTCCGGCGCGCACAGGGTGATGCCTTCGAGGCAGCCGAGCGCGTCGGCCGCGAACGAGGCGTGGCGCATCGCGCGCCGCGAGGTCCTCGCGAGCCTGAGCAGGTCGCGCAGGAGCGTCGGCCGGGCCAAGAGCGCCGCGAGGACGCGTCCGGTGCGCGTTTCGCCATCGGACCCGACGAACCCCGCGACCTCGGGCGGCAGCGCGGTCCGCGCGTCGTCGCTCACGCCGCGGACGATCGCCCACGGGATCCGGGCCGCGTCCGCGGCTTTGGCGAACGCCCAGGACTCCGTGTCGACGAGTTCGGCGTGCGAGCGCTCGGCGAGCCGGCGCTTCTCCGCGGGATCGACGATCACGCGGTCGACCTCGACGATGGTCGCCTCTCCGCCGGGAACGGTGGCCTTGAGGCAGGTCGATCCGTCGACCGAGTGCACCGCCGCGATCGTGGCCGCCTCGCCGGAACGCCAGCGGTCGTCGATCGCGCCGGCGAGTCCGAGCAGGATCACAAGCCGCGGGTTGCGCACGGGCCAACGATCGCGTTCGGCGAACGCACGACGGATCGCGTCCGCGCCGGGGCCGGTGGTCACGACCGGCAGCTTGCCGAAGCGCAGGAACGCACGGCGCTCGAACCCCAACGGGCAGAGGACCAGCGGAGGTTCGGCCGGCCGGAGGATCTCGTCTGGCGCGTGGGGCGCGTCCGCCATGGGCGCGAGGGTAGCGGGAGCGCAACTCGACAGGAGCGGGGGAGCCGCTATCATCTCCGCCTTCCCCTAGACCCGAGCAGCGGTCTTTTCACAGGACTTTCGATGGCCCCATCGTCTAGCCTGGTCTAGGACACCTCCCTTTCACGGAGGTAACGAGGGTTCGAATCCCTCTGGGGTCACTCAACGACGACGCCCCCGGCTCCGCCGGGGGCGTCGTCGTTGAGCGAGCCGGCGTCCTGCATGGGGAGGGTGCGGTCAGGGCGCGGGCGCGAGGCTGGCTTCGCCCGAAGGCAGGCGCTCGAGGGTCGGCCCCGCACGGACGGGCCCCGCGCCGCAGCGGGCGCGCATCTGGACAGCCGCCCGGCAAGTGCTATACTTCGCCCCCTCAGCGTTCGGGCCGGTGTGAGAGCCGCCGAACAACAATGCTGGCTTGGCCCCATCGTCTAGCCTGGTTCAGGACATATCCCTCTCACGGATAGAACAGGGGTTCGAATCCCCTTGGGGTCACTCTGAAGCAGCCTCGGCATCCGCCGGGGCTGTTTCGCTTTGAGGCGGTTTCGCTTTGGGGCTGCTTCGCCCTTGGCCGGCGCGGATCCGCCACCGCCGAGCGTGCATACTGCCGCCATGCCCCCGGAGCTCAAGCCGCTCTTCGCGATCGTGATCGTGCTGGCCATCGCCCACACGCTGCTCAAGTTCCGCGCGCGCGCCGCGGCGGGGCGGGCGCGCCGCGCGGCAAGGACCACCGCGCGAGGCGCCTCCGCTGCAACGACCACGCCGAATGCGCCGATAGACGCCGCGGAACTCGCCGGCCTCTCGGCGGAAGACGCGCTCGCGCGGCTCCGGGAGTCGTCGGCGCGCACCCCGGACACCAACCGTTGAGCCACGCCACCCGCATCCGCATCGACATCCCGGGAAGCCCGACGAGCCTGTTCGTCGAGCGCGGGGCGATCGCGCGCCTGGGCACACTGCTCGCCGACGAGGGCGTGGCGGTGCACGATCGGCGCGTGCTCCTGGTCGTCGACCGGCATCTGGCGAACTTCGCCACGCGCGCCGCCGCCGCACTCGCAGGCGCGCACGCGCATGTGGCCGCGGTCCATGTCGACGCGACCGAGCCGCTCAAGTCACTCGCCGCCGTCGATGCGATCTGGCACGCCGCGCTCGCGCACCGCGTCGACCGCCGGGGCCTGTTCGTCGCGATCGGCGGCGGACTCGTCGGCGACCTCGGTGGCTTCGCCGCCGCGACCTACCTCCGCGGCGTGGACCTCGTCCAGGTGCCCACCACGCTGCTCGCGATGGTGGACGCGTCGATCGGCGGCAAGACCGGCGTGAATCTCGCCCTCCCGGGCGGCGGCCTCGGCAAGAACCTCGCGGGAGCCTTCTGGCAGCCGCGGCTCACGGTCGCCGACCCCGACACGCTCGCCACGCTGCCCGCCCGCGAGCTGCGCGCCGGCCTCGCCGAGTGCATCAAGCACGCCGTCATCGCCGGCGAGCCGCGCTTCGCGATGCTCGAGGCGGATGCCGACCGCCTGGTCGCCTCCGAGCCCGCGGCGCTCGACCGGCTCATCCCCTCCTCGGCCGCGGTCAAGGCCGAGATCGTCGCGCGCGACCCGTTCGAGCGCGGCGACCGCGCGACCCTCAACCTCGGCCACACCTTCGGTCACGCGATCGAGACGATCCCCGGCATCGATCTCCTGCACGGCGAGGCGGTGGCGATCGGCATGCACGCGGCGTGCCGCTGTGCCGAGCACCTCGGGCTGCTCGCCCACCGCGACAGCGCGCGCATCGTCGCGCTCATCCAGCGTTGCGGACTGCCGACCGTCCTGCCTGCCACGGTCGCCCGCGCCGAGATCGTGCGCCGCATGGGCTTCGACAAGAAGGCGGAGGGGGGGCGGCTGCGCCTCGTCCTACCCCGGGCGATCGGTCGGGTGACCGTCGAGGCCGACGCCGACCATCCGTCGATCCAGGCCGCGATCGACGCCGCGCTCGCCGCGATCGCCGCGCACGACTGAGCCTCCGCCCGCGCTCCAAAAATTCTGGCGTTTCCGGGCGCGAAGCCGATAACGCCGCCCATGCGTGTCGTCGCGATCGTCAATCAGAAGGGCGGATGTGGCAAGACCACGACCGCAGTCAATCTCGCCGCGGTCATGGCGCGCGACGGCGTGCGAACGCTGCTCGTCGACATGGATCCCCAATCCCACTGCGCGGCGGGCCTGGGCGTTCCCGACGCCCGCATCGAGCGCACCATCGCCGACGCGATGATCGCCGAGAACACGGCCTCGCTGCGCCACGACGAGTTCGTCTGGGAGGTCGCGCGCAACCTGCACCTCGCGCCCTCGAGCGTCGCGCTCTCGCTGCTCGAGGCGCCCAACGGCCCGCTCGCCGCGCGCTTCGACCGCGACCGCCGCCTCGCCCGCGTCCTCTCGACCTGGAAGGACGAGTTCGACTGGTGCGTGATCGACTGTCCCCCGACGATCGGCCTGCTCACCTTCAACGCGCTGCGCGCCTGCGACCTCGTGCTGATCCCCGTCGAGACGGGCTTCTTCAGCCTCAAGGGCGCCGAGAAGCAGATCCAGACCATCGAGGCCGTCGTCGGCCGCTTCGGCCGCGACATTCCGTTCCGCCTGCTGCCGACGCTGGTGAACGAGCGCCGCGCGCTCTCGCGTGACGTCGTCGAGGCGCTTTCGCGGCGCTGCCCGGAGGCGCTGCTCCCGATCGTGATCCGCGAGCACGAGGAGCTGCGCGACGCCGCGAGCTACGGGCAGTCGATCACCGAGTTCGCGCCCGGTTCGGCCGCCGAGGCCGACTTCGAGGCGCTCGCCACCTGGCTGCGCGGCCATGCGCCGGTCACGCGCGTGCTCGACGACTTCATCGTCGAGGCCGTGCCGACCGTCGAGACCTTCCACATCACGCCGCACGCCGCGAGTGGGGTGGCGAACGACCCGGTGACGCCGCCGGCCGCGGGCATCGCGCCGTATCCCGCGTCGCAGGGCGCGTCATACCCCGCGTCGCACGCCGCGCCGTCCAACCCGCACACCACCAGCGCACCGGGCCGCGACGCCGGCACGCCCGGCGCCGCCTCGGGCTCCTCGGACGGCGGCCGCGCCGCCGACGTGGCCTCGCGGCTCCGCGCGCTGAACGAGCGCGCCCGGCAGGCGAGCGTCGTCGGCGGGGGCTTCGGTCCCCGCGCGCAGGCCGACGGAACCGTCGTGTTCACGCTGCCGTTCTCCCGCCGCGCGACCGCGCTCGTCGGCGACTTCAACGGATGGAACCCCGCGGTCACGCCGTTCGTGGAGAGCGCCGACCAGCGCCGCCTCGAGGCGACCATCGCGCTGCTCCCCGGCACGCACGCGTACCGCATCGTGGTCGATGGCCACGAGATGCTCGACGAGTTCAACAACCTGCGTGACGAGACCGTCGGCGCCAACGTGGTCGTGGTCCCGGGCGCGCGCGACGAGGCCGGCGCTGTCCGCGGCGGGGACGCCAGTCGCGCCTTCGAAGGACGCACCCCATGACGCTCGCCTCGCAATTCGACGGACTTCCCGGCGGATGGCTCGCGCCCAAGCGCACGCTGCTGCTCGTCGGTCACCTTCCGGTCATGAGCGGGCTCTGGCTCTCGCAGTACGCCGACCGCGAGGCGCGCGAGCACGGACCGGTCTGCCTCGTGCGGGTCTTCGCCGATTCGGTGCAGATCGAGGTCTTCCGCGCCGGTTCGCGCCGGCCGTCCATCCATCCGCAGGCCAAGTACGACGAGGCGCTCCGCGCGATCGCCCCGATCGTGTCGCAGTGGCTGATCGTGCCGCGCCACGCGGAGCCGGTCGACATCCCGCAGGGCACCGACGAGGTGGTCGTGCTCACCGGCGCCGACCAGGCCGCGATCGTCGCCGCCTACCGGCTGGTGAAGGGCGCGAACGACGCCGCCGACCGCATCGGCACCGCGCGGCCATCGCTGTCCGTCGCGGTCCTCGGCGCCGACAGCGCGGAGACCGCCCATGTGGCCGCCCGCATCGGCGAGGTCGCCGGCGCGTCGCTCTCGATCCAGGTTCCGGTGCGCGGCGGACTGCAGCGCGTGGCGCCGGCCGAGAGCTCGTTCCGCGGCACCTTCGACGATCCCGCGCCGAGCCTGCTGCGCATCTGCGAGATCATCGCGGGCACGCTGGCGAACCCGATGCGTGCGGCCTCACCGGTCGCCGCGAGCGCGGTGGCACCGCTGGCGAGCCTGTCCTCCGACGGTCCGCTGCGCTTCGCCCCGCGCGCCGAGCGCAAGGCGCCGGCGGCGCGCGTCGGCGGCATGGAGCGGAGCATGCCCGAACGGCACGTGCATGAGCGGCCGGTGCTTGAGCGTTCCGGCCCCGAGCGATCCAGCCCTGAGCGTTCCAGCCCTGAGCGTTCCAGCCCCGAGCGTTCCAATCCCGAGCGCTTCGCTCCCACGCGTCCGCTGCCCGACCGCGCGCCTTCCGACACCGCCCACGGCGGTCGCTCGGCGCCTGCCGACGCGATCCCGTTCCGCGCCGAGCTTCCGACCCGTGTCGACCGCGGCGACGAGCCGTTCCGCAGCGTGCCGCCGCGCACGCCGCCGGTCGAGCGCACGGCGCCGGTCGCCGCCTCGCAGAGCGCGCCGCGCGAGGAGATGCGCAGCCGCGGCATCCTCGCCGACGCGTCGAGTGTCCTTCGCGACGCATCGGCCGCGCTGCGCGAGGCCGTCGCCGCAGGCGCGACCACCCGCGCCACGGCGAACTACAGCGCCTCGGCCGTCGCCGGCCCGTCGGTGGCGCCGCCCGTCGCGCGCATCGTCGAGGGCGGTCTGCCGGAGAGCCTCGTGCCCTTCGTCGCGGGTCTCGAGCGCATCGACCATGTCGCGCCGCGCTGCGAGCGCATCGAGTTCGCGGTCGAGCAGGAGGGGCGGCTGCACCTCGTCTGCCGCGTCGACGACCTCCGCATGCTCGAGCGCGCCCGCACCTGGCTGCGCGAGAACACGGCGCTCTTCCGGCGCGCGTATCCCGAGATCGTCACCGCCGACGACCCGGCGATCGATGTGTTCGTGCAGGATCTCCGCGACCTCGATCAGATCGAGGGCGCCACGATCCGCGTGATCCGCCAGCTCGAGTTCGCCGGCCGCCGCTGCTTCGACGTGCAGACGCTCTCCGCCTGACCGACGCCTGCGCGCGACTGCTCACTCAGACGACGCCTCAGCCGAGGCCGCCGCGGGCCGCGTCCACGCGGCCGAGGTCCCGCCGCCCGCGCTTCCGCGGCCGAGGCACCCGCTCGCCGCGACCACGCGGCCGAGGTTGCCGTGCGCGAAGCCCTCGCGCGTGCCGCCGGCCGCCATGAATCCCGCCTGTTCGAGTCCGTCGAGCAGGCGCCCGTAGTCCGACGGCGACTGGATCTCGAGCGGCAGCTCGGCGCGACCGAATCCGCCGTCGAGGTCGCTGCCGAGCCCGACGCGGTCGAAGCCCGCGATGCGCGCGACATGCATCGTCTGCGCCACGCAGTCCGCCAGCGTCGCCCGACGCTCGTGCGCGAGGAAGCGCCCGTAGAGGTTGAGCCCGATCCAGCCGCCGCGGTCGCGGATCGCCGCGATCTGCGCATCGGTGAGGTGGCGCTCGCTCTCCCGCAGCAGGGCCTGCGCGTTCGAATGCGAGGCGATCACGGTGCGGTCCGAGAGCGCGAGCAGGTCGTCGAAGGCCGCGCGCGACAGGTGCGACGCGTCATGCAGGATGCCGTGCGCGTCGAGCGCCTCGACGAATCGTCGCCCGATCGGCGTGATGCCGCCCGCGCGCGCGTTGCCGCCCGCGTACCGGCTGCCGTGTCCCCATGACATGCCGACCACGCGCAGGCCGCGCGCGTGCCACCACGCGACCTCGTCGGGCGAGCGGATGGGGTCGGCGCACTCCATCAGGATCACGATGCCGGGGCGCCCGCTGCGGCCCTCGAGTGCGCGGGCGTAGTCGGCCTGGGTGCGCACGATGTCGATCTCGCCGGCGCGCTCCATCTCCTCGTACCACTCGAGCTGCAGCAGGCCCGCGCGGTGGGCGCCCTCGAGGTCGTCGGAGTCGCGGTAGGCGGCCCGCTCGGTCGCGGGGTCGCTGCCGAGCTCGGTGAAGATGGTGCCGAACGTGACGCGCACGCCGCCGGCCCGCAGCGCGTCGAGGGTGAGCGCGTGCGGCGCGTCCGCCGGCACCGCGGCGCGCATGTCGCGGCCGTTCACCGCGAGGTACGCGAGGTCGAGATGCGCATCGGCCCACACGGGGCCCCGCGCGCGACCGGCGTCGGACTCGGGAGTGCGTGCGGAGCCTTCGGCGGAACCGGTCGGTGTCATGCTGCGGAAGGTACGCCACCCGCGCCGCCCGCGCGGCTACCCTGCATGCCCGTGTCCGAGCCGACCACCACGCCCACCACGACCCCGGCGACCATCGGTGCCACTGCGGCGGGGGCGATCGAGTCCGCGCCAGCGTTGCCGCTGATCCTCGCGCTCGAACCCTCCGAGGTCGCCCGGCGACGCGTCGCCGCGGTCATCATCTTCCTCTTCAGCGGCGGGCTTCTCGGCGTCGCCTGGGCCCTCGCGCCCGCGCAGAAAGGTTTCGGGACGCACCAGGCGCTCGGATTGCCACCTTGTTCGTGGCCGGCGCGCTTCGGGGTACCATGTCCTTCCTGCGGAATGACGACCTCCTACGCCCTCGCGGCGAAGGGGCGCCTGCTCGAGAGCTTCCTCGCACAGCCGATGGGCTGCCTGCTTGCGATCGCGACCGGTATGGCGTTGGTCGCCTCCGCATGGACGATCGTGACCGGCCGCACGCTGTGGCCGGTGTACGAGCGTCTGTGGAACGCACGCGCCGCCTGGCTCCTCGGCCTCGCGGCGCTGCTGGCCTGGGGCTACAAGGCCGCGTCCATGCGCGGCTGGATCGGCTGATCGAGCGGATGCAACGGATCGACACGACATGACGCAGCGCAACCCCGACCTCACCAACACCGCCCGCATCGGCACGCGCCTGCTCGCCGCGGCGATGATCGTCGCCGCGCTCCAGCTGCCGGGCTGCATCGCCGGCGCGGTCGGCGCGCTCGGCCAGCAGATCGAGCGCGGCAAGAAGCTCGATGTCCCCGCCGCCTACGACGGCCTCGAGGGCAAGGCCTGCGCCGTCGTGGTCAACGCCGACTACGCGACGCTCGTCGAGCATCCCGGCGTCGTCGCGAACATCACCGCGAACCTCGCCGCGCGCATCCGCATGTACGTGCGCAACGCGACCGTGCTCCCGCCCGCGACCGTGCTCAACTGGCAGTACCGCACCCCGCAGTGGCGCGCGCTGCCCTACGGCGACGTCGCCCGCGAGCTCGGCGTCGAGCGCCTCGTCTACGTCGACCTCTACGAGTACCGCCTCAACCCGACCGGCAACAGCTACCTCTGGGATGGCGTCGCGGGCGCGAACATCGGCGTGATCGAGTCCGACGGCCTCGCGCCCGACGAGTTCGTCTACACCACCAACATCGTCTCGAAGTTCCCCGACAAGGAGGGCATCGGCAAGGAGTCGGCCCGCCGCGAGGACATCGAGAAGGGCCTGCTGACCCGCTTCATCCAGCGCTCGTCGTGGCTCTTCTACCGCCACATCGAGGACAAGTACCCCGAATGACCGCGACCCGCCGCGGCGAGATCCGCCGCCGGCCCGTCCGCCGGAGCACGCACCGCATGAAGCCGACCACCATCCACGCCGCGCGCCTGCTGACCTCGACCGCCGTCCTCGCGGCCGGCGCGATCCTCTCGCTGCCGCTGGCGTCGTGCAACATCGTCACGCCGGTCGCGTACGCCATCGACGGCCCCGGCCAGATCGAGGCCGAGTACACGCTGCCCGACAAGAAGACGGTCGTCTTCGTCGACGACCCGAAGAACATCCTCCCGCGCACCGCGCTGCGGACCGCGATCGGCGACGCGATCTCGTTCGACCTCATGGGCCGCGAGTTGCTCACCTCGACGGTGGCGACCCGCGACGCCATCGCGATCTCGCGCTCCGGCTCGGGCGGCAACGCCAAGAAGATGATGTCGATCGAATCGATCGCCGGCGCGCTCGACGCGAGCCAGGTGATCTACATCCAGCCGATCATCTTCGACCTCGCGGGCCGCAGCGACTCGCAGGGACTGCGCCCGACCGCCACGCTCCGCGTCAAGGTCATCGACATCGATGCCAAGGCGCGCGTCTACCCGAGTTCCGCCTCGATCCCCGAGGGTCGCGAGGTCACCGCGACCATCCGCGAGGCCGATCCGAGCATCCTGCGCACCCGCGCCGGTCGCACGCAGCTCGAGGAGGAGCTCGCGGGCAAGGTCGCGATCAAGGTGGCCGAGCTCTTCTACAAGCACGACCGCATCGATCTCGGCGAGAACCTCGGCACGCGCAAGAAGTGACGCGCGGCGCCGCGTCCAGCAGCAGCATCGCACCACGCCGCAGCATCGCATCCAGCCGCAGCATCGCATCACGCCGCAGCTCCCACCCATGTCCTGCGATTCACATCCCGCCGTCCACATCCTCTGCTTCGAGGAAGCGGGCGACTGCACCCTCGAGCGCGTCGCGCGCGAGGCCCGTCCTGGCGACGCGGTCGCGGTGTTCGGCCCCGCCGCCTTCGTCGAGCGGCTGCGAGGGTTCGGGCTGAAGGACGGAGTCGTGGTCGCCCACTCGAATCGCGTGGCGGGCTCGTGGTGGATGGCGCACGGTGCGCGCGCACTCGAAGACGAACTTCGCGCCGCGCTCGAGACGGCCCCCGGCGCCGAACACAGGCGCAATCCCGACGCGCCGCTCCGGCGCATCGCCTACGGCCCCCGCGCGCAGTGGCTCTCGGCCCGCGACGCGCGCGGTCAGTTCAACGCGCGACCGCCGTTCCCGCTCCCCGACCCGGTGGAGGCGGAGGCGGCGCCGCTCGCGTGCGTGCCGGCCGCGCTGCCGATGCTCGTCGCCGCGACGGGCGCTCCGGCCGCCGCCGCATCGGGCGCAACGACCGATGCCACCGCGTGGCCCGAAGGCCGCCGCGCGCGTATCCGCCGCGAGCTCGGCATTCTTCCACACGAATGCGCCGTCCTGGTGGCGGGCGATCCGTCGGAGTGGATCGACCTCCACTTCGCCACGCGGGCCCTCGCGATGGCACGCGTCGGCGGCACGCCGCTGCGCATGGTGGTGTCGCCGCGCTCGGCGCGCGTCGCGCAGATGAGTGCGTTCCTGGCGTCGGCGTCGCAGTCGCGGCCGATCGTCGTCGACGAGCGCGCGGATCGTCCGTGGGAGCTCCTGCCCGCGCTGGAGGCGTCGATCCACGACCAGGACGGCGTCGCCACGCTTCCGCTGCACTGCAAGGGATGGCGTGAGCTCGCCGAGGGCGAGCGCGCCTTCGCCGCGCAGCCGATGTCGCCGCTGCCGGCGCTCTGGTCGCTCGCCTGCGCGCGGCCCGCGTTCGTGCATGGATCGATCGAGCTCGGCGCGCACGCGGCGCACCCGCTCGTCCATCGCTTCGGCGACGATGTCGCGCAGCTCGCGCGCGGGCTTCACGCCTTGGCGAGCAGCGCGAGCGCCGCGTCGCGGTAGAGCACGCGCAGCAGGTCGGGGGGCAGCGCGAGCCCGCGCAGTGGCGGGGCGTCGAGCGGCCCGTGCCGGTCGGGCGCCACCATCGCGAGATCCGGGTCGGCGATGGGCGAAGTCACCTCGCCGTGTCCCTCCCACATCATGCGCAGCGCCCAGTAGCGGCTCGCGTACAGGTCGTGCGCGCCGTCGCGGCTGGTCGCCTTCCTACCCATCTCCGAGCTCTTGTCGCCCTCGCGGAGATGTTCGTCGGTGGTCACGGTGTCGGTGCCGAACAGGATCCGCCCGCGCCACTTCTCGAGGAACGACACGATCTCGTCGCGCGAGTGTCGGCCGAGCTCGCGCACCATCCACTTGGTGGCGCTGGTGTCGAGGTGCAGGTTGGGATGCGCCTCCAGCAGGCGGTCGAGGAACCCGAGATCCTCGGGGAACCCGCCCATGTGCGCGGCGATCCACGGCATGCCGAAGCGGTCGAGCGCCTTGCGGAGCGGCGCGTAGTGGTCGAGCTTGCGTCCGTACCTCGCGGTGTCGGTGTACTTCGCATCGAACCAGGTGTTGGGATCGGCGACGTGCGTCATGAAGATCATGCCGAGCCGCTCGGCGAGCCGCATCTGCTCGAGCCGCATCGGGCCGTCGAGCGCGAGCAGGTCCTTGTCGCCGGCCTCGAGCCCGAAGTCGATGAAGCGCGGCGCGTTCCAGAACTTCACGATGCGCGTGCCGAGCTCGCGGTAGCGCTCGATGCGCGCGAGGTAGTCGGTGCCGTGGCCGTGCCGACGGTCCTTGTGCATGAAGTCGGGGATGGTGATGAACTCGATCGCGTCGCCGAAGCGCTCGCGCATGAGCGGCACGTCCTCGAGCCGCGTCATCGAGAACGTCTTCTCGACGCCGTACGCGCGCGCGATCGGTCCCCAGATGGCGCTGGCGTCGGTGCCGTTGATGTGCGCGTGGATGTCGACGATCCCGTAGCCGAGGCTCGGGAAGCGTGAGGACTCCGCCGCGAAGTCGAGGCCGAGTCGGTTCGATGGGTCGTCGCGCAGCGTGGGCGGCGCCGGGGGAAGTCGCAGCATGGAGCGCTAGCGTACGCGCGTGCCGTTGCGGATCGGGTTGGTCGAGCGGGGGCGTTCGGCAGGGGACTCGGCGGCGGGTGCGCGGTCGGGCGTGATCCGCGGACGCACCACGAGGGCGTCCTTCCGCACATCCTTCCGCGCATCCTTGCGGACGTCCGCGCGCGCAGCGTCGGCGGCGCGATCGACCGTCCGGGTCGCGTGGAGCGCCGCGCTGAGCCGCTGGATCGGCGCCGTGCCCACGCCGGCGGCGTGGACCACCCCGATGTAGAGCTCGAAGTTGGTCTCCATGTCGAGGTGGCGCACGACCTCGCAGTCGAACCAGGCCACCGCGCGCGTCACGATCGGCGCGCCGAGCGCCCCGACCCGGTGCGGGTAGGTCAGGAAGGGGTCGTCGCCGATGCGCCGTTCCGGCCCGAAGACCCGCTGCAGCATGCGCTCGTTCGGATCAAGCAGCGAGATCGCGAAGGTCCGGCTGTCACGGATGAGCGGCGAAAGGGTGTGACCCTTCTCCATCGCCACGAGCAGCATCGGCGGGTTGGTCCCGCACTGCTGCACCCGCTCCACGATGCGGCCGTCGCGCACATCCCCGTAGGCGGTGGTGATGAGGAACTGCCCGGCGGGCACGTTGGCCAACGCCTGCAACATCTCTGGAGTGGGGGCCGAGTTCATCGGTGGGGGCCATCAACACGCACGGCGAAACGGTGCCCTACGACTCGCACCGCACAAACTCCGCCGTAACCACCGAAATATGAGTCGCTTACGGCCAGAAGCCACCGCGACGGTCCCCGAAATTCTGAAAAAACTTCAAGAAAAAGTCGCCCAAGTGGGTCGAGGTGTTGAAAGGTGGGGCAAGGTGTAGTATCTTCCCATTGTCCGAAGGGACCAGCCCAAGCATGTTTCTCGGCGAGTACGAGCATTCCCTCGACGCGAAGCAACGACTGGCCATCCCGTCGGAGATCCGTGATGCATGGAAGTCGGAGCGGCATGGCGATGCGTTCATCGCCGCTCCCGGTCAGAACGGATCGCTCTGGCTCTGGCCAGAGAAGAAGTTCGAGGAGCAGGCCGACCGCATCGAGAGCGGCCTGGTCACGCAAGAGGAAGTGGTCAGGTTCAACCGGGATCTGTTTCCCCGGTCCGCAAGGGTGCCTTTCGATAGCGCGGGTCGTGTGCGCATCCCCGATCGGCTCTTGAACGACTTCGGGTTGAGTGGAACGGTCGTGATCCTTGGTGTGCGCGACCACCTGGAGCTGGCGACGGTCGAGGAGCGACAGCGTGAGCGCGAGCTCATGCGGCTCGCCAAGCGGCCCGCCTGACCGAGACGACGAAGCACGTATTGACGCGATGGCGCCCTGACGGGCACGGTCGCGATTGGAACGAATCTCGCGGATGGTGCGACACGGATCGTCGAGCCATCCGCAACGAAGGAAGCCGGGCAACCGGTGGCTGGAAACGTGGAAGCGCAGGGACGCGCGGAAACACGGTCGTTGAGGCAACGGCCGTACTCCAGCACAGCCTGCGCCACGGGTGCGCGCAGGCTCCTTCGCATCGCTCCGCTTGGCCAAGGACGGCCAGGCAATCACAGGGACCGGCACGGATCGCTGGTCGTTGGGATTCGCGGCTCCGACCCGAGAGGGCCGGAGCCGCTTTCCTTTTCGGGAAGGGGCGCGGACCGCGAAACGGGCGGTCGGCGAAGACCACCTCCAAAGCAACACGCGCGCGCCGAGAGGCGCGCGCGTGTGATTCATGCGTGGGTTGATGGCGTCGCCTCGTCAGGCGAGGCGCTGGAGTTCAGACGCCGTTCAGCCGCCTTCGGTCGCCGGCCGGATCTGGCCGATCACCGGGCGCTCCTCAGGGGTGGCGTTGGCGAGGATCTCGTCCGCCACCTCGCGGCGGTGGACCTCGACGGTCCGCGGGAAGTCGAACGCCACGCGCACGCGGTCGCCCTTGATGGCGACGATGCGCACGACACCCATCGGCGACGACGGGTCACCGATCACGACTTCTTCACCTTCACGACGAGTGATCACAAGCATCGGGGGACCTCCTGCCCGGGTCTTTCGGACCCGTCCGCCACATGGCTGACAGGGTCAGACTACCCGAGGATCGGGGGGCGCGGAAGCAATCCCACCGAGTTTCGCCGAGACCGGCGCGGGCCGAAGGGCGTCCATGGCGCGCGGCCGAGGCAAAAAACGCCGATTCGGACCATCCGAGGGCGGCGCTTGAGGGGCGCACTCTCGGCGTTAGGGCACGGCCTCGACCCGGACCTGCGGTCCGAGCTTGGTGCGAAGCGTCCGCTCGATCCCGTGGTGGAGGGTCATGCCCGACGACGGGCAGCCGACACACGCCCCAAGGAAGCGAATCGTCACGAGCCCGGCCGGGTCGGCCGACACCAGCTCGATGTCGCCGCCGTCCTCCTGGACGGCAGGGCGGATGAGCCCGAGGAGGCGCTCGACCTCGCGGCGGAACGCCGCCTCGCCGTCGTTCGACGGCGATTCGGAGGCGCGCGGTGCGGCGTTCGGCTCGCTCATGGCGCGCGGATGATACGGTCTCGGCGCATGCTCAGGAACTTCGTTCATCCTCGTCCGTGCGTCCGGACTGCGGCGGTCGCCGTCGCCTCCGCCGCGCTCATGCTTCTTCCGGTGTCCTGCACGCAGGGGCCCGACAGCGTGTCGAACCCCGCCGAGGTGCTCTCGCGCACCGGACAGGCCCGTGAGCGCTACTTCGACGCGCTCGCGGCCGCCCGGCAGCGCGGCGTGGACGATGCGACCAAGGCCGCGCTCCGCCGCCTGGTCGCCGCCGATGGGTACGCGATCGATGCGCGGGTGCAGGCCTTCGACCTGCTGTTCGAGACCGACCGCAAGGCGCTGGTCGAGGCGCTCGAGAACAGCCTTCCCCGCATGGGCGACATCGCGTGGCGCGAGCGGGTGTGCGCGATGATCGCCGGGCGGCGCATCGAGGAACTGGTGCCGACCCTGATCCGCGCCTGGGCGAATCCCGCGACCGGGTTCGAGATGCGCGACGACCGGCCCGAGCGCGCGGCGCTGGCCGCCATCGTGGGCGAGGGCCGCGTGACCGACACCCTGCTGCGCACGATGCGCGAGTCGAACCCGGCCACGCAGGCGAACCTGCGCGCGCGCTGCTGGGAGCTCATCATGAAGTCGGGCGACGCCGCGCGGCTGCGGGCGCTGCTCGCCGACCCCGAGGCGACCCGCGGTGATGCGATGCTGACCGACCTGGCCCGCGTGGCCACCGAGCTCGGCGTGCTGCCGACGACGCGCGAGGAGATCCTCTGGGCGCGCAAGCTGTGCGAGGACTCGCGCCGCGCGTTCTTCGAGTCGGCGCGCGAGGCGCTCGCCGCGATGCCGAAGGAGCGCCGCGAGGCGATGGAGATCCGTTCGCTGCCGACCGCGGTCGCCGCGAAGCGCCGCCGCCCGGAGATCCTGACCGCCTCGGACGCGGAGCTCTACGACGAGATCGCGCGCCGCACCGAGGGAAGGCGCAGGGCGTCGCCCGACTTCACCGGGTTCGGCGACGGGTTCACCGAGATCCTCTACCAGCAGCGCGGGCGGGCGCAGTGGTCGGACCTCGCCGCCATGGTGATGGCGCTCGACGTGCTGACCGAGCCGGCGCTGCTGCGCCACCTCTTCGAGCAGGCCGACCGCGACCGCGAGGACCGTTCGACCGAGTACGGCGGCGTGCTCGCGCTCGACGCGTCCGGCCGGGGCGAGCTCCTCGAGTTCCCGCCGCGGTCGAAGCAGGGCGATCTCCGGTTCGAGAGCCCTCAGGCGCTGTTCGACGCGCTCTACACCGGGCTGTTCCACTACCACAACCACACGCAGAAGTACGACAACGCGAACTACGCCGGGCCGCACACCGGCGACTTCGCCTTCGCCGACAGCACGCGGTGCAACGGGTTGGTCTTCACCTTCCTCTCGGCGGACCTGATCGATGTCGACTTCTACCGCCATGACCGCTTCGTGGTCGATCTCGGGGCCGTCGCGCGGCCGGAGCACTGACCGGCGGCGCGCGCCGAGGCGGCGACCATGCAGTTGATCCTGATCATCCAGGTCTCGATCGCGCTCCTCGCGGGGGAACTCGCGGGTTCGCTGCCGCTCGGCGCTTGGGTGGGCGCGGCGTGCCTCGCCGCGGCGCCTGCGCTGGTGCTCGCGGCCGGCGTGCTGCTCGCCTCCGCCGCGCATCGCGGCATGGACCGGGGCGACCGCCGCGGCGTCGAGCGCTTCTACGGCGTGATGGGCATGCTCGGCTGGCCGGTCACGCTCGCGCTCGCGGTCGCGGCCTGCAGCGCGCTGCCGACCGCGCTGGTGCCGACGATCGGGCAGGGCGGCGTCGCGGTCCTGCTGATGGCGTCGGCGGTCGCGTCGGCGCTGCTCGGGTACGCAGCCACCTGGGGCATCGAGCGGCGGATCCGCGAGTCGACCCTCATGCGCGGCCTCGACGGGCTCATGCCGCTGCACCCGATGCCCTCGCTGCCTGCGTATGTGCTCGCGCAGGCGCGGGCCGGCCTGCTGCCCATGCTGGTGCCGCTGGTCGTGCCTGTCCTGTTGAGCGAAGGCGCGCGGGCGGTGGCGGTCCGGTTCGATCCGGAGCTTTCCGACGCCGCGCGCATCGCCGGCGGGGTGGCGGGGGCGCTGCTGCTGTTCGTCCTGGTGCCGCTGATCGTGCCGCCGCTGCTCGGGCTGCGGCGCCTCGGCGCGGGATCGATGCGCGACGATCTCGAGGAACTCGCCCGCCACGCGGGGATCGGCGTCCGCGAGATCTGGGTGTGGCCGACCGACGGACTGGTGGCGAACGCCGCCGTGATGGGCGTGCTGCCGGGGCTGCGCTGCGTGATGCTGTCCGACTGCCTGCTCGAGTGCATGCCGCGCGAGCAGGTGCGGGCGGTGATGGCGCACGAGCTCGGCCATGTCGTGCGGCGGCACTTGCCGTGGATGCTCGCGGTGATCCTTGCGTGCTGGACCCTCGCGGGGATGCTGGTCACGCCGCTCGCGCAGGAGCTCTTCGAGCGTGCCGCCGCCGAGCTGCCCGAGGCGGAGCTCGCCGACGCCGCGCGATCGGCGGGGCTGCTGCGGGACGCCGCGGTGCTCGTCGTCGGGCTCGCGATGTTCGGCTTCGCGAGCCGGCGGTTCGAGCGGCAGGCCGACACCTACGCCGTGCAGCTCCTGAGCTCGCGCGAGGGGCGGGAGGATGCGTCGCCGCAGGCCGTCGACGCGATGGTGACCGCACTCGGATCGGTGGCGCTCCTCAACCATGTCCCGCCAGTGCGCGGCAGCTGGCGGCACGGCTCGATCGCGTGGCGGCAGGACTACCTGCGCGCGCTCGTCGGTCGTGCGCACGGCGCGCTCGCGATCGACGGACTGATGGCGGCGCTGCGCTGGGGCGCGCTCGCGGTGGTCGGTGCGGGCATCGTGCTCGGCAGCCTGCCGCTCTGAAGCGATACACTCGGGCGATGCGCTTCACCAAGATGCACGGCATCGGGAACGACTACGTCTACATCGATGGCTCGCAGCACGCGGGCCTCGATTTCGCGCGTGCCGCGCGGCTCGTGAGCGACCGGCACTTCGCCATCGGCAGCGACGGGCTGATCGCCGTGTGCCCGCCGACCCGCGCCGACGCCGACCTGCGCATGCGCATGTTCAACGCCGACGGGAGCGAGGGCGAGATGTGCGGCAACGGCATCCGCTGCGTGGCCAAGTTCGCGGTCGACCGAGGCATCGCGTCGGCGAACCCGCTGCGCATCGAGACGGGGCGCGGCGTGCTCGAGGTCTCGTGGGATCGCGGCGCCGACGGTCGCGTGGCGTGCGCGAGCGTGATGATGGGGGCGCCGATCCTCGCGCACGCGCGCATTCCCGCGCGCATCGAGGGTCTCGCCGACGAGGCCCGGGTGGTCGCGCATCCGATCGATCTCGCGCGCTTCGGCCCGGCGGGCTGGTGGAGCGCCGCGGGGGTCGAGCCGCACCTCACGCTGGTCTCGATGGGCAACCCGCACGCGATCCTTGTCTGCGACGATCCGTGGAAGGTGCCGCTCGAGTCGGTCGGTCCGCGCTTCGAGCGCGACGCGTGGTTCCCCGCGCGGATCAACGTGCATTTCGTGAAGTTCGGGTCGGGCGCGCGCGTGGGTGTCGGCGGATCCGCCGATGACGCCGTGATGCGCACCTGGGAGCGCGGCTCGGGCATCACGCTTGCGTGCGGGACCGGCGCGAGCGCCGTCTGCGTCGCGGGCGTGCTGCTCGGACGGGGCGCGCGCACGCTCGACGCGCAGCTTCCCGGCGGACCGCTCCGCCTCGAATGGCCGCGTGACGACGCGAGCGTGCGCATGACGGGCCCCGCCAGCGAGGTCTTCGAGGGCGAGGTCGACCTCGACGCGCTGGCTGGCGCGCTGGCGACGCACGGGGTGGTCCATGTCTGATCCATCGCCCGCGTCGGGAGCGCCCGTCGAGCGCGAGATCGCCGCCAGGCTCGCCGCGCGCGCCGCGGCGATGGAGCGCGATCTCGCCGAGTTCGTCGCGATTCCCACCTGCTCGGGGCACGAGGAAGGGCTCGCGCGCTTCCGCGCAATCATGCGCGCGAGGCTCGCCGCGCTCGGTGCCGGGATCGACGAGATCGCCGGCGATCCCAAGCCGGCCTGGATCGTGCAGCCGGGGCAGCGCGCCGATGCCGCGCCGCCGGTGGCGCTCCGCGCGCGATCGCGCGGCGGCTCGGGCACGCCCATCCTCCTGACCGGACACCTCGACACGGTGCACGACCCGCACGGCGACTTCCAGAGGCTGTCGCGCACCTCGCCGACGCGGGCCGAGGGCCCGGGTGCGATCGACATGAAGGGCGGCCTCGTGATCATGCTGCACGCGCTCGAGGTGCTCGCCGAGCTCGGCGTGCGTCCCGCGTGGACGGTGCTCCTCAACTCCGACGAGGAGACCGGCAGCCTGCACAGCCAGCGCGCGATCCGCGCCGAGGCCCGTGCGTGCGCGGCGGCGGGGGGGATCGGACTCGCGATGGAGCCGGCGCTGCCCGATGGATCGCTCGTGCTCGAGCGGCTCGGCTCCTGCACCTTCCGCATCGAGTGCGAGGGACGCGCCGTGCACGCCGGCCGCGACTTCGCGAACGGCGTGAGCGCGGTGAACGCGCTCGCCGCGCGCATCCTCGAGGCGGCGAAGCTCGTCGATCTCGCGGAGGGCACCGTCGTCAACATCGGCCCGCTCGAGGGCGGCAAGGCGACCAACATCGTGGCCGACCGCGCCCGCGGCTGGGGCAACGCGCGCTTCAAGGACGCTGCGCGCGAGGAGGCGCTCCAGCGCGGCCTGTTCGCGCTCGCGACCGCGCCCGACGCGCCGCTCCCGCGCACGCGCCTCGAGTACGAGTCGAACCGCCCGGCGAAGCCGGTGATTCCCGCGGTGCGCGCCCTGGCCGAGGAGATCCGCGCGATCGGCGAGCCGCTCGGCCAGAAGGTCGGCTTCGGCAAGTCGGGCGGCGTGTCCGACGGCAACCTCATGCAGGCCGAGGGACTGCCGACGATCGACACCATGGGCCCGATCGGCGGCAATCTGCACCGCACCGACGAGTACATCGAGCTCGATTCCCTCGTCCCGAGGGCGTCGATGCTGGCGATCCTGCTCGTGCGGCAGGCACGCGTCCAGTAACCGCGGCAAATCCCGCGGCCTACGCTACAGCCCCCCTCGGCGATCGGACGAAAACAGCATTCCCCGCGCTCCCGCGGGCAGACCCTCCCGTGATCCGCACATGACGACCACCCTTGCCGCTCCCGCCACCGTCGGTTCCGCACTGCACTCGAGCCCCGCGATCGATGCCGCCATCCGCGCCATCCGCACCGAGGTCGAGGCGAAGCAGCGCGAGCTCACCGGCGCCCGCCCCGCGCACGCCGCGCTCAAGGAGACGCTCGACGGCTGGCTCAAGCGCGCCACCGAGGTCCGTGGCCGCGGACCGCTCTATCCGTACCTCGGCTCGGGCGTCGGCAACGGGGCGCTCGTCGAGCTCGTCGACGGCAGCGTCAAGTGGGACCTCATCAACGGCATCGGCGTGCACATGTTCGGCCACGGCAACCCCGAACTCATCGAGGCCTCGATCCGCGGCTCGATCTCCGACCTCGTGATGCAGGGCAACCTGCAGTACAACCCCGAGGCGATCGAGTTCGGCGAGTTCCTCGCGCGCGAGGCCGCGCGCAGCTCGCGCCTCAAGCACTGCTTCATCACCAACTCGGGCTGCATGGCCAACGAGGCCGCGCTCAAGGTCTGCCAGCAGAAGACGAACGCCGCGCCGCGCATCATCGCCTTCGCCGACTGCTTCATGGGCCGCTCGACCACGATGTCGCAGATCGGCGACACCGCGGCGTACCGGCAGGGCATCGCGCAGAACATCCTCGTCGACTACCTGCCGTTCTACGACCCCGAGATGGGCCAGCGATCGATCGACATGACGCTGTGGCACCTCGAGCAGCTCATCCACCGCTATCCCGGGCAGCACTGCTGCCTGATCGCCGAGCTCGTGCAGGGCGAGGGCGGCTTCAACACCGCGCCGCGCGAGTTCTTCGTGGCGCTCTTCGAGGCTGCGCGCAAGGCGGGCATCCCGATCTGGGACGACGAGGTCCAGACCTTCGGCCGCACCGAGAGCATGTTCTGCTTCGAGCGGCTCAACCTCGGCGAGTACATCGACGTCGTGACCATCGGCAAGATCACGCAGGCCTGCGCGTGCCTGTACACCGCCGACTTCAACCCGAAGGCCGGCCTGCTGTCGGGCACCTTCGCCGCGTCGACGAGCGCGTTCACCTCCGGACTCTCGATCCTGCGCCGCCTGCAGTCGGGTGGCTACTACGGGCCGACCGGCCGCATCGCGAGGCTGCACGCCGCGTACCGCGAGCACGCCGACGCGTTCGTCGCCAAGCATCCGCAGTGGTTCCCGCCGGTGGTCAACTCGCTCGGCCGCACGAGCAGGACCGTCGTCGCCGGCCACGGCGGCATGATGCGCCTGACGCCCTTCGGCGGAAACCGCGAGCGGATCGGCAAGCTGCTCAACAACCTGTTCGAGGACGGCGTGATCGCCTTCAGCTGCGGACACGGTCCGTACCACCTGCGCTTCCTGCCGCCGGTCGGCGTGATGAAGCCCGAGCAGTTCGGCCCCGTGTTCGAGATCATGGAGAAGTCGTTCGCGCGCACGCCGTGACGCGCGGGACCATCACGCATGTTCGTCATCCGACCCGCCATCCTCGACGACCTTCCGACGCTACTGAAGCTGGCGAAGATGGTCCACTTCATCAACCTGCCGGCCGACAAGGACCTCCTCGCGGCCAAGGTGGGCCGCAGCCGCCGCAGCTTCGCCGGCGATGTCGACGACATCCGCCAGCGCGAGTTCATGTTCGTGCTCGAGGACCTCGAGTCGGGCGAGGCGGTCGGAACCTGCACGATCCTCTGCTGCGTGTCGTGGGAGGGGCATCCGCACATCTTCCTGAAGGCGGGAAAGCGCGCGTTCTACAGCGAGGATCTCCAGCTCGGGCAGACGCACACGACGCTCGAGCTCGGCACCGACACCAGCGGGCCGAGCGAGGTCGGCGGCCTGATCCTGGCGCCGGGATTCCGCGGGCATCCCGACCGGCTGGGCTCGCTGCTGTCGCTGATCCGCTTCCACTTCATCGGGCTGCACCGCGACATGTTCGCCGAGCGCATCCTGGCCGAGATGATGGGGCCGCTCACGCCCGACTCGGGCACGCTGCTGTGGGAGTACCTCGGGCGACGCTTCATCAACCTCTCCTACAAGGAGGCGGACCTCTTCAGCTCGCGCTCGAAGGAGTTCCTGCTGGCGCTGTGGCCGAAGGGCGAGATCTACGCGTCGCTGCTGCCGCCCGAGGCGCGCGCGCT